>DATDGX010000105.1:0-24619 GCA_036521875.1 Binataceae bacterium (SeqCode)
GACGTCGATATCGTGGTCGAGCTTTTCGGCGGACAGGAACCCGCGCGCACGCTGATCCTCGACGCGCTGCGCGCGGGAAAGGACGTCGTCACCGGAAACAAGGCGATGCTCGCGGAGCATAGCGCCGAGATCTTTGGCGCCGCGGGGAAGCGCGGGCTCTCAGTCGGCTTCGAGGCGAGCGTCGGCGGCGGAGTGCCGATCATCCGCACGCTCCGCGACGCGTTGGCCGGCGATCGCCAGCGCGCCGTCTATGGGATCGTGAACGGCACCTGTAATTCGATCCTCACCACCATGACCGAGCGGGGCGCAGAGTACGCTGACACGCTCGCCGCCGCGCAGCGCAGCGGCCTGGCCGAGGCGAATCCCGCGACCGACGTCGAAGGCCATGACGCGGCGCACAAGCTCTGCCTGCTCGTGACGCTCGCGTTCGGTGTGTTGCTCAAGCCCGCGCAGGTCTACACCGAGGGCATCACGCTGATCACGCAGGCCGACATCGCATACGCGGCCGAACTCGGCTACACCATCAAGCTGCTCGCGATCGCCAAGGACGACGACGGCGCGATCGAGGCGCGGGTGCATCCCACGATGCTCCCGGCGCGGCATCTGCTCGCCGGGGTCGGCGGCGCATTCAACGCGATCTATATTCATGGTGACGCGCTCGGCTCTACGATGTACTCCGGCCTCGGCGCCGGGCAGATGCCGTCGGCGACCGCGGTGATGGCGGACATCCTGGAAATCGCGCGGCAGCGAATCGGCGGCACCGGTGGACGCTCGCATGCGCTTGGCTATCCGGTCGAATCGATTAAGCGCGCCAGTGTCAAGCCGATGGACGACGTGGTATGCGAATATTACCTGCGCTTCATGGCGCGGGATAAGCCCGGCGTGCTGGGCGCGATCGCCTCGGTGCTCGGGGGCAGCGGAATTTCGATCGCATCGGTGATTCAGAAGGGACGCGGAGCGGAGATGACGGTGCCGGTGATAATGCGCACGCACGAAGCGCCGGAGCGCAACCTCAAGCGGGCGCTGGCGGCGATTCGTGCGCGCAGGATCGTCGACGCGCCGCCGGCGTTCATCCGCATCGAGGAGCGGCTCTGAACGCGATGGCCGCCCACAAGCAAAGCCCGCAGTCCCCGCCGCGCCTCCGTTACTGGCCCGGCCTCATCGAGCATTACCGAGCCTTCTTGCCGGTCACCGAATCCACCCCCGTGGTCACGCTCAACGAGGGCAATACGCCGCTGGTCGAGAGTCCGGAGCTCGGCGAGCGGCTCGGGACAAATATAAAGGTTTACTTGAAGTGTGAGGGCGCCAACCCCACCGGCTCCTTCAAGGATCGCGGGATGACGGTGGCTATCTCGAAGGCGCTGGGTGAAGGCGCGCGCGCCGTCATCTGCGCCTCGACCGGCAATACCGCCGCGTCGGCCGCAGCATATGCGGGCCGTGCGGGGCTTCGCGCCTACGTGCTGATTCCAAAAGGCGCGGTCGCGGTCGGCAAGCTCTCGCAGAGCGTGATGCATGGCGCGAAGGTGCTCGAGATAGTCGGCAACTTCGATATCTGTCTGAAGGTCGTGCGGGATCTTGCCGAGCGCGACCCGCTGCGAATCCGGCTGGTGAACAGCATCAATCCCGATCGTATCGCGGGCCAGAAAACCGCCGCGTTCGAAATCTGCGATCAACTCGGCGACGCGCCGACGCATCATTTTCTCCCGGTTGGCAACGCCGGCAACATCACGGCGTACTGGGCCGGCTACCAGGAATACCAGTCGGCCGGATTCGCGACGCGGCTGCCAAAGATGATGGGCTACCAGGCGGAGGAGTCGGCGCCGATCGTGCTCGGGCGTCCCATCGATGATCCGCACACGGTCGCGACTGCGATCAAGATCGGCAACCCCGCGAGCTGGAAAGGCGCGACCTCCGCGCGCGACGAGTCCGCCGGCGCCATCGACATCGTCAGCGACGCCGAAATTCTCGCGGCCTACCGGCTGATCGCGATGGGCGGCATCTTCGCCGAGCCGGCCTCGGCGGCCTCCGTCGCGGGCCTGCTCAAGTACGGCGCGTCGGGGATGCTCAAGCCGGGGTCAGTGGTGGTCTGCACGCTCACCGGCCACGGCCTCAAGGATCCCGACACGGCGCTCAAAAATCTCAGTAACACGATCGTGGTCGAACCTGATCTCAACAAAGTGCTGAAAATTCTCGAACGCGACTGAATCGTCGCTGCGATGAAGTACGTAATCATTCATGGCGATGGAATGGCTGATTGGCCGTGCGACGAGCTCGGCGGCCTGACGCCGCTTGAGGCTGCGCGCAAACCCAACATGGACTTGATCGCGTCGCGCGGAATGCTCGGGATGGTCGCGACCATTCCGAACGGGATGCCGTCGGGAAGCGACGTCGGCACTATGACGATGCTCGGCTACGATCCGACTCGGTACCACACCGGACGCGCGCCGATTGAAGCGGCCAGCCGGGGAATCGCGATGGGACCCGATGACGTCGTGTTCCGGATGAACCTGGTTTCGATTCGCAACGGCGAGAATGGCGCTCCGCTGATGCATGACTTCACCTCGGGTCATATCTCCAGCGAAGAGGGCGCCGCGATCGTCGCTGATCTGCGGCGCGAACTCGCGGGCGACGGGATCGAATTCTTCAATGGCGTCAGCTACCGGCATCTGATGGTCTGGCGGCGCGGTATCGCGACCACCCGCTTGACGCCGCCGCACGACATCACCGGCAAGGAAGTTGCGCCGTACCTGCCGGAAGGCGAGGGCGCGGAGCGGATTCGCGATCTGATGAATCGCGCCGCCGCGATCTTGCGCGACCATCCGGTGAATCAGGCGCGGCGTGCGGCTGACAAGACTGAGACGACGTCGGTGTGGTTCTGGGGACAGGGCACACGCCCCGCGGTGCCGACGTTGAAGGAGCGTTTCGGCGTCGATGGCGCGGTGATTTCAGCGGTCGACCTGGTCAATGGACTTGGCCGGCTCGCGGGACTCGAGTTGATCAAAGTGCCGGGCGCCACCGGCTTTCTCGATACCGACTACGCCGCAAAGGCGCGCTATGGACTCGACGCGCTTCGCCGCGGCCGCGATTTCCTCCTGCTCCATATCGAGGCGCCAGACGAGGCGGGTCACATGGGCCGCGCCGATCTCAAGAAAGAAGCGATCGAGCGAATCGACGAGCTGATCATGGGCCCGATGCTCGACGGTCTTGCCGCCCTCGGCGATTTTGCTCTGCTGCTGATGCCGGATCATGCGACGCCGAGCAAGCTCAAGACGCACTCGCCGGAACCGGTGCCGTTCGCGCTGATTACGGCGGCGAATCTTCGGCGCGACGCCGCCGTCGCGCGCCGCTACACTGAAGCGGACGGCGCAAAGACCGGGATTAACGTAGGCGCGGGCTATCGGTTAATCGATTCGCTTTTCGGACGCGAATCTCTTAGGGCGAACTGACTGGAGTTTTCAGATGGAACGGAATCTAGCCCTCGAAGTGGTTCGCGCGACTGAGGCCGCCGCGCTCGCCGCCGCGCGCTTTATCGGCAAGGGCGACGATCGGATGGCCGACCGCTCCGCATGCGACGCGATGCGCAAGACGCTCAACACCTTCGCGATGGACGGCAAGATCGTGATCGGCGAGGGCAAGGAGGAAGACGCCGAGATTCTCTACGAGGGCGAGATCGTCGGCACTGGCGCGGGCCCCGAGGTCGACGTCGCGCTCGACGCGCTTGAGGGCGCGCTGATTTGCGCGACCGGCGGGCCGAACGCGCTCTCCTGCGTGGCGCTCTCCGAGCGTGGCAAGCTGCTGCGATGCCCCGACACCTACGTGGACAAGATCGCGTGCGGACCCGCGGGCCGCGGCGTGATCGACATCGATCGCTCGCCGACCGACAATCTCAAGGCGCTCGCCGAGGCCAAGAACGTCTACGTCGAAGATCTCCGCGTCGCCATCCTCGATCGTCCGCGCCACGAGAAGCTCATCAGCGAGGTCCGCGCCGCCGGCGCCGGAATTAAGCTGCTCTCCGCCGGTGACCTCTCGGCTGCGATCGCAACCACGCGCCCGGAGAGCGAGATCGACATGTTGATCGGCGTCGGCGGAGCGCATCAAGGCGTGCTCGCGGCGGCGGCGATTCGCTCGGTCGGCGGCGAGATGCAGTGCCGTTTCATGCCGCGCAGTTCCGAGGAGGCCGAGAGGTGCCTCGCGATGGGCATCATGGACTTGAAGCATCGCTTCACCCTCGAGGAGATTGCGGGAGACAACGTGATGTTCGCGGCGACCGGCGTCACTACCGGCGACTATCTCCGCGGGGTGCGTTTCTACTCCGGCGGAGCGCTCACCAACAGCGTCGTGATGCGCTCGAAGACCCGCACCGTCCGCTTCATCGAGGCGACCCATCATTTCGATTTCAAGCCCGAGTATTGAAGCGCGCTCGATGCCGTCGAATTTCTCAGCGCGGGATCGCCTGGCGCGGATGCCCCGGCACAAGTCCCGCCAGGAATTGTGGATCCGACCACTCCAGCGCGTGCACTTCGATCGGCCCCATCAAGGCCCACTGCGCCGTCTCCCGTGCCAGCGCTCCTCGCGCGTTCATCGCGATACTGATCGCTAATAGCAACGCTCCGATTGCGAGCGCTGGATTGCTCACGAGCGAGCGGCGCTCCGGCGGGATCGCCGCGCATCCCAGGATCGCGAGCAGGACGAACCACGGGATCGCGTCGGTGAGGAGGCGCGGGCCGTAACAGATACCTGCCCACCAGAGCCACCAACTCGATACGACGATCAGCAAGCCGCCGATTGTCGCGAGCGCCATGATCGCGAGCGGCTTGTGCTGCAGGTTCTTCCAGTGCCGCGCAACCAGGTACAGCACGAACGCGGCGGCCGGTACGTACACAAATAGCCCGCGCGATGGACTGATGAGATTCCGCTCCAATCCGATCCCTAGCGTCGAGAACGCTAGCGGCTCGCGATAGTAATCGGGGATCACGCTTCCGAACACCGTTTTCGTGTATCCGGCGTAGAGCGCCAGGCAGACTGCGCCGGCTATCGCATAGGGAATGAAGTCGCCGCGGCGAGCACATAAAACGTAGATGGTCACGCACGCTATCAGGACCGCGCCCGTCGGCCGCACGAAGAACATCAATCCCAGTAGCACGGCCACCGCCGCAAAACTCAGGGGTGCGCGCTTTTGGCCGCGGCGCTCCGCCCGCAGCATCAGGTAGACGACGCATCCCGCCAGAAAAATCTCCCAGGTATGCGACCACATCGAGCTCGACGCGGTGCTCCACACCTGGGTCCCGAACGCGGCCCCGATCGCGACTACCAGGCTCCAGCGCAGATTCAGCATCAGCAGCGCGGTGCGAAAAAATATGCACGCGAGTATCGCCATCAGCGCCGCTGCGAGCAACTTCTGAATCAGCACCTCGCCGCCGAAGTAGAAAACATGATCGCTGGTCGCGGGCGAGACGCCGAAAATTTTCATCGCGCCGACGAATGGCACCGACAGGATCGAGGTTCCGTGCGCATAGAAGTAGAGGACCTTTCCGTTGATGATGCCGAGCTGGTAGGCGTTGTCGCGATCGGCCGCGAGCATCCCTGCGGGAATCGCGGGCCGGAATTTAGGTATCGTGTACGCGCTCAGATCGGGAGTGCCGTACTCGATAATGCTCTGCGCGGTGAGCATCGAATAGATCGAGTCCGAAATCCATATCACCGGCGAGTAGAAGAAGATCAGAAAAGCGACAGTGGCGAGCGCGCACTGCGCGATGAACACGGTGCGAGGGTTGGCGGCGGATGGATCGCGCGCGATGCTCGCATCGTCGCCGGGTCCCGTCGCCGATGAACTCGCGGATTTCATGACCGGGGGAATCTTATCAGGTCTGCACCAGTGGCCTCAGTATGCGCGCGGCGGCTGTCTGCAGCCGCCTTCTTGCCGCAAGCATGAGCATCCGGCGCGGGGAGCGTCGCGGCGGACCTGCCGCGTCTGCTAGCCTGATCCGGAATGTGGCTTCAACTCATGGTAAAGGGAAAGACGGCGTTGATTAACTCCGACCGGGTGATTCGCATCGAGGAAGTTCGCGAAGGAGGGCGCGTCCGCGGTTGCAATCTCTACTATTCGGCGACCGAGTTTTTCGCCGTCGACGATGGCCTCGTGCAGATCATGCAGCGGCTCGGTTTCGAACCACGCAGCTAGTCCGGCGCGCTTACGGTTTGTAGTCCGCGGGCACCGTCACCACCACGCCTGAGTTTTCCGCGTGCGCCGCGTTGTCCACGCCGCACGAGATCTGGTCGCCCGCCTTGCAGGTCTTCTCGGTGGTCGCGATGATCCGATTTGGCCAAGGCTCCGCAGCCAGCAACTGGCAATCACTTTGCGCACCCGCCTTGCAGGACGCGTGCAGGCGATTGTACAGCGAGTCCACGATCAAGCATGACTTGGTGTCGCCGCGGTCGCATTCGACACTCGCGAGCACCTGGCAGGTGGTCTTATCGCCGCCGGCGCATTTCGCGTGCAGGTCTGAGGCAAGCCCGGTCTGATCCTGCTTGACGGTGGCGCACGCTGACAGCGCGGCGTCGCACTTCGATTCCAGGAAGCGGATGCACGCTTGCGGATTGTCGGCCTGGCAGAGCGCCTGGTTGCGGCCGTTCATCGCCGCGATTCGTTGGTTGGCTGACGGTCCGCATCCCGCCGCGAGTTCCACTACGGCGGTCACAAGTGCGAGCGCCGCAACACGTGAAAAGGCTTGCATTCCGGTGGTTCTCCACGCGCGGAGTTGACGCATCTCCGCATCCGCATTTCTACGTCGCTCGCTCGATGTATTACAATCTCTCGGTTGATATAGAAGTGAATTGATCTGGTGAATGATCCGGCTATCGCGCGCGCCCGGGAGGGAGAACCAACCGTGGAACTCAAGGAAGTCATCTTCGAAAAAAATACCATCGCGACGCTAACGGTAAATCGCCCGGCGGCGCTGAACGCACTCAACCACTCCGTGGTCGACGACCTGGCCCGCGTCATCCGCGAAGTTCGTCACGACCCCGCCGTGCGCGTGCTGATCGTAACCGGGGCGGGTGACCGCGCGTTCGTCGCGGGCGCCGATATCGCCGCGATGGCGAAGATGTCGGCGCTCGAGGGGCTCGAGTTCTCGCGGCTGGGGCATCGCGTGTTGGAAAGTTTCGAGGACCTGGCGATTCCGGTGATCGCTGCGGTGAACGGCTTCGCGCTCGGCGGAGGCCTCGAGCTCGCGATGGCGTGCGACTTGATTATCGCCAGCGAGAAAGCGCGCTTCGGCCAGCCCGAGATAAACCTCGCATTGATCCCCGGCTTCGGCGGCACCCAGCGTCTGCCGCATCGTATCGGTCACGCCAAGGCGCGCGAGCTAATCATGACCGGCGAAATGATCGATGCGAAAACCGCGCTCGAGCTGGGGCTGGTGAACCAGGTCGTGCCGGCGGCGGAGCTGATGAACGCCGCACGCGCTCTCGCGCAAAAGCTCGCGAGCAAGTCCGCGGTGGCGCTGCGCCAGGCGAAAGCCGCGATGCGCGCGGCGTTCACGATGGAACAGGACGCGGGGCTGCGCTTCGAGCAGGAAGCGTTCACCGTCGCGTTCGGCAGCGCCGACCGGGTCGAAGGGACCACCGCGTTCGTCGAAAAGCGCGAGCCCAAGTGGCAGCACAAATAGCGCGCGCCAAAAGTCGACAGAGTGGGATTCGTCGTGCCGGATCCATTGTCATTCTATCGACCGCATCGGCGGGCTAAGCTAAAAGAGGATTGTCGGAACCGATATTGCTCGTAGGCCAGATACTGCAAACAGGACTTGATGGACCTCGATCTCACTGAAGCGCAGCGTTCCGCGCGTGACACCGCGCGGCGTTTCGCGCGCGAGCGCCTGGAGCGCGGCGGCGTCGAAACTGACCGCACTCATCGTTTCCCCAAGGAATCGATCGACGAGCTCGGCCGGCTCGGCATGCTCGGCGTGTTTCTCCCAGAGCAATATGGCGGTGCAGGTCTCGACCAGGTCGCCTATGCGCTGGTGATCGAGGAGCTCGCCGTCGAATGCGCGGCAACCGCCGTTATCGTGTCGGCGCATTGCTCGCTGGCTTCGTGGCCGATCCTCGGCCTGGGCAGCGACCGGGTGAAAGATCATTTCCTGCCGAAGATGGCCACGGGCGAATGGCTCGGATGCTTCGCGCTCACCGAGCCGCAGGCCGGTTCCGATGCGGCGGGGCAGAAGACTCGCGCGGTGCGCGACGGCGATTCATATGTGATCAACGGGACCAAGAATTTCATCACCAATGCGCCGCAGTCGCGGGTCGCAATCGTGTTCGCGATGACCGCGCCCGACCAGGGGCATCACGGGATCAGCGCGTTTGCGGTCGATACCGATACGCCCGGATGGCAGGTGGTGCGCGTCGAGGACAAGATGGGAATTCACGGCGCGCATTCGGCGCAACTGAGTTTCACGGACCTGCGCGTGCCGCGCGAAAATCTGCTGGTCGGCGAAGGCGAAGGGTTCAAGGTCGCGATGAAGACGCTGGACGGCGGAAGAATCGGGATCGCCGCGCAGGCAATCGGAATCGGCCGCGCGGCGCTCGAACAATCGCTCAAGTACGCGCAGGAGCGGCAGACCTTCGGCCGCCCGATCGCGAGTCATCAGGCGATTCAGTGGAAGCTCGCCGACATGGCGCTCGAGATCGACGCGGCGCGCCTGCTCACGCTTCGCGCCGCGGCGCTCAAGGACGCCGGCAAGCCGTGTACGCGGGAGTCCGCGATGGCGAAGCTGTTCGCCGCCGAGACCGCGATGAGCGCGGCGACCGAGGCGATCCAGATTCACGGCGGCTATGGATACACCAAGGAGTTCAAAGTCGAGCGCTACTTCCGCGATGCGAAGATAACCGAAATTTACGAGGGTACCTCGGAGATCCAGCGCCTCGTGATCGCGGGCCAGGTGCTCCAGAACGCGTGAGGGTCAGGTGAGCGGTAAAAAAGATTGGCGCGCGACGACCTACCAGCAGGCGAGCGAGCGGCCGGTGCGGTTTTCCAGCGTCTCCGACATGGAGCTCGAGCCGCTCTACACGCCTGCCGACATTACCGCGCCGTACGACGAGGCGCTCGGAAATCCGGGCGAGTTTCCCTACACCCGCGGCGTGTACGGATCGATGTACCGCGGGCGGCTGTGGACGATGCGCCAGTTCGCGGGGTTCGGTCTCGCCGAGGACACCAACGCGCGCTTCCATTATCTGCTGGCGCAGGGGCAAGACGGACTCTCGACCGCCTTCGACATGCCGACCCTGATGGGCTACGACGCCGACCACGAACGCGCGTGCGGCGAGGTCGGACGCGAGGGCGTTTCCGTGACTTCGGTCGACGACATGGCGCGCCTGTTCGACAAGATTCCGCTCGACAAGGTCAGCACCTCGATGACGGTGAACTGCTCGGCCTCGGTGCTGCTCGCGATGTACCTGGTGGTCGCGGAGCGCAACGGGATTCCGTGGGATCGCGTCGGCGGCACCATCCAGAATGACATGCTGAAGGAGTTCATCGCGCAGAAGGAATGGATCTCGCCGCCCAATCCGTCGCTGCGCGTGGTCACCGACATGATCGAGTTCTGCGCGCGCCAGGTGCCGCGCTGGCACGCGGTGTCGATTTCCGGCTACCACATCCGCGAGGCCGGCTCGACCGCGGTGCAGGAACTCGCCTTCACGATCGCCGACGGAATCTGCTACGTCGATGACGCGATCCGGCGCGGGCTCAGCGTCGACGACTTCGCGCCACGCCTTTCCTTCTTCTGGAACCTGCACAACGATTTTCTCGAGGAGGTCGCGAAGCTGCGCGCCGCGCGCCGGATGTGGGCGCGCATCATGCGCGAACGGTTCGGCGCAAAGAATCCGCGCTCGATGATGCTGCGGGCGCATGCGCAGACCGCGGGCGCTTCGCTCACCGCGCAGCAGCCGATCAACAACGTGGTGCGGGTCGCGCTGCAGGCGCTCGCCGGCGTGCTCGGCGGTGTGCAGTCGCTGCATACCAACTCGATGGATGAGACGCTGGCGCTGCCGACCGAAGAGGCCGTCACCGTCGCACTCCGCACGCAGCAGATAATCGCCGAGGAGACCGGAGTTACCAATACGATCGATCCGCTCGGCGGCAGCTACGCGGTCGAGGCGCTTACCGACCGGATGGAACGCGAGGCGATGGAATATATCGCGCGCATCGACGACATGGGCGGGATGCTGCGCGCGATCGAAACCGGGTATCCGCAGCGCGAAATCGCCGAGTCCGCGTTTCACTACCAGCGCCAGCTCGAGCAGAGAATCAAGAGCGTGGTGGGCATGAACAAGTACACCACGCCCGAGGAACTTCCGATCCCGACCCTCAAGATCAATCCGGAGATCGAAGAAAAACAGATTCAGCGGGTGCGCAAGGTCAAGCGCGAGCGCAACTCCGTCGCACTCAAGGACGCGCTTGGCCGGGTCGCCGAAGCGTGCCGCTCAGGCGAGAATGTGATGGGGCCGATCTGCGACGCGGTCCGCCGCGACGCCACGGTCGGAGAAATCAGCGACATTTTCCGCGCGGAGTTCGGCGTGTATCGGGACCCAGGCTGGATTTGAGCAATGGCTGACAACAGACTCAGAATTCTGGTCGCAAAGCCCGGCCTCGACGGGCATGACCGCGGCGCCAAAATTATCGCGCGTGCGCTCCGCGACGGCGGCTTCGAAGTGATCTATACCGGGCTCCATCAGACGCCCGAGATGATCGCGGCTGCCGCCGTGCAGGAGGATGTCGACGCGGTCGGACTCAGCGTGCTCTCGGGCGCGCACATGACCCTGTTCCCGGAAGTAATTCGCCTGCTCAAGGAGCGTGGCGCGGGCGACGTCGCGGTGTTCGGCGGCGGCATCATTCCCGACGACGACGCCGTGAAACTGAAAACGGCGGGCGTCCGCGAGATCTTCACGCCCGGCGCGTCGACCGAGGACATCGTCAAGTGGGTGCGCGAGAACGTGAAGCCCCGCGACTAACCGCCTCGCGATAAGCTTCGAATCCAGATGAACTTCGACCTGACCGAAGAGCAGAACCAGATTCGCAACACGCTCGCCGCGTTCGCGGAGCGCGAGATCAAGCCGTTCTCGGCCAAGTGGGACAAGGAAGAAACCTTCCCGCGGCACATAATCGAAAAGCTCGGCGCGCTGGGTTTTCTCGGCGTCGCGTTTCCCGAGCGATGGGGCGGCGGCGGGGCGGACACCCTCTCGCAAGCACTGGTGGTCGAGGGATTGTCGCGCTACGACGCGTCCATCGGCCTGACTGCCGCGGCGCACATGTCGCTCTCGACCGGGCATATCGCGGCGTTCGCCAGCGACGAGAATCGCGATCGTTACGTTCCCGCGATGCTCCAGGCGAAGAAGCTCGGCGCATGGTGCCTGACCGAGCCCAGCTCCGGCTCCGACGCCGCCGCGATGAAGACGCGCGCGGTACGGGTCGGCGACAGCTACTCGATCAGCGGCACCAAGATGTTCATCACCAACGGCACCGTCGGCGATGTCTACGTAGTGATGACGGTTACCGATGCTGCCAAGAAGCACGACGGCATCTCGGCGTTCATCGTCGAGCGCGGCGCGGCTGGACTCTCGACCGGCAAGCGAATCGAGAAGCTCGGGCTGCGCGCGTCGGACACCGCCGAAGTCATTTTCGACAACGTCAGCGTTCCGGCGCGGAACTTGATCGGCGATCTCGGCGCGGGGTATCGGCAAACGCTCAAAGTGCTCGAAGGCGGACGGATCGGAATCGCAGGCTTCGCCGCGGGGATCGCGCGCGGAGCGTTCGAAGAAGCGCGCACTTACGCAATCGGGCGCCACCAGTTTGGCCACCGCATCGCGGATTTTCAGGCGATCCAGTTTATGCTCGCCGACATGGCCACGCGCATCGACGCGTCGTGGGTGCTGATTTGCCGCGCCGCCGCATCGAAGGACGCGGGCCGGCCGTTTGCTCGCGAAGCCGCGATGGCGAAGCTCTATGCGTCTGAAACCGCGATGTGGTCCACGACCAAGGCGGTGCAAATCCACGGTGGCTACGGTTACATTTCCGATTTTCCGGTCGAGCGCTACATGCGCGATGCGAAGCTCAGCGAGATCGGCGAGGGCACCAGCGAAGTGCAGCGAATGATTATCGCAAAGTCGCTGCTCCGCGACGGCTACTTGCCCGCCTAGTCTTCGAGTAAATCCTGTCAGTCCTCCACCAAGTCCTCCCGTATCGCGTCAAGGTCGGCAGCCTCGAGGCCGACTGTCTCGCGCATGAAGCGACGATTCGGAGGAGGATTACAGTCCTGCCCGCAGATGCAGATCCCATAGTTATCCTTCTGGTCTGGATCGTAGCCGGTGTAGCTGCATTTGAAGTGCGGTTTGCAATCCGCATCCGAGTAGCAGATCGATTGCTCCAACGTCGACGGTATCGAGCCTGGATCGCGCCCAACGTTCGGAAAGCAGCTCTCGCCGGGCCCTGAAAAACCCCCCATTTCGGGGTGCATCCCCGGAGGGCAGTCGGCCGTTTTCGGAACGTCTTGACAATCAGCCCGGCCAAAAAAGCAGAACGCCAACAGCAACATCGATATTGCGACTAGACGGGTTCTCACCTTCCGGGCTCGCCTCATCTCAAAATCTCACGTCCGCATGATTCCGACTGGACGATAGCGGGTTTCCACCTCTCGTTCCGCTGGGAGACCTCAACTGAAAGTAGCTGCGCGACTGGTTCAGCTTCCGCTATTTCCTCTACGAGTCGGAGGAGAGTTACAGTCCTGCCCGCAGATGCAGATCCCATAGTTATCCTTTTGGTCTGGATCGTAGCCGGTGTAGCTGCATTTGAAGTGCGGTTTGCAATCCGCATCCGAGTAGCAGACCGACTGATCCAACGTCCCGGGTAGAGGGACCGGGGTGTGCGGGAGCTCGTTTAGGCACATCCCTCCTCCGCCTGAAACAAGGACGGACACTTGCCCGGGAGGACACTCGGTCGTCTTCGGAGCGCCCTGAGCATCAGCCCGGCCAGAAAAGAACAACGCCAACAGCAACACCGATATTGCGACTAGACAGGTATTCACATTTCGGGCTGGCCTCATCTTACTTCTCCCTTCCTTATGATTCCGACCAAGCACCACGATCCGTCAATATGCATAGACATGTGGTCTATCAAGGAACTCTGAAGGATTGCACTAATTCTTAAAAGAGTCTACCGTAGCTGCCAACCAGCTTCGAGTGTACCGCGACCGCCCAGCGGCGACAAGAGATGACATATGAAGTTTTCTCGTCTTCTTAGGCTCTTTCTCAAGCTGCTCGCCACTTGTACAGTAGCAGCTTTCCCTATCATTTCTTTCGCGGGCCAGGGTTTAGCGCAGTCGCCCCTAGGTTCGGGTCTGTCGTGGCAGATTATCGGACCGCAACCAATTGTCAATGAGGAGGCCAATTTTTTTCCAGGGCAAGATGTACCGCCGACCTTTAACTCTACTGGCCGTGTCACCGCAATAGCCCCGGATCCAAACGTTAAGGGACAACTTTTCATCGGAACGGCCGGTGGCGGAGTCTGGAAGAGTACAGACGGTGGAAGTACGTTTGTGCCGATTACGGATCAGATAAATCCCGCCCAGCCCGTCTTGTCGATCGGGTCCATTGCTCTGGATTCACGAAGCTCACCCACCGTGCTGTACGTCGGAACCGGCGAAGCGGACAACGGCGATTCCCAGTATGGTCAGGGCATCTACAAGTCGACTGATTCGGGAAATACCTGGACCAAACTGGGTGGTACCGTGCTCGACCGTCAAAGCATCGGCAGGCTGGCACTCGACTTTTCGCAGACTCCGCCAACAATTTATGCAGCGGCGACGGTCGGTGAAACAGTAAACCATGCTGGGGCCCGGCTTATCGAGGGAGCGCCAGCAAACGATGGCCTATACAAATCCACTGACGGCGGAACCACTTTCGGCCAATATGCTTCGTCTACATTCGGAGGATGTGTTAACACCCAAAACGGCTCCGCCCCCTGCGCCGCTGACGACGTTTCAGTGGTCTCAGACGGTCAAAGAAATGACATCGTTGCAGCTATCGACGGAATTGGTGCCGCCGCAGGCGCAGGCGTATATCGGTCCACAGATGGGGGAGTCACCTGGTCCGCGAAGATCACCCAGGGACTCAGCGGCATTCCGATCGGGCGGATAAGTCTTGCCGCCCAAGGCCCTAATGTCTATGCGATGGTCGGAGACAGTTCCGGAGATGCATACTCCGGCTTCTTTGTTTCCTCGGATTCGGGTAACACGTGGACCAGTAAGGTGGTGCCCTGTGCAATGTCAAAGGGGAGCGTCATTGATGGTACTGCCGGAACCAACTCCAGTTGCCTGGCTGCGTCCACCTACAGCCAGTCGTTTTTTGATCAAGCTTTGGCCGTTTCTCCTGTAAGTCCGAGTACTGTGTTCTTCGGGGGCGTGGGCCTGTACGAATCGACCGATGCCGGAAGTACCTGGACGCCATTAGTTGGCGGCGGCACGCATGCTGACCAGCACGCACTGCAATTTGATCCCTTCACCAGCAGCACCTTATACATCGGGAACGACGGAGGTCTGTTTAGTTTCGCAACTACGAACAACCCCAATAACACCTTCGTTGCGCTCAATAATGGCTTGAGCGTTGGCCAACTCTACGGAATTGGACAGCAGCAATCTGCGCAGGCGCCCGTACTAGGTGGCTTCCAGGACCACGGAATAGATATCCAATCCGCTTTTGGAGCCTTGATCTGGAATTCGGTGCAGGGTGGCGATGGTGCATTTCCCGCTTTTGCACCAGAATTAACCCTGCCGTCGCAAGATGCTTTCCACTCTTTCCTTTCTACCTCTCCCGGGTCATCGATTCTCGCGACCTCAACGGATGGAGGTCTCACTTGGGATGCTACGGACCCAACGAACTTGATAAACGCCGCGATGGCCAGCGCGAAGGATCCAGGTGCAAACCCGTTCATGCCTATCTCGGCCGGTGTTTCGACCTATCTAGCTGGTCACTTCCTATATTTCCTCAACCCCTTCGGGTCGGGGCAAGTCAGCACAAAGGATCTTACAGGGGGCTGCGTCGACAGAACATGCGCGGTGCAGGACATAGAGGTGAGCCCTAGCAACTTTCGCAACATCTACACCTTGTCGGTCGGTACCACTTCCACACCTTTTCAAGTGTATAATTCTAGCAACTCCGGCCAAACTTGGAGCAACATCACGCCGACGCTGCCAGGCACTACGCAAGCCACCGGAATCACTCCGGACCCGCTAAATTCAGCAATAGTTTATCTGACGCTCGCCGGTTTCACGAATGGCAGCGGCGGCACCGGCGTCCACCACATCTATGCGGGAACAGTTGATCAGGTCTTTGGCACTGCCACTTGGAAGCCGATGGACGGAAACTTACCGGATGTCCCAGTATTGCGGCTGCTGCCTGTACCGACGCGAGGTCAAGGCGGAACGACTAGCTTCCTGGCCGGCACTGACGCAGGTATCTACCGCACTGGCACCAGCGGTGCGACGTGGCATGATTTCAGTCAAGGGATTGTACCGCATGCCCCCGTCATTGATCTCTCCGAAAACCAGCAGCAAGAAATTGTCATAGCAACTCACGGACGCGGAGCCTACCGGCTCCCTCCACCGGTTGCATTTCGCGATGTCCTGGCGAGCGAACAGTGCGATGCGGGCAGCGGAGATTGCTTTCCGGCAATCAACTATCCGAAACAAACAGTCCTGGGCGATACTCTGGTTGCGTTCGTTCTTACGGGTGGTGAGCATCCAAGGTCCGACTTAACCTTTCCATCTTCCTGGACGTTAGACGGTTATTCTGAAGTCGCGAGCTCAGGTGGAATCACCGCATGGGCGTTACATCACTTGGTGACCACGGTAGTCACTAGCGATCAATTTCACATTCTGAACAGCTCGATTGACGAGGCATTTATTATGACGGCGGACTACAGCGGCGTGTCTGCGACCACGGGGCCTATTACTGCAGTCTTCAACCAGAGTTCAGGCACCTCATACGTTGCGCCATCGATGCAAGCTAGCGCGGGAGATGTTGTCGTGCAGTGGTTCATCAACCTGGCCACCGGAAAGGCTCCTGATGGTAAATCACCTGAAGCCTATGAGGACAAATTCGGCTATTTCAACACGTGGACAGTGCAGTCGGGCCCGACTCAAAGGTACGGAGTAGGCATCCGAGATGACCAAGCGCTGACCGATCTCTCTATAACCACAAACGGAACATATGGCCCCTGGACTGCGGTGGCGGGCAGTCTGGAACCGATTGGAGCACCACTTCCGCCGCCACCGGCTGGAAATGGCTTCGCCTGGAGCGTCGTGCTCCCGGCTGCATTGTAAGCGCGGTCCCGGAACAAGTCGGCCGGAACAAGTCGGCCGGAAGAATCGAATCGAGATTGAGCCGACAGCCGCGCTTCGACTCCATCTAAGCCAGGTGCGGGCGGCCATCCCTTCGCGACGGCTACTTGCCCGCGTAGCGTCAGGCAAATCCTGTTAGTCCTCCAACAAGTCCTCGCGGATCGCGTCAAGGTCGGCAGCCTCGAGGCCGATTATCTCGCGCATGAAGCCGTCGATTCCGCCGCTCGCGTCGATTGATTCGAATACCGGTGCGAGCTGCTCAGGGGTGAGCGGCATTTGTGCAAAGACCCGGTTGCTTTCGAGGAAGTCCCCGACAATCCGCGCGCGCTCGACACCGAGCGTCTCCAGCAGCATCGCGGCGCCGACTCCCGTGCGGTCGCGTCCCGCCGAGCAATGGAACAGCAGCGGATAGACGGTGCGCTCGGCGAGCAGCTTGAAAAACGTCCGCCAGTCGTCGCGGAAATGCATCACCAGCGCGAGATGCTCATGGCCGGGCGCGCTGTTGATTCGAGTGAAGCCCTGGTCGGTAAACCATTTATCGCCGATTGGGATGTGCTCCCAGCGGACTGACTCGAGCATCGCCGGCTCCGGCGGTCCGATATGCCGCACCTCGGCGCGGCTCTGCAGCGTGACCAGCGTGCGCAGGGGAATTCCGCGGATTGGGTTTTCGCGCTTAACTCCGGCCAGATGCGAGGAGCGATAGACCATCGACGATCGCACGCGCCGCCCCTCGCGAGCCGGATGCCCTCCCAGGTCGCGGAAGTTCTGCCCCGCAAACCGGCGTAGCACCTCGAACTCGACCATCACGCGCGGTGGCCGGTTGCTATCGGGTTCTGCGTCTTCCTTCGCCAATTTGCTACGGCCTTTGCAAGCGTCAGTGACAGAGACAGGCGTTGCTCGATTACTGAACTCGCCGCAAATTCGATCTTACCGGGAGCAGCCACGCGGTGAAAGCGGCGTCCTCCGCCGCGTGGTTTGCTTCGTTATGTCAGTCTGTTAATAGACTTGAGTCTACTTATATGCCCGACTCTGGACACCGCGCCGCCGCCGCCCTCGCGCTCCCCTCGCGCCGCGAGCGCAAGAAGGAGCGCACCCGTGGCGAGATCTACATCGCCGCGATTAACCTGTTCTTAAAGCGCGGTTTCGATACGGTTACCATCGAGGACATCTGCCGCGCCGCCGATGTCGCGCGCGCGACTTTTTTCCTGCACTTTCCGGCCAAGGAGGCGCTCCTCGCCGAATACTGGAATCGTTCCAACGATGAGCTCGCAGCCCTCATCCGCGCGCATCGCGGCAGCTCGACGTCGGCCCTGCGCGCCTCGTTCAAGATGCTCGCGGCGCGCGCGGTCCGTCATCCGGATCTGGTCCGGCTGATGGTGCGCGAAGTGATCACGCAGCCTCCCGTGCGCAGCGAGCACGACCAACGGGCCAAAGACCTGGTGCTGATGCTCGCGGCGGTCATTCGGCGCGGGCAGGCGGCCGGCGAGTTTCGCCGCAGGATCGAACCGACTCTCGCGGCACTCACCGCGTGCGCGGGATTCTTCGCTTTGATTTACGAATGGGTGCGGCGCGGCGGCAAACTGGATATCGAAGCTGCCATCGCCGCAAGCCTCGACGTGATCTTGATCGGCCTCAACGAGAAGAAGCCGAAGCGGGCATCGGGTCGAAGTCTGGAACGGAGGCGAGCCGCGGATGGAACATGAGCACGCGATCGTGATCGGTGGAAGCATGGCCGGGCTGTGTGCCGCGCGCGTGCTCAGCGAGTTCTACGACAAAGTCACCGTCGTCGATCGGGACGCATACCCGGCCGGCGCGCACGAACGTCCGGGAGTGCCGCAGAGCCGCCACGTGCATGCGCTCCTGATGCGCGGGCGCATCGAGCTGGACCGCCTGTTCCCGGGATTCGAGCGCACCATGCTCGAGCAGGGCGCCCTCGAGATTAACTTCGGCGTGGACTTCGCGACCCTGCGCGCCGCCGGCGGATGGGCGAAGCGCCTGCCCAACAGCATCACCACTTTGTTCGCAAGCCGCGTGCTGATCGAGGCGACCGCGCGTGCGCTGGTGCGCGAGCGCTCGAACATCGAGCTTACCGAGCGCGCCGAGGCGGCGGGTTTTGAGTTCGAAGGAACCGGCGCGCGCCGGGTGACGGGAATCAAGGTGCGGCCGCGCGACGGCGGCGCGGAATATCTGCTGACCGGCGATCTGATAGTTGACGCGAGCGGGCGCAGCACCAAGTGTCCGTCGTGGATCAGCGCGGCTGGTCTGCCGCTGCCGGAGGAAATGATCGTCGACTCGCACACCGGATACGCGTCGCGATGGTACCAGGCCGCGCCCGAACGCCGCCCGCGCGAATGGTGGTGGAAGGGCATCTGGATCGAACCTCAGGCGGGCGATGCGGCGCAAGCCGGAGTGCTGTTTCCGGTCGAGGGCAATCGGTTCATCGTCACGCTCGCCGGATGGGGCGGTAAATATCCTCCCAGCGACGAGGCGGGTTTCACCGCAAAGCTCAAGGAGCTGCGCTCGCCGATCATTGCCGAGGAGGTCGCGCTCGCCGCGCCGCTCTCGCCGGTCTACTCGTATCGCCAGATGGCCAACAAGTGGCGGCACTACGAGAAATGGAGCGCGCGGCTCGACGGCTTTATCGCGCTCGGCGACTCGATGTGCGCGTTCAACCCGGTGTACGGGCAAGGGATGACCTCGGGCGCGCTCGCGGCGTTGATCTTGCGCGATTGCCTCACCGAGCTGGGCGCCGGAAATCCGGAGCTCCCGCGCACATTCTTTGCGCGCCTCGCGCGCTTCCAGGCCGAGCCATGGGGGATGGCGACCGGCGCGGATTTTCGTTTTGCCGGCACCGAGGGCCATCGCCCGCTCTCGAGCCGCATCATCGCGCCGGTCATGGGCAAGATGTTCGAGGTGCAAGGCGACGATCCCGTGATCGGCGATCGGCTCGGCGAAGTGATCAACATGGTCAAGCCAACGTCGGCGCTGTTCGAACGCGCGATGCTGGTGCGAATCGCGAAGGCGTGGGTGCGCCGGCTGTTTCACGGCCGTCCCAAGGAAGAGCCGTTCACCGAGATGCCGCCGATTTTCGCCACCGCACAAGAAGTCGCAGGCTGAACCGTAGATTCGCCATTTATTCGCTGAGGCGCAGGCTGGCTTTGTCAACCTGGTCGCCCTCGCGCGGAGATCGCGAATCAGGCTTCGATCTCGGAATCCGTCACCGCCTGGTAGGCCTGATACGTCGGGCAGCTCGCGAGCAGCTCCGCGTGGGTGCCCGATGCGACTATGGTGCGATCGTGCAGGAAGAACACGCGGTCGCACGCGCCGAGCGTCCCCGCGCGATGCGCGACGAGCAGCACGATCCGGTTCTGCGCGAGCGCGCGGAGCGTGCGAATCAGTTCCGCCTCGGTCGCGGGATCGAGCGGCGCCGTCGGCTCGTCGAGCACCAGCACTTCCGGATTGCGCAGCAGGGCGCGCGCGATCGCGATGCGCTGCTTCTGCCCGACTGACAGCCGCGCGCCGCGCCGTCCGAGCATCGTGGCGTATCCGTTCGGCAACCGTTCGACGAACTCCGCCGCATCGGCCATCGCGGCTGCTTCGCGAACCTGCGCGTCGCTCGCGCGGGGGCTTCCATAGCGGATATTTTCCGCGATGGTCGCCGAGAACAGCGCCTCCTGCTGAAACACGAACGCGATCCTTTCGCGTAACGCGCCGTGCCAACCCGCGAGGTCGGTGCCGTTCACGAGAATCGTCCCCGCCGACAGCTCGATGAAACCGGGCAGCGAATATATGAGCGTGGTCTTGCCGCATCCGCTGGGGCCCGCGATCGCCGCCATCTCGCCCGCGCGCAGCCGGAGCGATACGTGCTCGAGGACCGGCGCGCCAGAATCGTAGCCGACCGCGACGTCGCGAAATTCCAGGCGGGTCACCGGAGCTCCGAGGTCGGTTCCGTTGCTGGCGGCGCTTGGCTCGGCGAGGGTTTCGAGCACGCTGTGGATTCGCCGCAGCCCCGCGATTGGCAACTGCATCGCGGCCCAGGTTGCCCCCAACGTCGCCATCGGATTGGATAGCAGAGCCGCGTAGCTGAGTAAAAGTACGAGGTCGCCGAGCGTGATGCGGCCTTCGATCACCTGCATCATCAGGTAGTAAATCGAAACCGCAATGAGTAAGCCGATCACGGGAATCAAGACCAGGCCTATCACGAGCAGAATTCCGATCATCCGGAGCGTCGAGCGATAGGACTCCCAGCTCGCGGCGTCGATCGCGGCGCTCTCGCGCGCCTCCTGCCCGAACGCCTTTATCAGTTGCACCTGCGCGACGCGCTCCTCGAACGCCGCCATCACGTCGCTGCCGCGCTCGCGCATCTGCTGGCTCTGGCTGCGGAGCAGCCGCCCGAACAAGCTCGCTCCTATCGCGACGACGGGAAGTACCAACGCCGCCAGGATGGGTATCATCGGCTCGTTGCTGAACTGCGCCCGCAGCACAGCGATCGTGAGCACGAACAAGACGATCGACATCAGCGGGGCGAGCACCGCGCGGTAGAGCACATCGCCGATCGACGCGCTGTCGTACATCACGCGAAACACCGCGTCGCCAATTTTCTGATCGGCGTAGAGGCCGAGCGGCGAGCGCAGAAACCGCTCATAGATCGCTGTGCGAACGGTCTGGTTGATCCGTTGCGTGAGGTCGAGCGTGACAGTTGCTTCCCAGAAACCGAAAAGCCCGTTCCACAAGCTCCAGCCGTCGTTCGCGTCGTTGGCTGTCATGCCCGCCTGGTCGAGGCCGCCGCTATTGACGTTGGTGCCGAGACCCGGCGCGTCGGTCCCGACCATCCCGATGAGAATCGCGGTAAAGAAAAGGAACCCGCTCACCACCGCCAGCAGCAGCGCGCGATCGTCGCCGACCAGCGGGCGCAGAAGCCATGCCGAGACACCGGTCAGCGGGCGGCCGTCAATCACGTTATCGATAACGATTTTCACCGGCCACGGCGTCATCAGAAAAAATGTCAGCGAGACAAACGCGAGCGCACATTTGCTCGCGACCAGGCGACGATGCGCCGCGATGAACGGCCAGCTCCAAATTATCAGGCCGAGCGCTTCGCGCGGCCTGAGCGTCGCGCGCTCGTCGTCGTAGAGCAGGTTCACGCGCGAGTCGGTTGGCGCTACTTGAGCATTAGCGCGCTCCACGATAGGCGAGCGCTGGGCTTCGTAACCATTGCGCGTCGCGGCGACGGCGGCGGGCGCGAGCGCGGAATCATCGGCAATCGCGAGACGGCCGGAAGCGATTTGATATTGCCGATCGGCGTGAGCGGCAGTGGTGCGGCGATGGGTCGCGACTATCGCGAGCCGGCTCGACGGCTGTTCGTTCACCCATGCGCGAATCCCGCGCATGATTGTGTTCTCGGTCGCAGCGTCGAGCGCCGAGGTCGGCTCATCGAGCAGCAGGATCCGCGCGTCACGCAACAGCGCTCGCGCGAGCCCGATTCGTTGCGCCTGACCTGCGGAGAGCTTTGCGCCTTTCTCGCCTAGAACGGTGGCGAGGCCGGCGGGCAAAGAGCGCACAAACTCGCCGAGGCCGGCACGCTCGACCGCCGCCGCGACATCGGCAAGCGACGCGTCGGGCCGGCCGTAGGCGACGTTGTCGCGAATGCTTGCGGTAAAGAGCGGATTGTCCTGGAGCGCGACCGAAAGCTCGCCGCGCCATGCGGCCAGATCGAGTGCGCGGACGTCGTCGGCGCCGAACATGATTCGGCCCGCGTTGGAATCGAAGAAGCGGACCACCAGCGCGATGATGGTGCTCTTGCCCGCACCGCTCGGTCCCGCAATCGCGGTGATCTCTCCAGGGCGCGCCTCGAACGACACCTCGCTCAGGATTGGCGCGCCGGGTTCGTAGCCGAAACTGACTTTGTCGAACTTGAGCGCAGCCGAGCCGGAGCGGGGAATCCGGACGCCCGCGTCGACTTGCTCCTCAGCCGGCTTCGCCAGCATCTCGAGCACGCGCGCGATCGCGACGACCACGTCCTGCATGCTGCCCCACAGGTCGGTAACCGCGCGCGTCCGCGCCGCCATCGCGCCGAACACCGCGAGCTCGCCCTGAAAGAGACCGAGCGAGACGGCGGCGCGCGCGAGCCCGGCGGAACCGCCATGCAATACCTGGCGTGCGCCGAAATAAAGCGCTGCGACATAGGCGAAACCGCGAATCGTGTTGCTCAGGACCCGATATGCCGCGAGCATCAGGCGCGCGCGCCGCGAGGCGCGGAACGCGTCCCAGTTATCGCGCGCATAAACCGCGCTCTCGGACGCTTCGGTGCCGAACGCTTTGACCGTTTTGATCGACGCTAGCGTCTCCTCGATTCGCGTGGTCGCATTGGCCGACGCCTCGCGCTCGGCAACGAAGGCGCGCCGCAATGGATCGCTGAATGCCCACGCCATCAACAAGTTCAGCGGCAGGAGCGCGAGCGCGATGAGCGCGATCGAGGCGTCGAAGATGAACAGCCAGACCAGATTGGCGATCAGAAACGGCACGAAACGCAGCGGCTGGATGACCAGTCCGGCGATCACCTGTGGAATCGCGGCCGAGTCCTGGAACATCCGGAAGATCGCGTCGCCGATCTTTTCCTCGGAGTGAAAGCGGAGACTCAGCTCCTGGAGCCGCGTGTAGAGGTTGACGCGGAACAGGTTCGAGATACGCTGCAGAATCCAGACGGCATAGGCGAGGGTCAGGAATCCGAGCGGAAGCAAAATCAAGCTGACGATTCCAGTCAGCACACCCGCGCGCCACAACACCAGTTCGCGCGGCGCGGCGACCGTAAGGCCCAGCATCCATGCCTCATAGGGCTTCAGCGGCGCGCCATGGCCAATCACGTCGAAAAAAATTCGAATCATGGTGAGCCCGAACAGTCCGGCAGGCAGGCTCGGGATCATCAACGCGAACAGGTAGACCAAATGGCGCCGGTAAGGGCGCACGAAAGGCCACACGCGAGTGAGGAGCCGGAAGACGTCGCGCGACTTGAGCCGTGAAGGAATCGGGAACGCGAGCTCAGCAGGTGGCGCGGCGAGAGCTGGGGCAGGGCGCGCGGCGATGTCAGGCGATGCGCTCAATGATGCTCTGCCCCACACGTCGCCATCGTTGATAATAACGGCACCGCGAGTGACCGGTAAAGGCAGGGGCTGACCCCCTGCAACTAGTGCCACGCAGGAATCCGGCTCTGTTGTCGCCGGCCAAACAGGTCTGCACTTTAATGCCCGGCTCCGGAGCCCGCCGGAATGGGACGCCTGCAGGCTGCGTTCTGGTGACGTCGATGCGGACCGCATGTTAAGTTCGGCGTTCAGCCGCGAGCTTCGCGACGCATCCGCAAAGGAGCCAATCGAATATATGCCTGCGCTGATTTTCGAAAAGCGAAATCATATTGCCTACCTGACTTTCAATCGGCCTGAGGTGCACAACTCCTTCAGTCCCGAGACGCTGGTGCGGATGGCGGAGGCGTGGCAGGAGATCGACAAGGATGACGCGATTCGCGCGGCCATCGTTACCGGCGCGGGCACGGTGGCATTTTCGGCCGGCGCCGATCTCGGCAAGCTCATCCCGCTGTTCACGAGAGCGCGCAAGCCCGAGGACGAATGGGACCACAAACTGCTCGCCGATCGGCGCATCGGCGACGTCGCGATCCTGCGCAACTACGATCTCGACAAGCCGATAATCGCGGCAGTCAACGGATTTTGCATCGCGGGCGGGATGGAACTTATCCAGGCGACTGACCTGCGAGTCGCGTCGGAGAACGCCAGCTTCGGGCTGCAGGAGGTGAAGTGGGCGATTATTCCCGCGGCGGGATCGCTCGCGCGGCTCCAGCGCCAGATGCCGTACTGCAAGGCGATGGAGATTCTGCTCACCGGCAATCGTATCGATGCGCAGGAAGCGTGGCGGCTCGGGCTGATCAACTACGTGGTGCCGCAGGCCCAGTTGATGACAAAGGCGGAGGAGCTGGCGGCGGCGATAGCGGCGAACGGGCCGCTGGCGGTGCGCAAGATTAAGGAAGCGGTGCGGCGATGCTCCGGGCGTCCGCTCGAAGAGGCATTCAAGATCGAGAACGAATGCGCGCGCGAAGTGATGAAGTCGGAGGACGCCAAGGAGGGTCCGCGCGCGTTCATGGAAAAGCGCCGGCCGAACTACAAGGGCAGGTAGGGTGGCGGAGAGCGGGCGCAGAGACCAGAGTAAGAGTGAACCTGCGAACCCTTATG
>DATDGX010000106.1:0-4427 GCA_036521875.1 Binataceae bacterium (SeqCode)
CCTCGGCGTCGCTGTGGTTCGTGGCCAGTGGCACGCTGCTCGGCGGCATGATGATGAGCACGCAGAAATTTGGATTGGCGCTGCCGGGATTCGGGCTCGCGATGCTTTGGTATCTGTTCGGCGGCCCCGGTGAATTTCGCATGCGCCTGCGTCACTGCGTCCTCCAGTTCGCAGGATTCTGCACGCCGATTCTGGCAACCGCCGGCTACATGGCAGCGAACGGCGCGCTCGGGCCATTTGTCAGGTTCAACTTCGTGAAGGTAGTGAAGGTCAGCCATGGGTTCACGCCAGAGCGTATCTGGTTTCCGCTGATGCTCGAAAACCCGTTCCTGTTTGGGCTCGGGCTGCTGGGCTTGCTTCGCGAGCTTTCGCAGGTGCGGCCACGGCGTGGGTTTTCCGCCGATCACTTTGTCTTGTTGAATACGATCGGTCTGCTCGCAGTCGGCTCTCTAATCGATCCGTTTGCGCAGTATGCCCTGAGTTTTCTTCCCCTGGTCGCGACGTTCGCGGCGTTGTCGCTGATCTATCTCACCGAGCTGGTTATGGCGCAGCCGTCGCGACAGCGTTGGTGGATTGCCGGGGCCATACTCGCCATGGCGCTGGGTGTGGCTGCTGCGGGTGAGCTCGCCCGCGCCACGCTTTTCCACTTCGCGTTCGGGTTCGCGCTGATGCTCACGCTTGCGGCGGCAGTGATGACGATACCTTGCTCAGTCGACGTCGCACTCGCGCTTCTAATGATCGTCATAGGTAGTGTGCCGGTGTTCGAGATGAAACGGGATCTTTCGTTACACGGGAACCCCACGGCTCTCGAGCAGCTTCGCTTCGTCATCGAGCACAGCGGGCCTGACGACACGGTGATGGACGGCTGGACGGGGCTGGGGGTGTTTCGCCGGAGCGCCACCTTCTATCCATCTTTCAATCTTCACTTCGTAGAGATGATGCCGCAGAAGTCGCGGCGCCAGGTCCTGGCCGACCTGCAATCCGGAAAGATCGCGCCGCAGATGATCTTCTTCGATAAGTACCTGAGCAGCGTCACGCCGGGAATCGGCGACTACGTCAAACAGCACTATGATCGTGCCGATGGCTCGGATGTGATCTGGATACGGCGCGGCGGCGGAACGGTTCGCTAGCGGGTACTGTCTCAGCCCCGAATTAAGAGAGTACCCGCGTGGGCGGGCCGAAGCCGTGAGCGCCTTTGGCAGTGCAGTCATTTCAGGGACCAGTTCGCGAGTATTCTAGATGGCTGACGCGACTGGTCTGCCTTGATTGTTCGCCTGGCTGTCACACGAGTCGTCCGAGACCTAAGTTCAACGGTTGCCGATCTCGCCGAGCCTAGAATCAAATGTTCAGCGGGAGATGTCATCACCTTATCGGCCGAATATTCCGTCAATCGTTGCGGCCGTGTCGCGTGCCAGCGCCGGGAGAACGTGAGAGTAGGTGTTCATTGTAAGCCCTATATTGCTGTGGCCTAGAAGCTCCATCACGACCCCGGATGCACACCTTTTGTGAGCAGCAAAGAGGCGGTTGAATGCCGGAGATCATGAAAAGAATATCTGGCAATCCGACCTTGCCGAGGATGCGCTTGAAGTCTGTGAGCAAACTCGAGGGGTCCTGCCCTGTGGCTCCTAAAAACCCCGAACGCGGTGAAAAGTCTCGAGTTTTGCGATTCACCGTCGTAGTGTGCCCGGCATGCTCACGCTCGTGCGTTCTATCGTTTCTGTTCTTGCCTGCCGATTCCCTAGCCGGGTGGACCTGGAACTAGAGGTCCTCGCGCTCCGCCATCAGCTGAACGTCCTTCGTCGCCAGCGGGCGGGTCGGCCCCGGCTGTTCGCGATCGACCGCTTGCTCTGGGTGTGGCTCTACCGACTATGGCCGCGCTGTCTAGACGCGATGGTGTTGGTCAAGCCAGCTACAGTTGTCCAATGGCACCGTCGGGGCTTTCGCCTGTTTTGGCGATGGCGTTCGAGATCAGGACGACCACGGGTAGATTGCGAAGTTCGTGAACTAATTCGGCAGATGAACGCGGCCAACCCGCTCTGGGGTGCGCCTCGCGTTCACGGCGAGCTTCTCAAGCTCGGCATCGAGATCAGCCAAGCTACGGTCGCCAAGTACATGGTGCGGAAGACGAGGAACGCCTTCCCCGACCTGGCGTCGCTTCCTGCTCAATCAGGTCCAAGGTATCGCCGCCATCGACATTTTTGTCGTGGCTTCCGCATCGTTTCGGCTGCTGTATGTAATGATCATCCTGGCTCACGACTGCAGGAAGATTGTCCGATTCGACGTGACCCAGCATCCCACTGCGACCTGGCTCTCATGGCAACTCACCGAAGCATTCCCATGGGACACTGCTCCGCGCTATCTGCTACGCGACCGTGACGCGTCTTACGGATCAGACTTCTGCAACCGGGTCGAGGCGATGGGGATCATGGAAGTCATCACGGCGCCACGCTCGCCTTGGCAGAACGCGTACGTCGAGCGCGTGATCGGTTCGATTCGCCGCGAGTGTTTGGATCACATCGTGATCTTCAACGAGCGTCATCTGCACCGCGTCCTGTCCTCGTACGTAGACTATTACCAACGAACCCGCACGCATCTTTCGCTCGACAAGGATTGCCCTGACTCACGCCCGACCGTGCCCCCCAGAATCGGAAAGGTCGTCGCCATCCCGCATGTCGGCGGCCTGCACCACCGCTACGAACCTCTCGCCGCGTGATTCGTACCGATACCGACTGCTGCTCCACGGTGGTTGCGCGGCGGCCAGCACGATTGTCTGAGCATCTCGGGATCGGAGGCTCTCCGATCTCGATCACGGGTCGGCCGCTCGTGGTTTAAGATGGCAGCTAAATTCGCTTCATCGTATCAAATCGATAGTAATTCCCCGCAGATGCTCAAATTGCGGTTCCGATGGGATTTTCAGTAAGGACAGCTATGGGATCTTCGATGACCGCGGTAGTGTTGGCAGGGAGAACGAAAATCAGATCTGAAAATTATCTTTAGGCGGCCGCTTGGGCTTGGGCTTCGCTTCTCGCTCCGCGTCACGCTCTAGCGCCGCGAGCTCGTCGCGCACCTGGTCGAGCCTATGGCGAAATTCGTTCGCCTCGACCTTGATCCCGGTCTTGCAGTTCACGCATACGAAGTGAGTCTCGGCGCTTTCCTCGAACCCGCGCACCAGCATCGAGTTCCGATGACCACACTTCGGGCATTCCAGGTCGACGGTTTCGTCTTCAAACATCGTGGACGTCTCCGCGGAGCGGTGGGACCGCTCGCTCGTCATTGAACGTCTATCGCCTGCCCTTGCGCGTGCGCCGGCGCCATCCGGTTCGCGACCTGGATCGCAAGGTTCTTCGCAGTGTAGACCATGTCCGGGTCGCCTGAGTTTTGCAAAGTGATTACCGCGTAGTGGCCGGATTTAACAAAATATATCTGCACGAATCCCGCTTGCGACAGGAAGTAGAACGCGTCGTCGCCGACGCCCGGGAGCGGCTTACCCGCGATCATCCGTCCCCGCGTGAACTCGAACTTGTCACGCCCGCCGTCTTCCAGCTCGATCGTTACTCCATTTCCCGCTCTTATCGGAGAACCATAAAAGCAGGTGCCCGGCGAGCGACGTGGCCCGGTTACGGAGCTACGGAGCGCCCCCATCGCATCCATTTTAGTCAGGACCGCGCACGGATCGGGGCCGCTGGCGGCGTTGGCATCGGCTTGCGGTGGCGCAGAAGTTCCGGGCGGTGCAGCCGCGGCGCTCTCGCCGATGGAATTTCTAACCGCGCCCAGATGAGTAAGCGCGGCGCCGAGCAAGGTCCCCGCGGCGACTCCGCCAATTACTTGATGCTCGTGAGTGTTGGCGGTCCGGATTCCGGAGGCCGTCGCGAGCACCACGACGTTGTCCGATACCTGATCGCAAACCTGGGTATCTCCCTGGGAAATGCAATCCGCGTTGGGCAGGTAAGGCAGGAAACCGCGTTGCGCGCCCGACGCCCCGAAGCGCTGATCGAGACTCATCGAGAATTGCTGCGCCTGGACCGGGTCGTGAAAGATTGCGAAGCGGTAGTTGCCTTTCGATTCCCCGCCTTGCATCGTGACTAGCACGCCGCCAATCATCCCCGCGCTCTTATCGTCGTTGTTCAGGGTCAATGCCGACAGCGCCGCCGAGGAAAATCCGCGCGGAATATTCGTCGGCTGCCGGGCAAGCAGCGCCTGGTAGAGTCGCGCCGCCGCCGCGGAATCATCGGCACGCGAGACGCCTGGCGCGATCGCCAGCATGAGCGGCAGCGCAATCATCCAGATAGCGCGGCGCGTAGTGCCAACAGCGAAGCGTGTCGTGCAAAGATTTCTCCCGTTCACGGCACTGAGTATCCCTCGGACCGGAGCCAACGAACAGGTCTGAGCCGGCGTCCCGAAGGCGCAACCTTCGCGTAAGAGTCAAT
>DATDGX010000107.1:0-12230 GCA_036521875.1 Binataceae bacterium (SeqCode)
GAGCAGATTCGCGAAATTCGCGATGACCTGCCGCGTGGCTTCTATCGGCAACTACCCAAGCTCGCCGAAGGTCCGCTGGAAGGGTATCCGCGCGTGTTCGGGATCGCGTGGGCCTACGTCGCGCATACGGACAGCCACTTCGATACGCAGACGCTCGCCAGGTTCGTACAGGCCTACCAGCGCGTGCAGCCGCTGACTATCGGCGAGCTGTGGGCGGTCGCGATTACGCTGCGGACCGTGCTGGTCGAAAACCTGCGGCGCGCGGCTGAACAGATTGGCCGCAGCCGTGCGGAACGCCGGAGAGCCGACTTGCTGGCGGACAGGCTGCTGGGAGCCAACGGCCGCGACGCCGAATCGGTGGAGGTCGTGTTCAAAGACTTTGATCAGTCACCGGTTCAGGCGGCGTTCGCAGTGCAGATGGTTCAACGCCTGCGCGACCAGGATCCCAAGGTGACGCCAGCGATGCAGTGGCTGGATCAGCGGCTCGCGGCGCAGGGAACTACGGCCGACGAGATCGTCCGCGCAGTACATCACGAGCAGGGCGCCATGAACGTGACGGTCCGCAACGTGATCACGAGCATGCGCCTGATGTCGGCGGTCGATTGGGCGGACTTTTTCGAGAGCGTGAGCGCGGTCGATGCAGTACTGCGTGCCAACAGCGACTTCGCCGCGATGGACTTCGCCACGCGCGATCGCTACCGGCACGTGATCGAAGAACTCGCGCGAGGTTCAGGGCACACCGAAATCGAGGTTGCTCAAAGCGCGATTGATTCTGCGCGGGGCGCGGTGTCCGAAGAGCCAAACGGCAACGGCGTGAAGTCGCGCCGCGAGCATCATCCGGGCTACTACCTGATTTCAGAGGGGCGTCACTCTCTCGAAGAGAAGCTGGGATTTCGCGCGCCGGTTCGCGACTGGATAGCTCGCGCCAACGCGGCCGCCGGAATAATGGGCTACCTCGGCACGATCGCGATTGTCACCGCGACTATCGTCGCGTGCGGCCTGCTCGCGATTGCTGATGCCCGAGTCGGTGGAGGGACCCGGTTCGTTCTCGCGATGCTCGCGATAGTTCCCGCGATGGATGCGGCGGTTGCAATCGTCAATCGCGCCGTCACGGTTTTCATCCGTCCTGCAGTGATTCCAGCGCTTGAGCTTCACGATGGCGTGCCGCCGAGCCTACGCACCATAGTCGTGATGCCGACTTTGTTGACCACGCGCGCGGAGATTGACGAGCAGATCGAGCGTCTCGAGGTTCATTACCTGGCGAGCCCGGACGGCGAGCTGTACTTTGCTTTACTGTCGGATTGGACTGATTCGGCGACCGAAAGCGCGCCCGGCGATGACGACCTGCTCGCGGCGGCGACAGCTGGAATAGCGCGCCTGAACCAGCGTCACGGACCGGGGCCGGCCGGTGCGAGATTTTTGTTGCTCCATCGCAGGCGCGTCTGGGACGAAGCCGAAGGCTTGTGGATGGGATGGGAGCGCAAGCGCGGCAAGCTGCACGAGCTGAATCGAACGTTGCGCGGCGGGACGGATACCACGTTCGTCGCGCGGGATGGACATCCGCCGGCAGTTCCCGACGGCGTGCGCTACGTGATCACGCTCGATGCGGACACGCGTCTCCCGCGCGGCGCCGCCAAGCGGATGATCGGCAAGATGGCGCATCCGCTGAACGCGCCGCGATTTGACAAGCAACTCGGCCGCGTGGTCGAAGGCCACGGAGTTCTGCAGCCGCGGATCACGGCGTCATTGCCGACCGGCCGGGACGGATCGGTCTTCCAGCGCATCTTCTCGAGCGCCGCCGGAATCGATCCGTATGCGTTCACCGTTTCCGATGTTTATCAGGATCTTCTCGATGAAGGCTCTTATACCGGCAAGGGGATTTACGATGTGGACGTGTTCGAGGCGTCGCTGGCGGGCCGCGTCCCGGACAACACGCTCTTGAGCCACGATTTGTTCGAAGGAACTTTCGCGCGGTCGGGATTGGCGTCCGACGTCGAACTGGTCGAGGAGTTTCCGTCGCGGTACGACGTCGCCGCCGCGCGGCAGCATCGATGGGCCCGCGGTGACTGGCAACTGCTGCCGTGGATTTTAGGCCGCGCGCATGGTGCCAACCCCGACCCGGCTACCTGGCAGCCGCGCGACGGTCGATCGTCGATCCCGCCGCTCGGACGCTGGAAAATGATCGACAACCTGCGCCGCACGCTGTCGGCGCCCATGACGCTATTTGCATTGGTAGCGGGATGGACGCTTCCGCTGGCGGCTGCCGCGATGTGGACTGCCTTCGTTGTCGCGACGATCGCGACGGCGCCAATGCTGCCGTTTGTCACCGGAATCATCCCGCGGCGCCGCGACATCTCCAAGCGCAGCCACATCCTCGCGGTCGGCAGGGATTTGGTGGTGGGGCTCTCACAGGTTGCGATGATACTGACGCTGCTCGCGCATCAGGCGTGGCTGATGACCGACGCGATTTCACGAACGCTCTACCGTCTGTTCGTGAGTCATCGGCTGCTGCTCGAGTGGACGACCGCGGCGGAGGCCAAGCAGACGACTCGTCCCGACGTGCGCGGTTTTTACGGCATGATGGCCGGAGGCTGGGCGCTGGCGGCTGTGGCGGCGCTCGTCGTTGGATGGGCGAGTCGGGGCGGCGCAATAATCGCAGCTCCGTTCGTGATCGTGTGGATGCTGTCGCCGGAGTTCGCGCGATGGGCAAGTATGCCGCCGCCGATCGAGGGCTCGAAGCCGGTGTCGTCGGCCGATACGACGGCGCTGCGACTGAACGCGCGCCGCACGTGGCGTTTTTTCGAGAAGTTCGTGACGGCGGAAGACAACATGCTGCCGCCCGACAATTTTCAGGAAGACCCGAAGCCCGTGCTGGCGCATCGCACGTCGCCCACCAACCTTGGGCTGTACCTGCTGTCGATCGTCGCGGCTCACGACTTCGGGTGGATCGGAACTTATGAGACCGTCGAGCGGCTAGGCGCGACACTCGACACGATGAAACGGATGGAGCAGTTCCGCGGGCACTTCTACAATTGGTATGGCACGCGCGACCTGCGGCCGCTGGACCCCAAGTACGTGTCGTCGGTGGACAGCGGCAACCTGGCGGGGCATCTGATCGCGCTGGGCAACGCATGCCGCGAGATGATCGCGCGGCCGGTGGTGGATCGGCAGTGGCTCAAGGGAGTCGAAGACTCGATCGCACTCATCCGCGAATCGCTTGGCGGGCTGGGCGCTGGCCGGCGCAGCTACACGGTCACTCCGAAGCAGCTCGAGAATGGGCTCGACGCGATGGCGCCGCTAATCCAGTCGGATCCAGAGACCGTGGTGGAGCTTACCGCGTGGCTGGTGGAACTTGCGGATCAGAGCGATTCAATCACCGACATTGCGCGCGCGTTGACGCTGGAGCGCGCCGACCCGGCGGCGAGCGAAGTGCTCGCTTGGGCGGAAGCGCTGCGAGCGTGCATCCGCAGTCACCAACGCGACGTCGAGTTGCTGAAGCCGTGGGCAACTCGCGGTGCTGGCGGGGCGACGCCCGATTCGATACCGACGTTGGTCGATCTGCCGGACATATATGATGATGCGGCGAGCCGGGACTCGGCGCTCGATCCAGTTGCGGTTGCGCATGCGAGCGACGCGGCCAAATTTCTCGAGCGGCGCCTGACGGAACTCGCCGCGACTGCGGGCAAGATGCTCGACGCGATGAAGTTCGACTTCCTGTTCGATACGGCGCGCCAACTGCTGTCGATTGGCTACCGCGTCACTGACGGGAGCCTCGATCCCAACTGCTACGATCTGCTTGCTTCCGAGGCGCGGCTGGCGAGTTTCGTCGCGATCGCGAAGGGGGAAGTTCCGGCGCGGCACTGGTTCCGGCTGGGACGCGCGATGACGCCGGTCGATCGCGGCTCGGCGCTGATTTCGTGGTCGGGATCGATGTTCGAGTACCTGATGCCGTCGCTGGTGATGCGCGCGCCGGCCGGTAGCCTGCTCGAGCAGACCAATCGGCTGGTAGTGCGCCGGCAGATGAAGTACGGCGCCGAGCTTGGGATGCCGTGGGGAATCTCGGAATCCGCGTACAACGCGCGCGACCTCGAGCTCACCTATCAGTACTCGAACTTCGGGGTGCCGGGACTCGGGCTGAAGCGCGGGCTGAGCGAGAACGCGGTGATCGCACCTTACGCTACGGCGCTGGCGGCGATGGTTGATCCGGAGGCCGCGGCGCGGAACTTCTCGCGGCTGTCGCAGGCGGGAGGGCGTGGCGATTTCGGCTGGTATGAGGCACTGGACTACACGCCGTCACGCGTTCCCGAAGGCGAGAAGGTCGCGATCGTGCGCGCATACATGGCGCATCACCAAGGCATGACGCTGGTGGCGATTGCAGACGCTCTGAACGGTGGCGCGATGCGCGCGAGGTTTCACTCCGAACCGATCATTCAGGCGACCGAGCTGCTGCTGCAGGAGCGGACGCCGCGCGATGTAGCGGTGGCGCGTCCGCGGGCCGAAGAGGTCAAGGCGGAAGCCAACGTCCGCGAGAGCTCTCCGCCGACGATTCGCCGGTTCCATTCGCCGCACGATCTAATCCCGCGCACCCATCTGTTGTCGAACGGGAATTACACCGTGATGATCACGGCGGCCGGCTCGGGCTTCAGCCGCTGGCGCGACCTGGCGGTCACGCGCTGGCACGAGGACGTGACCTGCGATTCGTGGGGGACCTACATCTTCATCCGCGATGTGAACAGCGGCAAGGTCTGGTCGGCGGGTTTTCAACCGGCGGGCGTCGAGGCGGAAAGTTACGAAGTCGAGTTCTCCGAGGATCGAGCGGAAATTGTGCGGCGCGACGGCACCATGACAACGACGCTCGAAGTCGCGGTGTCGCCAGAGGACGACGCCGAAGTCCGGCGCGTATCGATTACGAATCTTGGCAGCCGCGTGCGCGAGGTCGAGCTGACTTCGTACGCCGAAATCGTGCTGGCGCCGGAGGCGGCGGATACGGCGCATCCGGCCTTCTCCAAGATGTTCGTGCAGACGGAGTTCGACGCGGAGGTTGGCGCGATACTGGCGACGCGGCGACTTCGCTCGCCTGGCGAAGTACCGGTCTGGGCTGCGCATCTGGCGGTGGCCGAAGGAGAGTCGGTGGGAGAGATACAGTTCGAGACCGACCGCGCGCGATTTCTTGGGCGGGGGCGGGACGTCCGCGACGCCGTTTCGGTGATCGACGGGCGGCCGCTCTCGGACACCGTAGGGACAGTTCTCGATCCAATCTTCAGCGTCCGCCGGCGGCTGCGAATCCCGGCGGGAGCGACGGCGCGCGTCGCGTTCTGGACGATCGTCGCGCCGACGCGGGCCGAAGCGCTCGACCTGGTGGACAAGCATCACGACTCGACCGCATTCGAGCGCGCGGTGACGCTGGCGTGGACGCAGGCGCAAGTGCAACTGCATCACTTGCGGGTCGACGCCGACGAGGCGCACCTTTTTCAGCGTATCGCCAATCGCGTGCTCTACTCGGATCCGACGCTGCGGCCTTCGTCCGACCTGCTACGGCGCGGTGAGGGCGGGCAATCGAAGCTGTGGCCCGCCGGAATTTCCGGCGCCCTGCCCATCGTGCTGGTCCGGATCGATGAGACTGAAGATTTGGAGATCGTGCGCGAGCTGGTTCGCGCCTATGAATATTGGCGGATGAAGCGGCTGTGCGTGGACTTGGTGATACTGAACGAGCGGCCTCCGTCATACCATCAAGAGCTGCAAACCGCGCTCGAGGGCCTGGTTCGGACCGCCTCGGCGCGGTCGCCTGGCGACGGGCAAGGCGCCTGCGGAAGTGTATTCGTGCTGCGCGCCGATCTGGTTTCGGCCGAGCTGCGAAGCGTTCTGCAGAGGGTGGCGCGAGCGGTGTTGCTGAGCCGGCGCGGAACGTTGTCCGAGCAAGTCAAACGGCTGGAGATGTTCGAGCCGGCTGCGGGGCCGCCGCCGCGGCGAACCCCAGCGATACAACGGGCGGATATCGTGATGCCGCGACGCGATATCGAATTTTTCAACGGGCTTGGCGGGTTTGCCGCGGACGGCCGCGAGTACGTGACGATTCTAGGCGAGGGACAATGGACGCCGGCGCCGTGGATCAACGTGATCGCGAATTCGTCTTTCGGCTTCCAGGTCTCAGTCGAGGGCGCTGGCTACACCTGGGCAATCAACAGCCAGCAGCATCAGATTACGCAATGGTCAAACGATCCGGTCAGCGACCGTCCCGGCGAGGTGCTCTACGTTCATGACCTCGATACCGGTGAGCTGTGGGGACCTACCGCTCTGCCGATTCGCGAAGATGTGGCGCCCTACGTCGTTCGTCACGGCCACGGCTATAGCGTCTTCGAGCACACTTCGCACGGAATTTCGCTCGAGCTGACGCAGTACGTTCCGTTGGACGACTCGATAAAGATTTCCCGCTTGAGGATTCGAAATCCTTCGACGCGCGCGCGGCGTTTGTCGATCACCGCATACGTTGAATGGGTGCTGGGCATTTCGCGCGGCGCATCGGCTCCGTACATCGTGACCGAGATCGAGTCCGGAACTCACGCGATACTCGCGCGCAACCCTTTTAGCACCGAATACGGAAGTCGAATCGCATTCGCGGACTTGAGCGGCCGGCAAATATCGTGGACAGCGGACAGAACCGAGTTTCTCGGACGCAACGGCACGCTGGACAACCCCGCGTCGCTCGCGGGCGGCCAGCCGCTGTCCGCTAAAGAGGGCGCCGCGATCGATCCATGCGCGGCGCTGCAGACTACGCTCTCGCTGAGGCCCAACGCCGAGACGGAGGTCGTTTTCTTTCTCGGCGAGGCGGCGACAAGGGAGGAAGCGATTGCCTCGATCAAAAAATATCGCGCCGCCGACCTCGACTCGACTTTAGCCGCGGTCACACATTACTGGGACGAGTTGCTCGACACGGTTCAGGTCAAGACTCCAGACCGTTCGATGGACATCATGCTCAATCGATGGCTGCTGTATCAGACGCTGGCGTGCCGCGTGTGGGCTCGGTCGGCCTTCTACCAGGCGGGAGGTGCGTACGGCCTTCGCGATCAGATACAGGACGTAATGGCGTTGACGGTGGCGCAACCGGCGGTGACGCGGGAACATCTGATTCGCGCCGCGTCGCGCCAGTTTGTCGCCGGCGACTTTCAGCATTGGTGGCTTCCTCCCGCGGGACAGGGAGTCCGCACGCGCATCGCCGACGATCGCATCTGGCTGGCGTTCGCGGTCGCTCATTACATAGAGGTGACGGGCGACCTCGGCGTCCTAGAGGAAACGGTCCCTTTCCTTGACGGCCCGGAGCTGCACGCCGGCGAGCAGGAGTCGTTTTTTCAGCCCGCAGTCTCCGAGCAGCGCGGCACCGTCTTCGAACACTGCGCGCGCGGGCTCGACCAAAGCCTCGCGGTTGGGATTCACGGAATCCCGCTGTTCGGGTCGGGCGACTGGAACGACGGCATGAACCGCGTGGGCGAGGCGGGCAAGGGCGAGAGCATCTGGCTCGGATGGTTCCTGTATACGACGATTCAGGCGTTTGCGCCCTTGGCGGATATCCGCCGCGAGAACGCGCGCGCTTCGACCTGGAGGAGTCACGCGACGGCGCTTGCGGCATCACTAGAGCGCGACGGATGGGACGGGAATTGGTATCGACGCGGTTACTTCGATGACGGCACGCCGCTCGGCTCGGCCGGCAACATCGAATGTCGAATCGATTCGATCGCGCAGTCATGGAGCGTAATCTCCGGCGCTGCGAGTCCGGTCCGTGCTGCGGCCGCGATGGCTGCCGTTGCCGAATACCTGGTTCGCCGCGAGGACGGCCTGGTGCTGCTGTTCACGCCGCCATTCGATCACACCCCGCTCGACCCCGGTTATATCAAGGGCTATCCGCCCGGCATCAGGGAGAACGGAGGACAGTACACGCACGCCGCGCTGTGGTCCGTCATCGCGTTTGCGATGCTCGGCGATGGAGACAAGGCGGGAGAACTGTTTTCGCTACTGAACCCGATCGATCACGCGAGCACTCGCGCGGGAATCCATCGCTACAAAGTCGAGCCGTACGTAGCGTGTGCCGACGTGTACTCGATACCGCCGCATGTCGGCCGCGGAGGATGGACCTGGTATACGGGCTCGGCGGGATGGATGTATCGGGCGGGCCTCGAGTGGATATTGGGCTTTCGCGTCCGCGGCAAAACGCTGCTCATCGATCCGTGCATTCCGAGCAAATGGCCGGGCTTCGAGATTGTCTATCGATACGGCTCGACGCGTTACGAAATCTCGGTAGAAAACCCTCGTGGCGTGAGTCGCGGAGTGAGCGGCGTGGAGCTGGACGGCAAGCCGCTCGCGCAGCGATCGGCGGAAATCGACCTCGCCGAAGACAGTGTAACGCATCGAGTGCGGATTGTGCTTGGCTGATTTGCGTAATCATCGAAGGATGATTGGGTTGGCCAACCCGCTGCCGTGAGGAAAATCACGAGCAGCAGGCCACTCACAACGAGTAGCGGGCTACTCGCAACGAGCGGCAAGCAGCTCATAAGCAGCAGTCTATGCGTCACCAGCCGTTACCCTGTTGTTCGAAGAAAATTCCCTGTTTGCGTCTAAGAATTCCCTGTTCCCCTGAGTAGGGAATTTCGACAGAATCTCCGGACACGACGGGGTTTTTCGACTGCTTGAGCTCCCGCGAGACAACCGCTCCTGAAGCGACACTCGCAGCTTCCGCGAACGCGGTCAGCACCGACCCGCAAGTTAGCCTTATCCTCGAAAGCTCCTGTTATGAGTGCCATTCCGACCGCGGGGAGAGCCCCGTGGTATGCGTCTATTTCGCCGACGTACCTCGCCGCCAACTCCGCGCGCGATGTGCTCAATTTTTCCGATTGGCAAACCTACGATGCGCCAAAGAGGGCGGCAGAACTGAAGAGTATCGAACACTCGGTTAGCGCTGGTTCGACGCCGCCCGGAGACTAGACGGCGCTCGATCACTCGGCGCACCTCACCGAAAAGCAGAAACAGACGCTCCTGAAGTGGGCTTCGCAGTCCGCCGTGTCTGCACATTGACGCGACTGAATCGCGCCACATCGAAGATACCTTACAGTCTTCGACTTTCGCGCCCATGCGCTTTACCGCGTCTCGCGTGTTTTTCCGCTCGCTTCGCTTCGTTGTATGCTTTCCACGCATTCCGTTCCCCGAGGTTCGGGCGAGTCCAATCATCAGAGTTCGAAGGAGATCCGCGCGCACCTCGGTCATCCGGTGATCGATTGTGACGGTCATTACATCGAGTTCGGCCCCTCGATCATTGACTACATCAAGAAGGTGGCTGGACCGCGCGTCGCCGAGGCCTTCGTCGCGCCGCATTACCGCATCGCCGCCGCGATCGGAATGATGCCCGCAGAGCGCTGTGAGCGGGGCCTGGCGGCAGAGGGCTTCTGGGTACAGCCGTCGAAGAACACGCTCGATCGCGCGACCGGGATCATTCCGCGCCTGCTCTACGAGCGGCTCGACGAATTCGGTTTCGATTTCACCGTGCTCTATCCAAGCGCCGGACTGGTCGTGCCGCGTCTGGAGGACAACGAGATGCGCCGAGCGGTGGTGCGCGCTTTCAATATGTATGTCGCCGACCAGTTTCGCGACTTCGCGGATCGAATCACTCCCGCCGCGATCATTCCGATGTATACGCCGGAGGAGGCAATCGAGGAGCTCGACTACGCAATTGGCACGCTCGGACTGAAGGTCGCCATGATTGGTCATCCGGTGCCGCGTCCGATTCCCCAAGTGAGCCGCGAACATCCCGAGGCGACCCGCTGGGCGCGACGAATGGATGTGTTCGGGTTGGACAGTGCCTACAACTACGATTCCGTCTGGGCCAGGTGCGTCGAACTTGGCGTCCCGGCGTCGTTTCACAGTGGCTCGCGCGGCTATGGCTTCCGGCTCTCGCCGTCGAATTTTACCTACAACCACATAGGCCATTTCGCCGCGGCGCTCGAGGCCATCTGCAAAGCTGTCTTCATGGGCGGAGTGACGCGGCGCTTTCCAAAATTGAACTTTGCATTTCTTGAGGGCGGTGTAGGCTGGGCCTGCCTGCTCTATAGCGACCTCATCGGTCATTGGAAGAAGCGCAATCGTGCGGCTCTCGAGGAGGTAAATCCAGCGAACCTCGACCGCGCGCTGTATCGCGGCATGATCGAGCGCTACCTCGGCAAGGAAATTCTCGGACACTATGACCGCGGGTCGATGAAGCTCGAGGGACTCGACAATGAATCGCCACCCGAGGGGCACGAACTGGATGACTACGCGGCGTGCCGAATCGAGCGCGCCGAAGACATACGCGACCTGTTTGTGTCGCACTTCTATTTCGGATGTGAGGCTGACGACCCGATGAACGCATGGGCAACGAACACGCGCATCAATCCATTCAAGGCGAAGCTCAAGACGCTGCTCGGCTCGGATATCGGCCACTTCGATGTAGTCAATATGAACGAGGTGCTCGCGGAGGCGCGCGAATCTGTCGACGAAGGACTCATCACCGAGGAAGACTTGCGCGACCTCGTCTTCATCAATCCGGTTCGGTTCTTCGGTGATATGAATCCGCAATTCTTCGCGAACACTGCGATCGCGAGCGCCGCGGGAAAGCTGCTCGACAACTCGGCGCGGGCACGGACCTGACGCGTGCCGCCTTCAGAGTGCTGCAATTCCGATCACCAGGGAACCCAGAGGCGCAGGCCGATGAATCCCCAATACGCGAGGTACCAGGTGAGGCCGACGCATGCGCATGAAACGAGAATTGAATGGATCCGCGCGGCGCGGTTAATCGGCCATCGGAACGAACGGACCGAGAGTATCAGGCCCGCGACCGACAGTAGTGCGAACAGGCAACTGCCGATGAACAGCGTCATCGTCAACCAGTCGGGACGGGCAAGCTCGAGCGCACTCGCATAGGCTAGCGGGGAATAGGACGCTGCGAACGCGACGACTGCGAGCAGCGGCACCACTCGCACCGCGAGATGCGTGACGGTGCGCATCCGCCCTAGTAGCTTGCGCGCGATCCAAATCGGCGCGAACACGACCGAGGTGAGCATCAGGATGATTGCCCCGATGACCAGGACGAGGCGAATCATCGGCCAGTCGGGATCGGTGCGCACGAAGTAGAAAGGTAGCGGCGTCAGCGGTGAGAACGCGGTGACCACCACCTGGTTCCCGGCGCCGTCCACTGCGAAGATCGTGCTCGCGGCCGACTGGCGCTCGGTGCGAAACAGCTCGGGCCCAACCGGCACGAGTTTCGTGCGCGCGCCGAAAATCGGCTTGATATAAAGCGCGCCGCGATGCAGGCCGACGTTCAGGCCGCCAGTGAGCAATCCGACGAACGCGAGTTTTTCCTGCCGCGGCGCCGCTGGCTCGTAGTATCCAGCCAGGTGCGCCGCGTCGACGCCGAGCGGCGCTGCGGACTCCTTCGGCTTCTGGAAATCGTGCGTCAGGTAGTTGAACAGGAGCTTGTCGATCGCGCGGAAGCCGCCGTCGCTGGTTGAGTTGATCGAGAAGAAGTAGCCGACGCAGTCTTCGGGAATATACGCATAGCGCGACAGGAAGCCGTCGATCCCGCCATCGTGACCGTGAGTCACGATCGCTTTCGACAGGTCCGCGTAATTGCCGAGTCCGTAGCCGTACTTGAGTCCGGCGCGCGCCGCGAGCGAGGTCTCCGGCGTTTCCATCCGGGCTATCGATTCCGCGCTGACGATCCGGGTACCCTCGAGCGCGCCGCGACCCAGCATCATGCGGACGAAGCGCGCCATCTCGGCCGGCGACGATTTCATCTCGCCCGCGGTGCGCAGGTAAATGGGATAGTAGGGCGTGGGTTCCGGAACGTGATCGTATCCTTGCGCGAGAGCGGCCTTGACCTCCGGCGTCAGGCGCAGGTCCGAGTACGCCATCCCGAGCGGGCGCGTGATATTTTCCGCGATGAACTGCTCGATAGGCGTCGCCGCGGCTTTCTCGATCACGTAACCCGCGACTCCATAGCCAGGATTCGAGTACGAGGTGCGCCGTCCCGGATGCCAACGCGCGCGCTGCGGCCCCGGAAAATGCTGCAGCGGCCATAACAGCGGCTTTTCCGGCGGCGCGTCGAAGTCGTAGAACTCGGCGAGCGAGAAGTCGTCGAAGCCGGCGGTATGCTCCAGCAATTCCGCGACGGTGACCGGATCGCTGGCTTCCCATCGATTTTCGATTGGGAC
>DATDGX010000108.1:0-28548 GCA_036521875.1 Binataceae bacterium (SeqCode)
GCCGCCGTGAGCGCAACAGAGCGAGCCGCGCCCGGCGCGGACGCGCCGGGAAGCAGCGCCACGATGCGTCGCATCGCGTCGCCGCCGCGCGCATAACGCGCGAGCGCGAAGCCGGCCGCGAACAGCGCGAGCCCGAGCGCCGCCAACATCGCGAGCCTAACGAGCGGGGACGCGCGGCCGCGGCGCGCTGCGGCCGCGCGTCCCCGCGCCATGAATGCGAAGCGAACTGCACCGATTCGAAGCTCGTCGCCGCGCTTCAGCGTGAACTGGCGGCGCAGCCGCCGCCCGTTCACGAACGTGCCATTAGTCGAGCCGAGATCGGTGACTCGATAACGCCCGAGCCGGCGTCTGATGCGCGCGTGATGGCGCGAGACCGTCGCGTCGGTGACCACCAGGTCGTTGTCGCGCGCAGTGCCGATCGTGCTGAGCCGCTTCTCAAGCCGATACTCGTGCGGCTCCGCGCGATCGGCGTCGATCGCGAGCAGCCGCGCCACCGAATCGTTGCCCGCTTCGCGGTCTCTGCCCGGCCGCGGCTTGGAGGCTATCCCGGCCGGCATTCGGATTTTTCGCCTTGCACCGCGCGTGGCCCCTGATACTTGCCGCACGGATGAGTCACGCCATCTCCCAGAAGCGGCCGACGTTTTGCGCCGCGCGCTCGATTATCGGCATCACGCGATCGCCGCCCTGCTCGCGCCGAACCGGCCCGTCCGCATCGCGACCGAACTCTTCGATCACGGCGCGCCCGGAGTTAACCAGCGCTTCCAAATCGTAGCCGCCCTCCAGCGCCGCCACCATCTTTCCACCGCAGCATTCGGCCGCCAGCGCTTTCACTCGCCGCGCCATCGCCACGAATCCATCCTCTGTCACCCGCATCGCGCCCAAAGGGTCGCGATGATGGCAATCGAATCCCGCCGACACGAGGATGAACTCGGGCTTGAACTTGCGCCCGATCGGCAGCAGGAACTCATCGAACGCGCGCAGGTATTCCGCGTCGCCAAATTCCGCCGGCATCGGAACGTTGACCGTGTAGCCCTCTCCCGCGCCGGCGCCGATTTCGTGCATCGACCCGGAGCCCGGGTAGTGCGGAAACTGATGCAGCGACGTGTAGAGCAGCTCGGGCGACTCGTAAAAAATTTCCTGAGTGCCGTTGCCATGATGCAGGTCCCAGTCGACCACCATCACGCGTTTGAGCCCATGGCGCTTGAGCAGCGACGCGGCCGCGATCGCGACGTTGTTGAAAAAACAAAATCCCATCGCGCGCGCCGGAAGCGCATGATGCCCCGGCGGACGCACGATCGCGAACGCGTTGTCGACCGCGCCGTCGACCACCGCCTCAACCGCGCTGAGCACTCCGCCGGCAGCGAGGATCGCGGTCGCGTACGAATCGCGCGAGGCATGGGTGTCGTGATCGAAGTCGTAGCGATCGAGCGACGCGGTTCGTTCGACCAGCGCGACGTAATCGGGCGCGTGGCAGAAGCTGAGCTCTTCATCGGTCGCCTGGCGCGGAGGCATCAACTTAAAATTGGGACGCCGCAGCGACTCCGCCATCTCGATCATCGCCTCGATGCGTTGCGGACGCTCCGGATGCGAGCGGCCGGCAAAGTGCTTCAGGTAGCGGCGATCGCTAATCAGTCCGGTCTTGAGCATCGTTGACACCTTGATCTTGAACCGTGATGATCGGTTGCGCCGCGCCAGCCTAAGCGAAAACGGTCGCGGCGCAAGAGCACCGCGGCAAGGAACCTCGGATCGCGAAACGTGAACGTATTCGAAATAATCGTGATCCTGGCGGTCGCGCTGGTGGTCATCGGACCCGAAAAAATGCCTGAGGTCCTGCGCGCAGCCGGCAAGGTGATGCGCGAACTGCGGTCCGCGAGCAACACCGTGCTGCGCGAACTGACCGAGGTGCTGGACGAGGAGCCGCCCAAGCCCCGGCCACCTGACGCGACGCCGCCCGACTCCCACGGAGCCGGCCAGCCTCCTGAGAAAACATAGCGGTTTGCGCCCGACCGTGGCTAGCGACGAACTCAAAGTGCCTGAAGAGGGTGGCGGGCGCTCCGACGAGGGGCGCATGTCGCTGGTCGAGCATCTCAAGGAACTCCGCGTCCGCCTGATCCGCGTCGCCATCGAGGTCGGCCTCGGTTTCCTGCTCGCCTACACCATCGCCGACTGGCTGTTTGCGGTGCTCACCTTGCCGCTGCGCGAGGTGGCACACGGCAAAGTGCTACTGATCGGCACCGGAGTCGGCGAGGCGTTCTTTACCAAGATCAAAGTGGCGATGGTCGCGGGGCTGTTCGTCGCGAGTCCGGCGGTGTTCTACGAGATCTGGAAGTTCATCGTGCCGGGACTGCACGACTCCGAGCGGCGCCTGGCGCGGCCGTTCGTGATCGCGGCGACGATCTTTTTTTTGCTCGGCGGATATTTCTGCTGGGCGGTGGTGTTCAAAATCGGCTACGCCTTTTTTCTAGCCGAGTACGCCAGTATCGGCGTGACGCCGACCATTCGGATTAGCGAGTATCTCGCGTTCTCCGCCAAGTTGATGCTCGCATTCGCGCTGACTTTCGAGATGCCGATCTTCGCGTTTTTCTTCACCAAGCTCGGGATGATCGACTACCGGATGATGGTTCGCCAGATCCGCTACGCGGTGCTCGCCATCTTCGTGGTCTCGGCGATCCTGACGCCCCCCGACATGGTGTCGCAATTCCTGCTCGCGATCCCGCTGATGGCCCTGTATGGATTGAGTATCGCGGTCGCCTACGCATTTCGAACGACGACGGAGCCCAAGCCCGCGACTCCCGCCGCCGAGCGAACCGAAATCACCTGAGCATCGCGCGGGCGGAGGAAAGCTAAGGGAATGGCAACCATTCTGGAGTCGCCGGTCGCGTTCGGTGCGCCCGGAATTCCGCCGCGATGGACGCGAAGCTCCAAGGACGTTGTTGGCACCGCGTATTCATCGGTCAGCCAAGTGTGGTTCACCACTTCGGCCGGCATCCTCAACGAAGTTTACTTTCCGACTATCGACCGGCCGCAGATCCGCGACCTGCAATTTCTGATCACCGACGGCGAAACCTTCTTTCACGAGGAGCGGCGCAATCTTGAATCGAAGACCGAGTACCTGGCCGAACACGGCCTGGGGGTCCGGATCGTGAGTTCCGATCCCGCGGGCCGCTACAAGATCGTCAAGGAGATCATCACTGATCCTCACCTGGCAGCGGTGCTGATCGATACCAAGCTCGAAGGCGATGCCAACTACCTGAAGAAGCTTCATCTATATGTACTGCTCGCGCCGCACCTGGGAGTCGGCGGGTGGGGCAACAACGGGAACAAGACGCAGATTGTCGGGTACCAGTTTCTGACCGCGCATAAGAACGGAGTTTGGCTCGCGTTGGGCGCAACCTCGCCGTTCGTCGCGCGCTCGTGCGGGTACGTGGGTGTCACCGATGGATGGCAGGACCTGGCGGCAAACTTCAAGCTCGATTACGACTTTGCCGCGGCGCTCGATGGCAATATCGCGCTCACCGGCGAGATCGATCTGAGCAGGGGCTACCACTTCACCGTCGGCCTCGCCTTCGGGCATACGATGCATCGTGCGGTGACCACGCTGTTCCAGTCCTTTGGCACGCCGTTCGAGCATCATCGCGAACGCTTCATCGAGCAATGGGATCGCGCCGCTCGCCACTTCCATCCGCTCGATGAGTATTCCGGCGATGGCGGCGCGCTCTACCGCAAGAGCCGCGAGCTTCTGCTCGCGCACGAGGACAAAGGCTATCCGGGCGCGATCATCGCTTCAATTAGCATCCCATGGGGGGAGTCCAAGGGCGACGAGGACCTGGGCGGCTATCACTTGGTGTGGACGCGCGACATGGTCAACAGCGCGACCGGGCTACTCGCCTCGGGCGACGAGGCGACCCCGATGCGCGCGCTTATCTACCTGGCCTGCACGCAGCTCGCCGACGGCGGATTTTCGCAGAACTTCTGGCTCGACGGCGTGCCGTATTGGCAGGGGATCCAGCTCGACGAGGTAGGCGCGCCGATCCTCCTTGCGCTCAAGCTGCACAAGCACGGCACAATGGCCAACTTCGACCCGTATCCGATGATCCGCGCGGCGGCGACTTACCTCATCACCAACGGACCCAAGACTCCACAGGAAAGATGGGAAGAGAACTTCGGCTATTCGCCCTCGACGCTCGCGAGCAACATCGCGGGACTGATTTGCGCAGCGACTTGCGCGCGCGGGCACGGCGAGATCGTGCTCGCCGAGTTTTTCGAAGACTATGCCGACTTTCTCGAGTCGCATATCGAGGCGTGGTGCGTGACCAACCAGGGAAGCCTGGTGCCGGGCATCAAGCGCCACTACATCCGCATCAATCCGGTCAACCCAAATGATCCGGACGCCGACGAGGATCCCGATCAGGGCAGAGTATTCATCAAGAACCGGCCGCCCGGCGCGCAGGCTGACTTTCCGGCGTGGGAAATCGTCGACGCCGGTTTTCTCGAACTGGTGCGGTATGGCATCCGCAAGGCCGGCACTCCGCTAATGGAAGATTCGCTGCGGGTGATCGACGCGGTCCTGAAGACCGATTTACCCGGCGGTCCATGCTGGCGGCGCTACACGCACGACGGCTATGGCCAGCACGACGATGGCGGTCCGTTCACGGGATGGGGCCGCGGACGGCCGTGGCCGCTGCTCACCGGCGAGCGCGGTCATTACGAGCTGGCGGCAGGCCGCGACCCAAAGCCATATCTGCGAGCTATGGAAGAGTTCGCCAACCAGACTCAGTTGCTGCCCGAGCAGTCGTGGGACATGCCGGACCTTCCGGCGGCGATGCTGTTTTACGGCGAGCAGACCGGCAGCGCGACGCCACTGATGTGGGCGCACGCGGAGTACATCAAGCTGCTTCGATCGACCGCCGACGGCCACGTCTACGATCTCATTCCCGAAGTCGCGGCGCGCTATCTGAATCCGGCGCGCGAGCGCAGATTAATCGAAGTCTGGAAACCGCATCGCCACGTGCGCTCGGTCGCAGCCGGCTCTCTCCTGCGCGTCATGACGGAAGCGCCCTTCATGCTCCATTGGAGCAGCGACGACTGGCGCCAGGTGCATGACACCGAATCGAAGAGCACGCCGATCGGAATCGAGTACGTCGATCTGCAAGTAGGCGCCGCCGATCGCGGCACGATAAAATTCACCTTCCTCTGGCGCGAGGGCGAAAAATGGGAGGGACGCGACTACGCGGTCGAAATCAAAGCTCCGGGGTGACGGCGTTCATTCGAGACGCTGGATCGAGAACTGCCCGGCGAGCGAATCGAGCAGCCGCTCCACCTCGCCTGCACTATCGGCGGCGAAGGAGAGCCTCAAATGATGGCGGCGCGGATCCTCAGTGCGCAAGGTCGCGAGATTGTCGTAAGACTCGATGATCGCCTTGAACAGCGCAATCCGCTCGGGCGCAATCGCGATCACCACGCTTTGAATTTGGCGCTCCTCGCTCATCGCCGCACCAAGTCACGCAAGGGTCTGTCTCCAGTTCGATTCTCGGCCCGGTCCGACGCACCTGGGTTCTAGCCGATGACGCTGCCGCGGCTACTGTTCGTAACCGGCAAGGGCGGCACCGGCAAGAGCACGATCGCGGCGGCGCTCGCGATCGCACTCTCGCGCCGCCGCCCTACCACTCTAGCCGATCTCGACCGCCGCCTCGCCGCCGCCACGATTTTGGGCGCGACACCCGCCGGCGCGGCGCCCGCGTGCGTCAACGACCGGCTCGACGTCATCGCGCTAAGCGCGCGCGCGGAGCTGGAGTCTTTCATCGAGCGAATCGTACCGGTGCGAGCGATTTCACGCCGGATGCTTAGGAGCCGCACCTTCGGTTACGTCACCGCCGCGCTTCCCGGCCTCGAGGCGTTCCTGCTTGTCGAGCGCTTGAGGATGATGGCGGGCGACGCGGCGCTGCAAGACCGAGCGGTAGTGGTCGATGCGCCAGCCTCGGGTAGCGCGCTAGAGCTGCTGTCGATCGCGCGCGGAGTCAGAGGAATCGCGCCCGTGGGAACCCTCGGCCACCTCGCCGACAACGTCGAGGCGTTCCTCGCCGATCGCCAGCGCTTCGGCGTGGTGCTGACCGTCGTACCGGAAGAGCTCGCGCTCAAAGAGGCGCTGGAGAGCGCTGCCACGCTGCGCGAGCGGCTCGGCATCGCGGTGGTCGCGGCGATCGTGAACCGCGCACCGTCCGCGCTGTTCGAAGCCGCGGAGTTGGCCGCGCTCGGCGGCCTGCCTCGCCACGCGAGCTTGGCGAATCGCCGCCGCAGCGCGCATCAGTTCGCCGCGCACGCGCGCCGCGAACTCGCCGCGGCAGGACTGCGCGCATTCGAGCTCCCGATGCTGTACACGGCTGCCGTCGGCAAACGCGAAGTTCATACGCTCGGCCGCGCGCTTGCGGCGCAGCTGGCCGATCGATGAAACCGCGTGCGCCAGACCTACGGGCGCTTCGTCTGGTCGTATGCCTGGGCCCGGGCGGCGTCGGCAAGACCACGCTCAGCGCCGCACTCGCGGTTCACGGCGCGACGCTCGGGCGCGGGGTCGACGTGATGACCGTCGACCCCGCGCCGCGCCTGCTCGACGCGCTCGGCCTCGACGCTGCCGGCGCGGGACCGCACGAGGTCCCGCTCGACCGCATTAAGGCGCCGCGTGCGCGCGCGGCGTGCGGGGCGCCAAAGACGAGGCTCCGCGCGCTGCGGCTCGACCCCAAGACCACGTTCGATTCTATCGTTGCGCGCCACGCGCCGTCGGACGCGGCGCGCGCGGCGATTCTCGAAAATCGCATCTACCGCAACCTGTCCAACGCGCTCGCGGGCGTGGCCGATTACATGGCGATGGAAAAGCTGCTGGAGCTTTCCGGCGACCCGGGGACGGAGCTCATCGTGCTCGACACGCCGCCCGCTTCCGAGGCACTCGACTTTCTCGATGCGCCACGCCGAATGCTAGAACTGTTGAACTCGCGCGCGATTAGCCTGCTTGGCGCGCCCGCGGGAATATTTCGCGGCCGGCTCCGCGTGGTTGATTTGGCGGCGCGCGCGGTGCTCGCGGCGTTCGATCGGATCACCGGGTTGAACATGCTCGCCGACGTTCACTCGTTCGTGCAGAGCTTCGACGGGATGTACCAGGGATTCGCCGATCGCGCCAAAGCGGCCGAGGCGCTGCTGCGCGCGCCCGGAACCGCAATCGTGATGGTCACCACCGCGGAAGCGGCGCGCGTCGAGCAGGCGCGCGAATTCGTCGCGGCGCTCGAGCGCGCCGGGCTCAGCGTAGCCGCGATGGTGGTGAACCGGGTGATGGAGGATTTGCCGGATGAAGGAGAGATCGCGGCTGCGAAAATCTCACCGGCGCTCAAGCGCAAGCTCCGACGCAACCGCGCCGACTTCGCGGCGTTGAAGGAGCGCGAGGCAATCTCGCTCGGTGCGCTGCGCGCGACCCTGCCCACGGGAGCGGCGCTAATGGTGATGCCGGAGCTTAACCGAGAGCCGCGGATGATCGCGGATCTGGCGGAGCTCGGCGGCCTCCTGCGGGCGGTTTGACCATTCTGCTCGCGGTCTGAAGGAGTACTGCGTCCGCGTTTTCTTCGCGGGCCGGATTTTTTCCGGTCAAGACTTCGCGGCCGGGCGCGCTCAGGACTTGCTCTTGCTGCGCGAGTGAGACTTTGCCGCCGGGGCCGGCTTTTCCTTGGCGAGCACCCGGTCGAGCTTGATGCTAAGATTCAAGAGCTGGGAGCTCAGATGGTCCAAGCGCATCTTGAGCTCGCGCACATCGCGCTTGGACGGGATGTTCACGAAATCGAGCATCGACTCGACATTGCGATCGAAGTTCTGCTTGTTCGCCATGAAACGTTCGCCCGCACGGCCGACTCCCTTACGCATCCGGTCGTTGGTCATCGCCTCGCTGAACACGCTGGAGAGCCCTTCCTCGGTCATCTGGCGAAATTTGCTTATGAGGTTTTCCACCCCGCTACGTGCCATGAATCGAATCTACCTATGAGGTGCGGCGCGGCGCAATCTGCCATCCGGCGCAAATCCTGGCACTGCTATTACGATGATGACGACGATCGCTGAGATCCTGGGCTACGCATCGGGCTTCGCCCTGATGGGATATCGCGAACCAGCCGCCACGGTTATCGCGACCTCGATCGCGATCAATCTATCGCTCGCGCCGCTGATCGCCGTGATCGCGTCGCGCCGCCGCCGCTCCGCGGCCATCTGGGGCATCGCCGGACTGGCGCTCGGGATGTGGACGCTCGCCGCGATCCTGCTGCTGGGGCAGCGGCGTCCGACGCGCCCGACAGCGCAGTTCCCCCCTACTTCTGATGCCGCCTGAGCCAGGCGAGCGTGGGCGCGTAAACCTCCGCCTCCGACCTGGTGCCGCATAACACGTCGAGGTGTCCGGCTCCCGGGAACTTCAGCACCGTGACGTCGGAGCTGCTGGTCGAATGCGCCGACTCCTCGACCCACGACGGCCAATCGCTTGCGATATTGGTGCTGGAGAACGCGAGCACCGGGATCTTCGAGGCCTTGAGCGCCGCGAGCAGCTCCGGGCTGAACGAATCTTCGGAATTCTGCACCGCCGGCCACCATCGATCGTAGGCGGCCAGCACGTGCGCGAGCACCACCGGATCCGAGAAACCGCCCATCGGATTTGCGAGACCGCCCTTGCCGCCGAAATCTTTGGCGTCGTAGACCACGTGCTCCAGGTTCTCGCGCGCAGTCTTGTATTTTGGAATCGGCGCCGGCTGGTCGGGATTCGCGATCACCATTTCCATCAGATGCTGGCGTTTGTCGAACGTCAGATGCGGTCCCCCGAGATCGTCGGCAACCTGGCCCGAAGGCGCACGCGCGAACGCGTGACGCGGGAGAAACCCGTCGAGCACGACGATTCCCTTCACGACGGCGGGATGCATCGCGGCGTACAGGTACTCATACGTCACGCCGCGGCTGAAACCGGCCAGGAAAATTCTATCGCGATGAGTCTGCGCGAGGATGAAGCGCGCTACCGCGTCGATATCCGACTCGAACAGCCCGTTGGTCCAGTCCTTGAGTTCGCCAAGTTGCGCCTCGGTCGCATCCGCGGGCACGAAATGCGTGCGATAGTCCATCGCCCACACGTCGACGCCGTTCGCCGCCAGGTAGATCGGTAACGAGTAGCGCGCGTCGTCAATCGCGACCTCGCCGTTCATGTTGGTGCCTGGCAGGTACAACATCACGATCGCGGGATGCGCCGGCGGACTCGGTCCCTTGGCGATTCGATGAATCGCGATCCGATCGTACGCTGACGGTCCGACCTTCGCCTCGAAGCGCCATTCGTAAACGCCCGGCGCACCTTTGAGCTCGCGCGGCGCCCCGGCCGCGGTGAACTGGACCGGCTCCGCGGCGCTGACGGCGACTGCACTCAGGGAGAGCACGAGCGCGGCCGCCACTCCGGCTACGCTCAAGCGCCAATCAAAACGCGGGCTGAGTCGATATGATGCTCTGAGCTTCCTCGATTCGATCATGACTCTGTTCCCCCAACCGCTTGGGCGGCGCGCGCTCGGTGCGATAAGCGCACGAGCGTCCTTATATCATTTCCCGCGGGCGCCGCTTGTGGATCGCGGTTGACCCTCTGCCGTGCGCCGTGCGAAACCAATCCCATACGCGTCCGCCGCAATCAAATATGGGAGACCTTGCATGAGCAGGAAAGTCCAGTTCGCGCTGTTCGGGCCGCAGGCCGGGCAGACCTTCAAGTCGATCGCCGAGCGCGCGAGTCTTCTCGAAAAGCTCGGCTACCATTCACTATGGCTGGTCGATCATTTCTGGAACCGCGGGATGCCCGATATCGACGTGCTGGAATGCGTCGCCACGATGAGCGCGATTGCGGCGCGCACCGAAAAACTGCGCATCGGAACGCTGGTGATATGCAATTCGTTCCGCAACCCGGCGCTGCTCGCCAAGTCGCTCACTTCGATCGACAACATCAGCAACGGCCGGCTCGAGGTCGGGCTCGGCGCGGGCTGGATGGACGAGGAATATCGCGCCAACGGCTACGAGTTCCCCTCGGTCGCCACGCGCCTTCGTCAGCTTGAGGAAGGCGTGCAGATCCTGAAAGCGATGTTCACCGAGAAGCGCGCGACCTTTAAAGGCCGCTACTACCAGATCGCCGAAGCGATCAACAATCCGCGTCCGGTGCAGAAGCCGCATCCCCCGATCACGATCGGCGGCAGCGGTGAGAAAATCATGCTGCGCATCGTCGCGAAATATGCGGACCGCTGGAACCTGCCGGCGGGCTACAAGAGCCTCGAGGGCAAGATTGGGGTGCTGAAGGAACATTGCCAGAAAGTCGGCCGCGACTTCGGCTCGATCGAAATTTCCGAGCAACTGTTGGTCGCGATCGGCAAGACCGCCGAAGAGTCCGAGCAGAAGTGGAAGGCGGCGCAGATGTTCCCGTTCGCGAAGACCGGCATCAAGGGCACCCCGCCCGAGATCGTCGAACAGATCAAAGACCGCGTCCGCCGCGGCGTCACCACTTTCACGATCTTCTTCAGCGACCTGGCGCCGCCGCCGACCCTCGAGCTTTTCGCACGCGAGGTGATGCCGGCATTTGCGTAGCGCGGTCCGAGCTGGTCCGCAGCCGTGCGGGCTGGCCGCACTCGCCGGCGCGGTGCTGTTCATGGCGGTTGCGGTGCTGGCGGCGGCTCGCGGGGCGGTGCACTACGACACCGAGCTCGAAAATCCAGGCGGGCTCGGACCCGGTGATTCGATCACGCACGCAGGGGTGGTGATCGGACGAATCACCGAAGTCAGGCGGCTGATGAATGGCCACTTCGTGATCGAATTCGAAATCGAGCCGTCGCATTCCGACGAAGTGCAACAGGAATCGATCCTGCTCCTGAACCATCTTCGCGGAGCGCCCTCACTCGAGCTCATCTATTCCGAGCCGGGCGAGGCGCCCGCCCCCGACGGCTCGTTCATCAGCGGCGCATCGAATGCCACGCAGGCCGAGGCGCTCATCGGGGAGCGGGGCACAAATTCGTTGACGGCAGCGTATCGCCGCCTGCTCGGCAACTTCAGCGGGATGGGCGGGCCACGGCCGACCTCGGCACTGGCGGCGCGAATGAAAGACGATCTGATGGCGCTGTTGGCAGCGACATTCGCGGCGACGGCGGCGAATTCACCGGAGTTGCACGCCGCAATCGATCGCGTGCAGCGTGACGAACTGGTGCTCGAGTACGAGCTGCTCCGCGAGGTCAAGCCACAAGCTGCCAAGCGCCTTCGTGACGATACATACCGGCTCCTCGATATCATCCCCGCCTCCGTGAAAGCGCCGCCCGCGGGCACCCCGGGCGAACCTCCCAACAGGCTCAACGTCCCTCACGCCAACCCGAGTCCGGCCCCCTGAACCGGCCAGCCTCGCCACCGTACCACCCATTGAAACACGATGTAGACAAGACTATTTATCGTAAAGTGAAGTGGTGAGTTGAAGGGTCTGCTAAACACGATCAATAAAATCTAACTGACAATAGGTAACAGATCTCACACAGAAAGTAGAGCTGCGGTGGGAGTTGAGGCAATGGCCGAGCACTACACTACGATTCCGGCGCCCGGATCTCCGGGCGGACCCTGCCGGGGATCCTGCAGTCATCCCTGGTGCACCGCGGCCCGCGAGCTCGCCGACGACCATTGCCCGTATTGCGGGATCCGCCTCGGATTTGGGACCAAGATAACCGGCGAAGTAGCCGCGCATCTGCGATGCGCCCAACAGGATGCGGCGCGGCACCATCAGCCGCCCGCAGGAACCGCTGGCCACGAGCATAGCGATAGTCACAAGAGCACGCACGACCCGAATCGGGGCAATACTAATTAGCTAATCGCGCCGGAGTCCGCGGGTCGTTTCGCCTCCCTTTCCCGAGCTGGTGAGTAACCGCGCTTGACAGCGCGCAAGCGAGTCATCGATCCTCGAGCGCGAGGCAGCCTCACATGGATGATAACGATCAGTGCAGCAGGGTGCGGGCATTGCGCGCCCGTCTCGACCATCCGGTCATCGACGCCGACGGGCACCTGATCGAGCCTGCCCCTCTGTTTCATAGCTACCTGCAAAAAACCGGCGGCAAGGAACTCGTCGAGCGCTATCAGCGCGAGCTGCGCGAACGTCCCACCGGCTCGCGCGGGAACCTGGAAACCGGTGACATGCGCGGCGCCTGGTGGGGCGTCAGCAACAACGCGTATGACCTGGCGACGGTGACGGCCCCGCGGCTGTTGCACCAGCGCCTCGAAGAACTCGGGATCGACTACGCGATCCTGTACCCGACCCTGGGGCTGGCACTGCCGACGATCCATGAGCCGGAGGTGCGGCGCGGGGCTTGCCGCGCGCTCAACACGATGAATGCGGAAATTTGCGGGCCGCTGCGCGATCGGCTCGCGCCTGCGGCGGCGATCCCGATGCACACCCCGGATGAAGCGATCGCCGAGCTCGAGTTCGCGGCCTCGTGCGGATTCAAGGTCGCGATGATACCGCCGATAGTCGCCCGCCCGATCCCCGCGCTCGAACGCGAGCATCCCGCGGCCTTTCCCAACGCCGCCTACCTGGATTGCTACGGGCTCGACAGCTTCCACGATTACGATCCGGTCTGGCGCCGGTTCGTCGAGCTGAAGTTCGCGGTGACGTCGCACGGAGGAGTGGGACTTCGCTATCTCCCGCTGGGGCGGCGCTCGCCGACCAACTATATGTTCAATCACATCGGCGGCCACGCCTATCAGCAGGGCGAGCTATGCCGCTCGCTGGTGATGGGTGGCGTTCCCGCGCGCTTTCCCGCACTGGTGTTCGGTTTCCTCGAATGCGGCGCCGGATGGGCCTGCGACCTGCTGCATTCGCTTGCCGAGCACTGGGAGAAGCGCAACCTCGAAGGGCTGAAGCATTACGACCCGACGCTGCTCGATCGCCCGCGGCTTCATCAGTTGCTCGCCGAGTATGGGGGAGCCGAGTTCGTCGACCGCGCCGCGGCGCGCATCGGACGTGCTTACGATGAGGGAATCGCGCGGCACGATCGCGACACCGAGCGCGACGAATGGCGGCGATGCGGCGTGGCCGAGGAGGCCGACTTCGCGCGGATGTTCCAGAACTTCTTCTTCGGATGCGAGGCCGATGACCCGAGCGTCTACCGCGCGCTCGACGCGCGCGGGAATCCAGATCGCGCGCGCCTCCAGCCGATCTTCTCGTCCGACATCGGCCACTGGGACGTCCCCGACATCGCCGCGGTACTGCTCGAAAGCCATCGCCTGGTCGACAAGGGTTTGCTCTCCGACGCGGACTACCGCGATTTCGTCTTCACCTATCCGGCGCGGCTGCATCTCAAGGCTAATCCCGATTTCTTCGCAGGCACGGCGGTCGCGGACGCAACTACTAGACTCGCGACGTAAGCGCAAATTTAGATGCTGACTGCGGATCAGATTCGCGAGTGGAACGACGACGGATTTTTCATCATCCGCAACTTCGCCGACCGCGAGGTCTGCACGGCGATGCTCGCGCGGGCGGTCGAGATCTCGCGGCTCGCGGCCGAGCACGCCTACGTGCCGAACGTGCTGGTGGTGCCCGAGAAGCGCCCCAACGAACTGGCGAAGAATCCCGAGGATCAAATCGCGAAAATTTTCCGGCTTCATCGCGATTCGGTGTTCCGTGATTTTGGCGCGCGGCCAGACGTCCTCGCGATCGTGATCGACCTCCTCGGCGCCGAGCTGGACTTGTTCGTCAGCCAGTTCATCTTCAAGAATCACGGCGCGCTCGGCCAACCGTGGCATCAGGACTCTTACTACTTCGCCTTCGATCGCACTCCGCAAGTTGGTATGTGGCTGGCGGTCAGCGCGGCTACGCTCGACAACGGATGCCTTCACGTGCTGCCGGGTTCGCATCTGGAGCCGGTCCACAAGCACTTGCGCGACCAGCGCACGCACGCGCTCTATGGCTACGAGGAAATCGTTGACTACGACACCTCGCGGTCGGTTCCGGTGCTGATGGCCGCGGGCGACTTACTGGTGTTTCACAGCCATCTGATGCATCGCTCGACCGACAATCTGTCGGCCGGCTTCCGCGCCGCGATGGTCTATCACTACGCGCAGGCGGGCACCGTGGATCGCACCAGGGAGCGATTCGGCCATCAGAATCCCACGCACGATTTCATGCCCATCTGTCGCGGCGGTGAACTGGTCGCGTCCGCTTAGTCGATCATTTTGTGGCGACCGATGAGGATTGAGTAGCGACGTTGAAGCTCCATTCGAACTTCTGTCGTCCAGTCGCAACCGCGACCGTGTAACGGCCGTTCGCGAGAGGATGGCGTGGTATCAGAACACTAGCTCCATCGCGGACGAGCAGCTTTCTTATGCGCTCTTGAACCTTTGGATCGGGATTCCGATAACTCGTCCAATCAAATCCGCAAGTCTCAACGGCGCCGGCCGGTCCAAGCACAGAATACGAAATCATCGTGCCTCGATAGCCGGACCCGAGTTGCAGGGTAATCGGAAGCCCGACCGGTAGCTTGTAGCCCGCGCACGCTGCCAGCGGGTCTGGCGTTTCTATGAAGTTACGCACTTCTCCTACTGACACCATGCTGCCGTCGGTTGGAAACCGTATCAGTGGAGAGCCGACCCCGCTGAACTTTCCCCGCTGCGCCAGAGTACCGACTCGTCGCGGGAAATCACCGTAGGTTCCGTAGCCAGCCACCGTCGCCCACGACGCCAGCAACCCGATCCGAGAGAACGGGTCGTCGTAGCAAAGACGGTCCAGGTCATCGACCGGGTCGCGTCCGAATGAGAACCCGCTGCCCCATCGCACCCCTGGCATGGGCTTCCCACCCGATGCGCATTCGGCGCCAGCGGCGCTGAAATATTTGCTTTGGGGATCTTCGGGGTTTACTTGAAGGCCGTCCTTATACACCTTGAATTGAGCCGCATCCGCGGGGGCCTGTTCGATGAGATATTGCGCGTGCGCGTGACAGTCACGGCTGAGCTCAGCATTCTCTCCGACGGGTTTCAGACCGCCCGTCTCACGTAATCGGTTTAGCTCGTTCAACCAAGCTGGTGGCGCGCCCGAATTCTGAGAGTCGAGCTGGTCTTGCGACTGTTGGCTCTGGTCGACGCCCATAACTTGCGCGACTCGATGCGTGGTTTCGGCGGAACAAGCGGTGAATACGATCGCGGTCGCCCAGATCCAAAGGCGGAACTTGCTGGTTGTCATAGTTGACCGGCAGTGTACGGACGGACCAGACGCGAAGGCAACCCAGCCCACCGATACCGGGCAATCACAATGCGGGACCACGGCGCGCGCGAAGGCTCTAGCGAGCCATCGCCAGACGCTCCAGCGCCGCGGGGAGTTCCTCGAGGCTTACGATTTGCGTTGAATGCTCGACGCGGCGGCCCACCGCGATAAAATCTACGCCGGCGCCCTCGGCCGCCTCACGATCGACCAGGCTGTCGCCGACATATATTGCGCGCTCTCCGGCGACGCCGGCGCGTTCGAGGCACAGCTTGAGGATGTCGGGAGCGGGCTTCGGACGGACCTTGTCGCGCGCACTCGCGATCGCGTCGAAAATGCCGGCGAGCTTGAGATGCTCGACCAGCGCCGGCACCGTCGCCGAGCGATTGGTGGCAAGCGCAAGCCGGTAGCGATTTTTAAGCTCGAGCATGAACGGCCGCAGCTCGAACGGCGGCTTTAACAGATGGAAGAACGGCGCTGGATCGAGCTTACGCGCGACTTCATGCATCCGGGCGAGTTTGCCCTGGTCTTCGCGCGCGCGGTCGGCGAACACCTGTCCCGCCGCATGGGAAATCGCGTTGATCTCCTCGCCGGCGTCCAGCGGCGCTTCGCCGATTTGCGCGAAGATCGCGTTGTAGTAAGCGACGTTAGACTGATCGGAATCGAACAGCACGCCGTCCGCGTCGAACATCACGAGCTCGATCATGGTTGCGAATTATTGTGCGTTGCGCGGCGGGCCGAAGCTAGCGAGAAACGATCGAGAGCCCGCTGCGGCGCGCGCGCTTGCTCGAACGACGCGGCACCGCCGTCATCTCGCGCGGGTTCAGCGGAGCGCCGCAATGCGAACAGACCGTGGTGGGAGTGGTCTTCGCGCCGCAGGCGCGATGCACCAACGTGAGCGGCGGCCCGTTCTTGTCGGCGAGCCATCGATCGCCGAAGCGCATCAGCGCGACCAGCACCGGGTAGAGATCGAGCCCCTTGCGGGTGAGCTTGTACTCGACCCGCGCTCCTCCATCCGCCGCAGTGGTGCGTTCGAAGACGCCGTCGCGAACCAGCGCTCGCAGCCGCGTCGCCAGGATGTTGCGCGCGACCCCGGTGTTGGCCTGAAACTCGTCGAAGTGGCGGCGGCCGAGAAACGCCTCGCGCAGGATGAGCATCGTCCAGCGCTCGCCCACCACCGAAAGCGTGCGCGCCACCGAGCAGTCCATCGCCCTGTTCGACCGAAATCGCATGAATTTTCGCCGCTCCCCCGAGCGTCGATCAGTGTCCCCGTACCCATAGTTGCAGTTTGAAACCGTCATTACCAGTGGGCTCCGCGGCCAGTGGGCTCGCGGCGTATCGGCGCCGCCGGCGAATACTTTCCGCCAGGATCCACCGGCAGCACGCCGCAGGTTTGCAACCCGCGCCGTTGCGCGCTACAAGGATAGTTGCAATTTGAAACTCGGCTGGCGGCAGTCAAGCGCCAATTGCGATGCAGCGTTTGCGCAATCAGATCTGACCAAACGGTGGACTTGCGCGGCGCGGCGTCCGGCGGGAGAGATTCACGATGGCGAGACAACTCGAATTCTTCTACGACTATATCAGCCCCTTCAGTTATCTCGCCGACACCCAGCTCCCCGCGCTTGCGCAGCGCGCCGGAGCGGAGATCGTGTATCGGCCGATCTTGCTCGGAGCGATATTCAAGGCCACCGGAAACGCGTCGCCGATCGCCAATCCGACCAAAGGCGCGTACACCGTTGTGGAAGTCCAACGATGGGCCAAACGCTACGGCGCGCCAATGCAGATGAACCCTCATTTCCCGTTCAGTACGATTCGGGTGATGCGCGGCGCGATCGCGGCGCAGCTTCACGGGCGCTTCTCCGCGTTTCACTCGGCGGCGTTCCGCGCGATCTGGGAGCAGGCGCAGGACTTGAGCAAGGAAGAAGCGCTGCGCCGGCTTCTCAACGAAGCGGAAATCGATCCGGCTCTGATCGAGGGCGCCGACATCAAGGATCGCCTGCGCGCCAATATCGACGAGGCTATCAGCCGCGGCGCGTTCGGAGCGCCGACGTTTTTTGTCAATGGTGAAATGTTCTGGGGAAACGATCGGCTGGAATTCGTGGAAGACGCGCTCAAGCGGGCGGCATGACGCGAGTCTATTTTTCATCACCGCCCGCATGCTTGAAAATGAATCTGAAAATCCTGTCCGCGCGGCGTCCGCGCACGAGGTCACACGCATGAAAGCAATTGTTTTCGACCAGGTCGGCGGCCCCGAGGTCATGCATCTCGCCGAAGTTCCCAAACCCGAGGTCAAGCCGGGAATGGTGCTGGTCAAGGTCCGCGCGATCGGGATCAACTTCGCTGATACGCGCTTTCGCCAGGGACAATACCTGGTGCAGCCGAAGCTGCCCGACACTCCGGGCCTCGAGGTATCAGGGATTGTCGACGCGGTCGGTGAAGGCGTCACCAACGTCAAGGCCGGCATGCGCGTCGCGGCACTGGGCAGCAAGGCCTACGCCGAGTATGCGCTCGCTCCGGCAGCGCAGGTCATCCCGCTGCCCGACTCGATAAGCTTCGAGCAAGGCGCGGCGTTTCCCGTCCAGGTACTGACCGCGTGGCACATGCTGCACACCGCGCATCGCACCACGCCGGGCCAGACCGTGCTGACCCATTCGGCGGCGGGCGGGGTCGGCATCGTGGCGATCCAGATCGCAAAGGCCGCCGGCGCCCGCGTGATCGGTACGGTGTCGAGCGACAGCAAGGCCGCGCTCGCGAAGGAGTATGGCGCGAACGACGTCATCAACTACGCCACTCACGACTTCGCGGCCGAGGCGATGCGCATCACTGGCGGCAAGGGCGTCGACCTGATCCTCGACGCGGTCGGCGCGACCACTTTCGAAAAAGGGCTCAAGTGCCTCGCCCCATTCGGCCATACGATTCTGTTCGGAGCGGCCGGCGGCCCGACGCAGCCGCTCAACCTGTTCGCGCTGTTCGAGAAATCGCTCAAGGTGAGCGGCTTCGTGCTGTATACCGTAGCCGCGGTGCCCGAGGTGATGCGCCGCGGAATCGAGGAGTCGTACAAGCTGATGGCCGACGGCAAGCTCAAGCTGCTGATCGGCAAAACCTTCCCGCTCGCGCAGGCGGCCGAAGCGCATCGCTTCATGGAGTCGCGCGCGTCGACCGGCAAGCTCCTGCTCCTCCCGTGAGGTAGTTGAAATGGCTCAATCGAATATCCGTCCCGTTGCCGCGGTGGTCGGAGTCGGCGCCGGCCTCGGCGCCGCGCTCGCGCGCCGTTTCGCGAAAGGCTACGCAGTCGCGCTGGTGGCGCGCGGTGAGGACAAGCTCGCCTCGTTCGCAAAGGAAATCGAAGCCGATGGCGGCCGCGCGCTGGCAGTGCCGGCCGACGTCAGCAAAGCCGGGGACATCGAGGCTGCGTTCGCGCGCATCCGCAGTGAGCTTGGCGAGATCGACGCACTGCTCTACAACGCGGCCATGCGCCCGTTCGGAAAGCTGCTGGACACCAAGCCCAGCACCTTCGAGAACACCTGGCGGGTCACCACGTTCGGCGCGTTTCTATGCGCCCAGCAGGTGGTTCCCGCGATGCTGAAAAAAGGCGCGGGCGTCATCCTGCTCACCGGCGCGACCGCGGGAGTCAAACCGTTCGCGACTTCGGCCGCGTTCGGTCCCGCGAAGTTCGCGACGCGCGGTCTCGGACAGGTGATGGCGCGCGACCTGGGCCCGCAGGGAATCCACGTCGCGTACGTAAACATTGACGGCGCGATCGACATGCCCGCCATCCGCGAGCGCTTCCCGCAGATCAAGGACGATGACATGTTAAAGCCGTCGGCAATCGCGGAGTCGTACTGGCACCTCGCGCATCAGGACAAGAGCGCATGGACGTACGAGCTCGACGTGCGCCCGTTCAAGGAAAAGTGGTAGACGCGCGGCGCGTCAGCGTTGCGCGAGACCGCCTTTAGATTCCGTCGCGACGCCGAACTTCCGGATCAGGTCGGCAAGCCGCGCGGGCTGCTCGACCGGATTCGCGCACGCGGTGCCGGCGCATACGAAGGCGAGCGGCACGTTGCGGCCCGCGCTCGCGGCGAGCATCGCGCGCATCGCGGGCGGCGACTGCGCGCCGTTCGCCGAATCAATTCGCATCACGACTTTGAACGGACGATAGGTGCGGAGCGCTGCGTCGGTGAGCGACGCCGCAGCGGCACTCGCCGACGCGCGCGCGCCGACGCCGCTGGCGGCGACGATCGCGACTACCGCCTCGCCGTCGGCGCTACGCTCGAGCGCAAGCCCAAGCGTGCCGAGCGTCGACGGCGGCATCGCGCCGGTGATCGCTGGCGCGGTCTTCAGCAGGTCGCTCGATGTTTGCGCGTAGCTCGGGTCGGAGATGAGCGCTGCCAGCGTCGCCATCGCGATCGCCGCGGTCGCCTCGACCGACGGCATCGGCTGGTCGAACATGACTTGGGGCGTCGCGGGCTGGAGAGCGACCAGGTTGACAAACTCGATCGTTGTGCGATTCGCAAGCAGCCCGTTATGACGACTCTTCATTACCCACGTCGCAATTACGCGTGCCTGGGCGAGATATTTCGTTTCCCCCGACATCTGGTACGCGTCAACCAGCGCCGCGAGCAGGTAGACCTGGTCCGCCGCCAGCCCTGGCACCGACGCGCGCGAGTTCGACCATTCGTGATAGTACCCGCCGTCGGGCGCGCGCAGGTGTGCGAGGATGAAGTCGAGATCGTCGAGCGCGATCCGCGCGAGCTGAGGATCGCCGAGCGCTTGCGAGGCGCTCAGGTACGCCGACGCCATCAGCGCGTTGCGGTCGGTCATCACCGCGTGATCGACCTGCGGGGTTTTGCGGCGTTGCCGCGCCGCGAGCATCGCCGCGCGCGCCTGCGCGATTAACTGTTTCGCGCGCGGCTCCGGAACCTGCATGCGCTCCGCGAGTTGCGCGGAGTCCATCGCGACGCGCAGCACGATGCGGCCATTGGGCGCGCGCGCCGGCAAATCGCTGAAGCCGAAGTAGAGCAGCGCCGCCCGCGCCTGTGCCGGCGCCATCGCGCGCTTCACCTCGTCGGCGGTCCACGTGTAGTAGCCGCCGTTGTCGCCCGCGAACGAGTCGGCGTCCTGATGCGAATAAAACGTGTGTGTCTTCGGATCGAGCAGCGAGCCGTTGACGTAGCCGACGATCGAGCGCGCAACCTCGGCAAGCGCGCGATCGCCGCTGGCCTGATACGCTTCGGCATAGGCGCGGAGTCCCATCGCCTGGTCGTACCCCATTTTTTCGAAATGCGGCACGCGCCAGTTCGGGTCGGTCGAGTAGCGATGAAATCCGCCGCCGAGCTGGTCGTAGACGCCTCCGGCGGCGATTTTTCTGAGCGTATCGAGCGCCATCGCGGTGTACTCGGGATGGCCGAAAAATCCGTGCGCGAGCGCGAGCTGGATCGCGGGGAAGTCGTAGAAGCGCGGCCCTTTGCCCGCGCCGAAGCCTCCCGTATCGCGATCGTAGCTGGCCTTGAGTTCGATGAGGATGCGCGCGCGGAGTCCGTCCGCCGTGGTGTGGTCGGCGGCGAGCGTCGAACCGTGCTCGGCGATTTTTGCAGCGAGGTCGTGCGCGACCTTCGCGAAGTTCGGGTCGTTGGCGTAAGCGCCCTGCACCCGATCCAGCACCCACAGCATCCCAAAGCCGCGCGGGGTGCGCTCCGCGGCGTCGGGCGGCATGTATCCTGCGATGAAAACCGGAGCGGCGTCGTCGGCGGTGAAGCAGGTGAGCGGCCATCCTCCGGCGCCGAACGCTCCTGCCGCGTCCTGGTAGTAGGCGTCGATATCGGGCCGCTCGTCGGTGTCGACTTTGATCGGAACGAAATTGCGGTTGATGAGATCGGCGACTTTCGCGTCACTGTAAGTGGTCTCGTCCATCACGTGGCACCAATGGCACCACATCGCGCCGATATCGAGCAGAACCGGCCGGTGCAGTTTGCGCGCGAGCGAAAATGCCGGCGCGCCCCACGGCTGCCAGCGGACAGGGCCCGCCGAGGCCTTGCGCAGGTAGAGACTCGGCGCGTCGGCGAGCGCGTTCGGGGGGAGCGCGTCGGCCGAATCAGCCACAGGAGCCGACGCGCGGGCAAGTGCGGCGTGATGGAGGGCGAACAAGCAAACCATCGCGCATGACGCAAGCGCGATTCGCGTTGACATTGACACGGCGCGACGATTACAAATTTTCATGGCCGGCGATCATGTACCTGGCCGTGCCGTCTCTGGTGCCGCGGTGTTCACAATGACTCCCGCGCTTAACAACTTGCTTTGCACGCGTTGAGTTCCACCATGAGAGGTTCACCCGCCACCCGCCGCAACTCTCCCAGGCTTCATCGGGGACCCGCGAAGGTAATCCCGATGCCGACTCCCACAGTGGTCCGCCGCCGCCGGGCGATCAAGGCAGGCATGGGATTGCTGGTCGTCTCGCTGATCGGCGCGGTGGTCGTGCGGCTCTACCTGCTACAGTCCGCGCCGCCCTCGCCTGAGGAAGTCGCGGGGCTGACTCTGCAGGAAGCCGAGATCCTGAAGATGGTCAACGAGGAGCGCCACCGCTCGGGGCGCAAGCCGCTCAAGTTTTCCGCGCGGCTCGCGGTGGTCGCTCGCGGGCATAGTTACGACATGGCGATGCGCCATTACCTGTCGCATGGCAGCCCCGAAGGGACCGGGCCGGCGGACCGGGTCAAGGGCGTCGGGATCGTCTACCAGGCGCTCGGCGAGAATATCTATATGGACGATTACCGCGAGCCCAACGGGCTCGCCGCGCGCGCGACCCAGGGCTGGCTCAAGAGCGCGACGCATCGCGATACTATGCTCTCCGACAAGTTCGCCGAGACCGGAGTCGGAGTTGCGCGCGCCGCCGACGGCAGTTTCTACGTGACCCAGGATTTTATTCACTGATTCGATCCGCATCGCGCCATCATGGAGTTTGCTGAGCTTGCAGGGCTTGCTGGCGGTCACGCCGAGGCGCGCGCGATCCAGGTCGCGGTCAAGCTCAAAATGTTCGAGGTGCTGGCGCGTGAGCCGCTGGACGAGGTGGGACTCGCCGCCGCGATTCACAGCGATCGCCGCGCGACCGCGATCCTTGCCAACGCGCTGGTGTCATTGGGATTCCTGGCGAAGCCCGCCGGCCGCTACGATTTGAACGACGCCTCGCGGCGCTATCTGCTGGAAAGCTCGGACGAATATCTTGGCGGCATGATCCTGTTCGATGAGGCGCTGTTCGGCACCTGGGCGCATCTCGAGGACTCGATTCGGAGCGGCGCGCCGGCGCGAACTCCGGACATGTTTCAATCGCGTCCCGACGACACCGAGCGCTTCATCCGCGCCATGGACAGCCTGGTCCGCGCGCGCGGAGACGCCCGCCACGTAGCCGAGCATCTCGATTTGAGCGGCGTCGATTCGATCGCGGATCTCGGCGGCGGTCCCGGCACTTACCTGGCCGCGATGCTCCGGCGCTGGCCGCATCTGCGCGCCGCGGTTTACGATTTGCCCGCGACCCTGGAAGTGGCGCGCCGCGTGCTCGCCGAACGAGAGCCCGAGGCCGCGGCGCGAATCGAGCTCAAGACCGTCGACTACCTGCACGATGAGCTGCCGGGCCCGCGCGGCGCCATCTTCATTTCCAACATCGTGCACAGCGAGGACGCGGACACTAACGCGGAGTTAATGCGCAAGTGTTTTCGCGCACTGAGATCAGACGGGCTGGTAATAATCAAGGACCACGTGATGAATCGCGATCTGACCGAGCCTCGGGCGGGCGCGATTTTTTCGCTCTACCTTCTTCTAACCACCCGCGGGCGCGACTACTCTTACGATGAGGTCTCGGGATGGCTCGCCGCCGCCGGTTTCGTCGATATTCGCCTTCAGCCACTGCCCGCTCCGCCGTTCACGTCCGCGATGGTGATCGCGCGCAAGCCGTGACGCGCGCGGCGGTGTGGATTATCGCGGCGCTCGCGATGGGGTGCGTGGGATGCGCCGCGGCCGCGATCTCGCAGTTAGCGCCGGTGGTCGGACAGGTCGGGATGGCGGCCGGGGTGAGCGTCGCCCAATCAGTCAGCGGCGGCGAAGAGGTAAAAGGCGACAATGCCGAGCGCTGCGACGATCTGGTGAAGTCCACGCCCGGCGTCGAGGAGCTGCGCAGGACCAAGGATGGCGTGGTCGAATCGCGCCAGTGGCGCCTCATCGAGCAGGACGGCAATCCGATCTGGCTGTACGTGCGCACTCCCTCGTCGCCGAACAATGGATGGGAACAGAGGGGCGCGCTCACCAAGCTCAGCTTCAACCCGCCGCTGACCGACATGCTGGTGCCCGACGAGCCCGAATTCCTCGCCTACGTTCCGTCCATCTCGGAGAGCTCGACCGAGAGCGAGCAGATGGCCGCGATGACCACGTCGTTCGGCGCGGAGAATGGCGTCTTCTACTGGCACGGGCGCGCCTACAGCTTTGCGCTGATCAAGAAGCTGCCCTGCTTCAAGCCGGAGAAGGAGCCGCACTAGCAGAACGCGGGAGCGGCTGTTAGTGACGGGTGCATCGGTGTGCGCGGATCGCGGACAGGCGGACTGGTTGTCATCGCAGTCCTGGTTTTGATCGTGGTCACGGGACTTATACTGGCGCTGGCGATTGTGAGCTCGACACCGTACCCTGCGGAGATGGAAGCGAACGGAACCTCGCCGGGCGGGCGGATCGATCCGGCGTCATGGCCGAACGGCGCGCTCACTATCGCAAATCTCGGCCACGCGACGGTGCTGATGAACTTTCGCGGCGTGCGGCTGATAAGTGATCCGAGCCTGTTCTCGCGCGTGGGGCTCGCGATCGATTCGATCGCGACTATCGGCCCGCGCCGCGTCACTGCTCCGCCGCTGTCGCCGGCGGAGCTGCAAGCGCTCGACCTCATCCTGATCACGCACGCCCACATGGATCATCTCGACCTGCCGTCGCTCAGGGCGTTGCCGAAAAATGTGGTCGTGGTCGCATGCGAGGGCTGCTCGCGGCTGATCGCGCCGCTCGGCTACGCGGACGTGCGCGAGCTCAAGTGGGGCGAGGAGACGGTGGTGAAGGGCCTCAAGATTCGCGCGATGGGTGCGAACCATTGGGGCAAGCGATGGCCGCCGATGGGCGCGGACTATGGCTTCGACAGTTACGTGCTGGAAAAAGACGGCGTCCGCGTGCTGCTCGCGTGCGACAGCGCCATCACCGATCTATTCGCGGCAGTCGCGGCGAATCCGCCCGAAGTCGCGGTGTTCTCGATCGGCGCGTACGACCCGTGGATTCGCAACCACGCCAATCCCGAGCAGGTGTGGGAGATGTTCAAGCAGACGGGCGCGCGCTACCTGGTCCCGATCCACTGGGGAACCTTCAGGCTTTCAAAAGAGCCGATGGACGAGCCGCTGAAGCGGCTGATCGCAGCAGCGGGCGATCAGTCGGATCGCATCGTGCTGCGTGAGATAGGCGGAACCTGGACGCTGCCGGAATCGGAACGCGCGAGCGCCGCAGCGAAGCCCGCGCCTCGCGCCGCCGACGCATCCCCGCGCTAACCAGGTGCCAGCACCTGGACCCAGGGGCGGAACCGGCTCCGCTGTCGCTGGGGAATAAAATTGCTGGATCGCATGCCAACAGTTTTCGGATCGCAGTTACGGCTGAGATCCTTCGACTCGGCGGCCTTCGCTCATAATGACGTCCTTTTTCTACGGCCCGTTGGAAGGACGGAGGTTCTCTGCTGTGGCCTGACGAGATAATCGAAGAGGAGTAAGCGGACAAGATCGCAAAAATCCCGGCTCTCTTCTGTCCGCTCCCCTTGGGACGAAGACGGAATCACCGGCTCAAAATCTGCCACCGCGGCGACGACGGCGTGCGGCGGCCCGCGAGCTACTGCTGATATCGAACAGTCCGCTTTGGTGGTCTTCCGGCGCGTGCTGTCCTATTAGCGCCGCAACTTTTTCTGTTGTTCGACGGGTACCGCTACAAAAGCTTGATTCTCGGCGATGAGGGCCGATTTGAGCCAGCCGATCCGGAGGTGCCTAGACACCACGAATTGTCCGATAATCTTCAGAAGATGGTCGACCGCAGAGAGCTTCTCGCCGCACAGCGCCGCAAGGACCCAGATACGACGCCCAGCATACCGGTCGACGATGAGGAGCGCCGCGCGCTGGCGCTCCTGCAGGGGGTGCTTCCGCCGCCCTCTAGATCAAACTAAGTGACTTTTGATCGATCAAATTATCCGGCGCGCTAAATCTGAACTGTCGTTCGCGCAAAATTTCTTTGGCACTTTTCACAAAATCACTGACTCTCAAGGTAGCGTCGCTTTCTTTGCCGACGCCATCGGGGCCGAGTGGTTTTCTCTCTTCGAGCAGAGTTTCTGTTCATCGCTACGCAAAAAAAAAGACGCCGGCGGGATTGGATGATCCCGCCGGCGTTCAGCGTCAAAACGCTCGGTCTTGGTTACTGCATCAGGCCGACTTCGGCTGCTTTCACTACGCCTTGGGTGGTGAACCAGGCCTTGTCGACTGCGCCCATGTTGATGTACCAGCACTCGCGCTCCTGCGTCTCCATCGAGGGCAGATAGCACATCGTGGTCAACGCAGACTGCGTATCGGTTGAAGCCGCACCTACGATGAACTCGCGCTTGAACGGATAGATCGCGATTTTCGCATCGGGCACCGGGCGATCACGATAGGCGGCCCAGTAGATGTGGTTCTGCCACAGCTCGCCCTTCTGATCGTAAGTGTCGACGTACGGCTCAAACCACATTTCCGAGTCCATGTAGACCGTGGTCTTGGAGTGGAGCGCCTGGTTGGTCATTTGTGCACCGCCGCCGCGCCGCGGGACCGCATCCACGATGTACATATGGCGCATCTCCCAGATCTCGGGGCAGGCGCTGGCGCCGCCATCAGTCGGGCAGCGGGCCTCCGGTACGTGCTCCGCGCGCACGCACGCGAGCATGTTCTTCTCGCCCAGGAATTTGTAATCGTATTCCTCGGTCTTGGCGTTGAAGCCCGAATAGTGATCGGGATCAAACGTCTGCGAGCCGGTGGCGCTCGAGTTCAGACCCTCGTTCAGGCGCCGTAGCCGGCGCGAGCCGGTTTCCCATGTCCAGGTGTCGTCGCCGCGCCCCGGATCGCCATAGCGATAACGCAGCAGGCTGGTTCCGCGCGAAGTCGCGGGCGCCAGTTCCGGTCCGAGGTAGAACAGCCACAGCCGGTTATTGCGCTTGAAATCGGGATCGGTCGGAATCGGCTCGACTTCGGTGCGTCCCACCTGATCGTAGCCCGCGTAGTGGCCGAGCGTTCCGTAGGCGATCTGGAAAAATGGCTTGTTGAGACCGGTGTACTCAACGTCGCAGTCATAGAAGCGAAGGTCGTAGTCGTCCGACTGGATCGGGCGGAACACGTTGTTCCACATGATCTTGGTCGCGGCGAACGGGTCGTTTGGATCGATCAAAGGAAACGGCTGACCTGCGACGTAGCCGATCACGGTCCGGTGATCCTGAGACAGGGTGACCTGCTCGGAATATTTTTCGGTCGCGTCCTTATAGGGAGGCGGCCAGTCGATACGCTGCGTCGGAATGATCTTCATCGACATTCCGCGCTGCACTTTGTAGAAGACGCCGGGCGACACCAGGTCGCGCACCTGGTTTGCCTTCTCGGCGGTGATGAAGTCGCCGGGCTTCACCTGCGCGCGTGCCGGCGTTCCCAGCGTGAGCATCGCCAGGGCGAGGGCGACGGCAGGCAACCAACTGAATTTCAGTCTCTTAGCGAACATAGGAACCTCCTGATTCTCATTTCCTTTTTTTTGACTCGCTTAATTCGGGGCCGGGTATTTCGCTCAGCGGCCGCCGAGGTAGGCGACAACTCCGTGCTGATTGATCGCGATCGCGGCGCTGGAAACGGTGTGCGCCAGCGGCGCCGGATCGGAAATTTGCCGGTCGAAGTTCTGGAACGGAGCGATCTCGCTCATCGTTCCGCGGCGGGAGATCGAATAAATCCGATCCACGTCGTCCGCGCCGGTCGCGCCGAAAAAGATCGCGCCCGATGCGGAGAGCATCGGATTATTCACGTGGTAGAACGGGCGGCCCCGCGCGGTATTCTGCTCGGCGCGCAGCACCACTTTTGCGCCGCCGCGAGTGACCAGCAGAATCGCGGGCGTCCCCGAGCAGCTCGCGAGAATCGCAAGTGTGCCGCCGGGCATGAGGCCGGGCCGGCTCGGCCATAGATACTTGATGCGGCCGCCCTTGCACGCAGCGCCGTTGGAAAGCACGCGGCGCGCCCTTCCCTGGCTATAGAGGAACAGGGCATCGCCGCGACTGGTGCGCGCGGTAAAGGCGACGACCGGATCGTTTCCCGACTCGCTAGCCGCGGGAGGACTGAAGCCGCTGAGGAATCGTCCGCCGCCGGGCGCGGCGTCGCCCTCGGCGGCCAGCACGGTCACGTCGCCGGTTGCGGAGATCAGCAATTCCGCCTGTCCGCCGGGCTGCAAGTATGCCGCGAGCGCGACTTGTCCGCGGTTCGCGGCTGCGACGGTGCCGAACGACAAGGCGCGAATCGCACGCCCGTCGCGCGTCGGGGCGCCGGTGCGGAGCAGACTGCTGAGCTGGCCGTCGACGAGCTTGAACACCGCGTCGCCGCCCTGCGCCTGGTGAGCCCCGAAAATCACCGCGCCATCGCTGGCGGCGATTGGACGCGGGTCGAATCTCATCTCAGGCAGGATTGCGGAGGTCCGCGGCACGCTCAGCGGAATCGATTCGCCCGATTCCGGATTCGCGGCAAAAATTCTCCAGCGCAGATTCTGCTTCTCGAGAATCGCCGCCGCGAACAGAACGGTGCCGTCCTGCGCGACGGACGGAATGCCCAGGTCCTGCACTATCGCGCCGTCCGGTCCCGCGACCCCGGTCTCCGCAAGTTCCACTTCCCTGCCGGCGCCGTTCCGCGCGTAGAGCGACTCGTCGCTGTCGAGGGTTCTGGCCAGGCCAAGCATGAAGCTGCCGGCGGAGGATGCGGTGACGGCAAGAACGCACAGAATCAAGGCGAAGTACTTCATAGATCAAATCGGCTGGCCTGCTCGGTGGGAGATTCGCAGGTGGCCCGCCAGCCCGACGATCCGATTTAAAGTGAATTACTTTAGCCAGTCAACTAAAACAATTAACCTTATCAATTAAAATAATACGGTTTGTGGACCACCTGGCCTTATGGTAGCCTCCGCAGGCATGGGGACTGGACTCCGCGCTTTGGGGAGCAGCGGGGCTCGACGACCGGAACCGACTAGTGGGACTTCGGAGC
>DATDGX010000109.1:0-6641 GCA_036521875.1 Binataceae bacterium (SeqCode)
ATCGCGGCAATCATTCCCGGCGCGAAGCTCTCCACGATCACGTCGGCGGAGCGGGCGAGGGCGAGCATCAGCTCGCGGCCGCGCGGATGATCGAGGTCGAGAGTCAGCGAGCGCTTGTTGAGATTGTAGAACCAGAAAAAAAGACTGCGATCGCGATGCGCCAGGTCGTCGAGGAACGGACCGATTCGCCGCGCCGCGTCGCCGCCCGGCGGCTCGACCTTGATGACGTCGGCGCCCATGTCGGCGAGCAGGCGCGCCGCCAGTTGCGCGCGATAGTTGGTGAGATCGAGGACCCGCAGGCCCGCTAGCGCGCCGGCACCGCTCACCGCTCCGCCTTCGGCGGCGCTCCCGGCTTCGCAGGAGCTTCGGGAATCTCCTCGAAGTCGAACGGGCTGAGATCGGTCGTCGCCGGAATTTCTTCCAGCACCTCGTTATGGGGACCGGTGCGTGTTCCGCCGCGCACGCGAATGGTTTCGAAGGTTTCGGGATTCGTCCAGCGCACGCCGAGCACGGCGGGCTTGGCCTGTCCGTCTTCCTCGACCGGAATCAGCGCCGGACCTTCTTTGTCGAAGTAAGTGACTTTGCGAAGTCCCATGTGATCAATCTTCCAGGTTGCCACTCGCGATCATACGAAGCGCCGCCGCCGATTTCAAACTGACCTGTTTCATGCAGACCCTCAGACGCCACAGCGCGAAAAGCGACTTCATGCGCAGGGTCGCGCGGCGCGACCGCGTCGGATAATCTTGTCGGATAAAGTAAAAGTAGAATCAGCGCAATTTAAAAATCATCTAAGGAGTGTTCCGGCGCGCCTCGCGCCGACGCATACCATCCGTGGCCGAGACCGACTACAAAGCGACCCTCAAGCTTCCCAAGACCGACTTCCCGATGAAGGCGAACCTGCCGAAACGGGAACCCGAGACCCTCAAGCACTGGGACGAAATTGAAATTTACGGTCTCCTGATGGCGGCGCGCGCGGACGCGCCCACCTGGGTCCTCCACGACGGACCGCCCTACGCCAACGGCCGCGTCCATCTCGGCACCGCGCTCAACAAGATTCTCAAGGACTTCGTGGTGCGGACGCGCTCGATGATGGGGCATCGCACGCCCTTCGTCCCCGGATGGGACTGCCATGGGATGCCGATCGAGCACAAAGTCTCGCGCGAGTTGGGCGACTTTGCGCGCACGATGCCGAAGCTCGAGCTGCGTGCGTTGTGCCGCGCCGAGGCCGAGAAGTGGATCGATCTTCAGCGCATCGACTTCCGCCGCCTCGGATGTATCGGCGACTGGAAAAACCCTTACCTCACGATGAATCCCGAATACGACGCAGCCGAGGTCGGTGTGCTGCGCCGTCTCGTCGAGGACGGATACATCTATCGCGGCCGCCGCCCGGTCCATTGGTGCGTCGATTGCCGCACCGCGCTCGCCGAGGCCGAAGTCGAATACGAGCAGCACATCTCGCCCTCGATTTACGTCGCGTTCGCATTCAACGCCACGCTCGCCGACGCCGCCGCGCTTGCTGCCGAGCCCAAGGACAGCGCCGAACTCGCCGCGGCCCATCGCGCGGGTAAGCTCTTCGCAGTTATCTGGACGACCACGCCGTGGACGCTGCCCGCCAATCTCGGCATCAGCCTCAATGCATCGTTCGAGTACATGGCACTGAAAGTCGGTGACAAGTATTACGTCGTCGCGGCGCGCCTCGCCGACGCGGTCGAGAAGGAATGCGGCCTCAAAGTCGAGCGGCGTATCGCGCTCAGCCGCGCCGCCCTGAAAGCGCTCAACGGCCAGGACGTGTTCCGTCATCCGTTCGTCGCGCGCGACGTCAAGCTGATGTTCGGCGATCACGTCACCGCCGACGCCGGCACCGGACTGGTGCACACTGCGCCCGGCCACGGCTACGACGACTATGTCACCGGCCAGGCATACGGGCTGCCGACTTTCGCTCCCGTCGACGGTGCGGGCGTGTTCACCGCCGAGGCGGGCGAGTATGCGGGCCGCCGTGTGTTCGAGGCCAACGACGCGATCGTCGCGGACCTGCGCAAGCGCGGCGCTCTGCTCCACGCCCAGACGCTCGCGCACAGCTACCCGCATTGCTGGCGCTCGCACACGCCGCTGATTTTTCTCGCCACCGAGCAGTGGTTCCTGCGCATCGATCACAAGGACTTGCGCCGTCGCATCGTCGACGCGATTGACCAGGTGCAATGGTTTCCGGCGTGGTCGCGCGACCGCATTCGCAACATGACCGAGACCCGCCCCGACTGGACGCTATCGCGCCAGCGCGCGTGGGGAGTGCCGATCCCGGCGCTCCGATGCGAGAAATGCGGCGCCGTCGGACTTGACCCCGCGACCATGAAGCGCGTCGAGGAAATTTTCGCGCGCGAAGGATCGGACGCGTGGTATCGGCGGCCGGTCGAAGATTTCGCCGACCCCGGCTACCGATGCGCCAGTTGCGGCGCCGCCAAATTCGCCAGGGAAGAAGACGTGCTCGACGTATGGTTCGACTCCGGATGCTCGCAGGCCGCGGTGCTCGAAAAACGCGCCGAACTAACCTGGCCCGCCGACGCCTACCTCGAGGCCGTGGAGCAGGCGCGCGGATGGTTCGGGTCGTCTCTGGTAAACGCGGTCGCGACGCGCGGCGCGGCGCCGTTCCGTAATGTCGTGAGCCACGGCCTCACCGTCGACGAGCAAGGGCGCAAGATGGCCAAGTCGCTCGGCAACGCCGAGGATGCGGCCGACGTCGCCAACCGCGTCGGCGCCGACGTGATCCGGATGGTCTATGCCTCGATCGATTACTCGGCCGAGATGGCGCTGGGGCAGACCATCTTCACCGCGGTCTCCGAGTCCTATCGAAAGATTCGCAACACCTGCCGCTTTCTGCTCGGCAATCTCGCCGACTTCGATCCCGCGCGCGACCAAGTGGCGCTCGATGCGATGCTGGAGTTCGATCGCTTCTTCCTCTCGCGCCTCGAGAATCTCAAGTCCGGCGTGCGCCGCGCGTACGACAAGTTCGACTTCCAGACCGCCTATCATGCGATCCTGAACTTCATCGTGATCGATCTGAGCTCGCTGTATATCGACGTCGCGCGCGACCGGCTGTACTGCGACGGCGCCGCCTCGCGCGAGCGGCGCTCGGCGCAGAGCGCGCTGTACCTGGTGCTGGACGCGCTGATCCGGATGCTCGCGCCACTGATCCCATTCACCGCCGAGGAAGTCTATTCGCATCTACCCGGAAAAAGCGCGGAGAGCGTGCATCTGCTGACCTTTGCGGAGCCGCGTCCCGAATGGCGCGACGCGGAGCTCGAGGCGCGCTGGGATCAGATGCTCAAGGTCCGCGACGAGACGCTGAAGCTGCTCGAGGCGATGCGCCAGGCGGGCGTCATCGGCGCGCCACTCGAGGCCACGGTGAGCCTCGGCGCCGTCGCCGCCGAGAACGGCGGACTCGGGGAACTGCTCGCGAAGTATCGCGACACTTTCAAGGATTTGTTCATCGTCTCCGGAGTCAAACTTCTGGACCCCGAAGACGCGGCCAAGCTTCGCGCGCAGGCCGCCGGCCGCGAGGACTTTAACCTCGACGGCACCTTCGTCCGCGTCGCACCGCATCTGCCGCTCGTGCTTGCAGCGCGCCACGCGCCGGGCGTGAAGTGCCTTCGATGCTGGTGTTACTTCGATGACGGCGGCCATCCGGAACTGGATCCGCGATGCCGCGCCGTGGTCAAGGCGAGCGCGTGAGTTCCGCGGCTTCCTCGCCGATTCCCGGTGCGGTGCCGCCGCCTCCGCGGCGCCGCGCTTTTCTGGCGCTGATCGGATTCATCACCATTCCGATCCTGGTGCTCGATCAGCTCAGCAAGCTCTACATCCGCTCGCACATGATGCTGTACGAGAGCATCCCGGTGATCCGCAATTTTTTCGACATCACCTTCACCCAGAATGCGGGCGCGGCGTTCAGCATGTTCACCAACTTGCCGCCGTGGTTTCGCGGCGTGTTCCTGTTCTCGCTGGCGATCGCCGCGATCGTGGCGCTGCTGGTGCTGCTCGCGCAATCCGACCGCTTCACGCCGACCTCGATTGGTTTCGCGCTGATCTTGGCGGGCGCCGGCGGCAATCTCATCGATCGCTTAGTCCGCGGCGAGGTCATCGACTTCCTCCGCGTGCACTACTACGGGTGGAACTACCCGATCTTCAACGTCGCCGACAGCGCAATCACAATCGGCGTCACGCTAATCCTGTTCGCCGCCTTCTTCCGCAGCGACTCGGATTAGGCGGATGCCGCCTGATTGAGTTCACGGATTTCAGCTTCCGTATATGGAGATCATCCAAGGGAGAGAAGAACGATGACGACACACGCGACCGGGACACGTGAAGAATGGCGGTCAGCGCGACTCGAGCTGCTTGCGGCGGAGAAGGAGCTTACACGACGCGGCGACGAGCTGGCGCGGCGGCGGCAGGAGCTGCCGTGGGTGCAGATCGACAAGGCGTATCGATTCGAGACGGACGACGGGAGCGCCTCGCTGGTGGATCTCTTCCGAGGCCGCTCGCAACTGCTTGTCTATCACTTCATGTTCGGGCCGGACTACACGGCGGGATGCCCTTCCTGCTCCGCGATTGCGGACGGATTCAACGGCTTTGCCGTGCACCTGGCCAACCACGACGTGATGCTCTGGGCGGTCTCGCGGGCGCCGCTCGAGAAGATCCTGGCGTACAAACGGCGGATGGGGTGGACGTTTCCTTGGGCGTCCTCCTTTGGCGGCGAATTCAACTTCGACTTCAACGTCTCGGTGACCGAGGAGCAACAGCGCGAGGGATCCGTCGAATACAACTACCGGAGCGGGGCGTCGTCGCAATTGCGTAGCGGCAAGGCGCCCGACACACCCACGCGTGCAACACCCGACGGGTCTGCCAAGGGCGCTGCCATGACCGGCACCGACGTGCCCACCTACGCGCGGGAGAGGCCCGGCATGAGCTCGTTTGTGCTCGAGGACGGCGTCGTCTATCACGCCTATTCCACTTATGCGCGCGGACTGGACGGCCTCTGGGGCATGTACCAGTGGTTCGACCGGGCGCCGAAGGGGCGCAACGAAACCGGCTACTGGTTGCGCCATCACGACGCGTACGAGAAGCGCTGAGGCAGGTTGTGGGTGTCGTTGCAGCGGCAGGACGGGAGATCTCAGCACACATGAATGGGGAGCGAACTTCCGAGCGCGTCTTCTCCGGCGGCGCGGCGCTGCTGTTTGCTGCCAACGCGGCTACACCATATTGAGTATGAACGCGGCGACACGATCGGCACGCGTAACTGCCGTCTCGCCGCACTGCGCAGCGCCGCACGATCTTCAGTTCTGTCGCATTGTCTGTTCACGATGTAATCCGCCGCGTGCTGCGCCCAGGCGGCTGCATGGATCACAAGCCGTCGTCCGTCGCGAAGCTTTGTGACTGGTTCCGCGAACCCCGAGCCGCTCAGTCCGGCCGCATAAAAAAGGCCGGCGGGATCGGATGACCCCGCCGGCTGAGAGCGTCAGACGCTCAGAGTTAAGTTACTGCATCAAGCCGACTTCGGCCGCCTTGACCACCCCTTCGGTGGTGAACCAGGCCTTGTCGACCGCGCCCATGTTGATGTACCAGCACTCGCGCTCCTGGGTCTCCATCGAGGGCAGATAGCACATCGTCGCCAGCGAGGACTGCTCGTCGGTCGACGCCGCGCCCACGATGAACTCGCGCTTGAACGGATAGATCGCGATCTTCGCATCCGGCACCGGACGGTCGCGATAGGCGGCCCAGTAGATGTGGTTCTGCCACAGCTCGCCCTTACGATCGTAGGTGTCGATGTACGGCTCGAACCACATTTCCGAGTCCATGTAGACCATGGTCTTGGAATGCAGGAAACTGGTGGTCTCCTCGCTCCTCCGCGGGTTCGCCTCGATCACGTACATGTGGCGCATCTCCCAGATTTCGGGACATGCGCTGGCGCCGCCGTCGGTCGGGCAGCGGACCTCGGGCGAATGCTCCGCGCGCACGCATGCCAGCATGTTGCGCTCGCCGACGAACTTATAGTTGTACTGCTCGGTCTTGGCGTTGAAGCCCGAATAATGGTCCGGGTCCCAGGTCTGCGAGCCGGTCGAACTCGACAGGATGGACTCGTCGAGGCGGCGCAGGCGGCGCGAACCGGTCTCCCAGGTCCACGAATCGTCGGCGCGCTTGGGGTCCGCATAGCGATAGCGCAGCAGGCTGGTGCCGCGCGAGGTCGCCGGCGCCAGTTCCGGTCCCAGGTAGAACAGCCACAGCCGGTTGTTGCGCTTGAAGTCCGGATCGGTCGGTATCGGCTCGACCTCGGTGCGTCCCACCTGGTCGTAGCCCGCGTAGTGGCCCAGCGTCCCGTACGCGATCTGGAAGTACGGCTTGTTGAGTCCGGTGTACTCCACGTCGCAGTCAAAGAAACGCAGATCATAGTCATCCGACTGAATCGGACGGAACACGTTGTTCCACATGACCTTGGTCGCTGCGAACGGATCGTTAGGATCAATCAGCGGGAACGGCTGCCCCGCCACGTATCCCACCACCGTGCGATGGTCCGCGGACAGTTGCACCTGCTCCGAATATTTTTCGGTCGCATCCTTGTACGGAGGCGGCCAATCGATGCGCTGCGTGGGAAT
>DATDGX010000110.1:0-1861 GCA_036521875.1 Binataceae bacterium (SeqCode)
AGGACTGCTGTCGACAGTGCAGACTGTAGTGGCCGGACGGCGCTAGGCAATCGGGCAAGATCGTGAAAGTCTTCCTGCACGGCGGACAGATTCCGCGTCGCACCCAGATGCCCTCATGCTGTTCATCGTGGTTCTGACGGAGTCGTCGTCCGTGGCCGATAATCGTGTCGTCGCGACAAACCGGACAGCGCCGAGGTAGGAGCTCCAATGGGATCACCCCGGGTCAATGTTGTCTTTAGACTCTGGCAGTGCGATAAAGAGAATCACGGCTGGCGTGAAGGCCTGCCGCTGACCGTCGCCTGCCAAAGTTTCGATCTGCTGGTCGGGCCTTCACCCTCCGACAAAACAGTTTCGAACGAAAAAAAGAATACTGCTTTCCGTCGGCGGCTACGAGCCTCTCATTCAGGAGATTGGCCGGTATACGGGTGAGTTTTGAGAAAACCCGAAGCCCGCTGTTTGCAGGGGCTTGAAGTAAATTTTCAAAGGTCTCTCGCGCAAGGAAACGACTTCCCATCCACCTCAGGCAAAAGGTAGCGTCCTAGAGACTAGGACGCTACCAGACAGAACGCTTTCCTCTCGCGATCTGCGATAACGTGAAGATATGCCTGCCGCGACCCTGCAAGAACCGCTGGAGGAGATTCTCGAACTCTCTGCCGAACCCCCACCGCCGCGTAAGCGCTTCACGCGCGCCGAAGTGGAGCAGATGCTCGAGGCGGGGCTGTCTATGATTGAGCGGTGCGAGCTTATCGATGGAGACCTGATCGACAAGATGGGACAAAATCCTCCTCATGCAGCAGCGATTCGCCGCACTGCCGTCGCGTTTACGGAGATCTTCGGCGCCGACAGGATACTGGTGCAAGCCCCGATTGAAGTCGCTGCCGGCGACCAAAAGTGGACCTGGCCGGAGCCGGATGTGGCGGTCCTCGCCCAATCAAGTCCTGAATACGATCAGCGTCATCCTCGCGGCGACGAACTGCTGGTGCTGGTGGAAGTGGCCGACACTACGGTGCGGCAGGACGCCTTCAAGAAGCGCGACATCTACGCCCGCGCGGGCGTGCCTGAATATTGGGTGCTCGCGATTCGCCAGCGCCGCTTGATCGTCCACCGCCACCTGGCGCGGGGTTCGTACGGAGAGGCGCTGGTGCTCGCGGAAACGGAAGAAGTCTCGCTTGGTTCGCACTCCATTCCGGTGGTCGGTTTGCTGCCCGGCGTTCCGGAGCAGCCCTGATTCGGAGTGAGCGCGCCGTTTCCGCAAGTTCGCGTCAATCGCAAAGCCGCCGGCCGCGTCGCAAGCGGCCATCCCTGGGTCTATTCGAGCGACATGACCGATCGCGGTGAAGCTCAACCCGGCGACGCCGTACGTGCGATCGATCCGCGCGGCGCGTTTCTCGGAACGGCGCATTATAGCTCCACGTCGCAGATCGCCCTGCGCATGCTGTCGCGCGCCGCCGAGCCGATTGACAAGAGCTTTTTCCTCCGGCGGCTGACGGAAGCCATCCGGCTTCGCGAGCGGGTGGTCCGCGATTCGAACGCCTGCCGTCTGGTTTTCTCCGAGGCCGATCTGCTGCCCGGGCTGATCACCGATCGCTACGGCCCGTATCTTGCGATTCAAACCTTGAGCCAAGGCATGGAGCGCAGCCGCGACCTGGTGATTCATTGCTTGACCGAATTGCTCCAGCCCGCGGGAATCGTCGCGCGAAACGACGTCTCCACGCGAACGCTGGAAGGTTTGCCGCGGGAAACTACGACTCTGGCGGGCGAGATCCCCGAGCAGGCGCTCATCGAAATGAACGGATTGAAATTGCAAGTGGATCTGCTGCGCGGCCAAAAGACCGGAGCCTATTTGGATCAGCGCGAAAAC
>DATDGX010000111.1:0-57552 GCA_036521875.1 Binataceae bacterium (SeqCode)
CCTGCATTATGCGTGTGCCGAGGTGACGCGCGTTCCGCCGGTTAGCGTCGCGGCCAGCGCGTTCAGATCGTTGTCGTCGTAATAGTCCATCATAATCCGACCCGGCGTTTTGCCACGCCGGCGCACGATCCTGATCTTGCGCTTGAGCGCGCGCTGAATGCCGTCGGCCAGCGCGTTCAGGTTCGCGTCGGCGACCGAGCGCGCGCTGCTCGAGTTGCGCCTCCGCCGATGCGCGCTGACAAGCTCCTCGGCGCCGCGCGCCGAAATTTTTCCCGCGACGATTGAGCGCGCCGCGGCAATCTGCGCCGCGGCGGGCTTGAGCGCCAGGAGTGGCCGCGCCTGGCCAGCGGTCAGCGCGCCGGCGGCTATCATGTCGAGCACCTCGGGCGCGAGCTCGAGCAGCCGAATCGCATTGCTCACGTAGGGGCGGCTCTTTCCGATTCGCGCCGCGACCTCGTCGTGGCTAAGCGCGAACTCGGTGACTAGCCGGTCGAACGCGCGGCCCTCTTCGACGGCGTTGAGCTCCTCGCGGGCGAGATTCTCGACCAGCGACATTTCAAGCGCGGCGCGGTCATCGAGCTCGCGCACGATTACCGGCACCGTTGCGAGTCCGGCGGCGCGCGCGGCGCGGAGCCGGCGCTCGCCGGCGATTAGCTGGTAGCGCGGGAGCCCGCGCGTGTCGCGGCTAGATTGATCGGCTTCGCGCCGCGCGCCGACGGCATCGGGAGGGGCGGGGCGGACTATCAGCGGCTCGATCACGCCCTGGCTCTCGATCGCTCTCGTTAGCTCCTGGAGCCGCTCGGCGTCGAAGTGAGTGCGCGGCTGGTATGGCCCCGGACTGATCGCGTCGAGCGCGACTGTCGCGATTTGCGCCGCCCCCGGCATGATTTGCGCCGCTGCCGCGGCGCCGTCTTGTGCGACAGTGCTCTCGATAAGCGCGTCGAGTCCGCGTCCCAATGGCTTGCGCATCATCCAGCGTGTCTCCTCTCGACTTGTTTCTCGTCGACTTCTTCTCGCGGTCAATTAGATCTTGTTCGGCAAATCCGCTTCTGCCACTGGCTCGCGCGCAAGAATCTCTGCGGCGAGATTCCGGTAACTGGCCGCGCCTGCCGATTTACTTTCGTACTCGAGTACCGAGAGTCCGTGGCTGGGGCTTTCCGAGAGCCTCACACTGCGCGGCACCACACTCTGGAAAACTTTGTCGCCGAAATGCGCGCGTACCTCCGCCGCGACCTCGTGGCTCAGGCGATTGCGCGAGTCGAACATGGTGAGCACCAGGCCTTCGATTTCGAGCGCGGGTTGCAGCGCGATGCGGACCTTCTTGATCGTCGCGAGCAGCGAGCGGAGCCCCTCCAGCGCGTAGTACTCGCATTGCATCGGAATCAGGACCGAGTCGGCGGCGACCAGCGCGTTGAGAGTGAGCAACCCCAACGACGGCGGCGTATCAACTAGAACGTAGTTATATTGTTCGTGCGTCAATCCCAGTAACGCACGAAGCCGGCGCTCCCGTCCTTCCATCGTGGCGAGCTCGATTTCCGCGCCGACTAGGTCGCCTCCGGAAGGAGCGAGGGAGAGCATTGGGCGCACGAGACGGATTATTTCTGCGAGCGGAACGCCAGAGACGAGCGCTTCATAGATGGTCTGATGAGGCGCAGCGGGCGCCGGCGACGCTGCGGATGCCGACTGATTCGAGGTGGCCGCGAGCTCGGATCCGTTAGCTGGATTGGCGTTTTCGGAGTGACTGGCAACGGCCGCGTTCGCGGTGAGACCCGATGTGGCATTGCCCTGCGGATCGAGATCGACCAGCAGTACGCTGCGGCCCAACTCGGCGAGCGCGAACGCGAGATTGATCGCCGTGGTAGTCTTGCCGACGCCGCCTTTTTGATTGGCTATCGCGATTACCCGCCCCACGACCCGCACCTCGACGCCCACGCGATCTCGGATACCGGCCGTTTCACGTGAAACGAATGATCACGTGAGCCGGTAAGCTTCCACCATTAAACGCGCGCGCGCGGGATAAATCAAACGCCGCTGCCCATTTAGTGCACGTGTCGCCTACGACTTGCGCCAGGTAGCGAGCACACGATTCACCGTGCGGTCGTTGTGGATCAGCGAATATTTCGACTGAACGCAATCGCCAAACCCAACCGCTGCAGCGTCCTCAGGTTCGAGCATCTGAGCTTCGCTCACATATCGAAGCGCTAGACCGCCCGGCTTCAGCACCGCGTGCGCGAGCGCGAAAAAGTCCGAGCCGCCGACCGCGCGCTCCACGACCAGGTCATACTCTTTGCGCATGTCCGGCGCACGGGACTGCTCGACGCGCGCGTTGACGAGGCCCATCTCGGCGATCGCGAAACTGAGGAAGCTGGCGCGCTTGCGCCGCGACTCCATCAGAGTGAAATCCGCTTCGCACGCCGCGGCGAGAATCAGGCCGGGAAAGCCGGCGCCGCTACCGATATCGAGGATCCGTTGTCCGCTGTCGAATACGCCCGCGAACGGACCGGGATCGTCGCCGAGGGCGAGCACCAAGGGCATGAGGCTGTCCATCACGTGAAAGGCGATTTCGACCGGGTCGCGCGGTCGCGCCGTGAGGTTGCTCTTGGAGCCCCACAGGGCAAGTATGGCGGCGAAAGTCTCGATTCGCGCACCGATAGCTGGGATGCGCTCCGAAATGCCCGGCGTATGTTCGACGTCGTTGCGGACTTGCGCCGCGATACGCCGCGCATCTTCCGGGGACACCACCTTGCGCTGGCGTTTCAATTTACAATTGTTTCACGTGAAACGAGGCGCTGCGATCCTTCAGCACACGGGGCACACCGCAGCTGGTCAACACTTACTGCCCCATTCTGATGTGAACTGCGATGATCGAGACCGCCGCAGGCGTGATTCCCGGCATCCGGGCCGCCTGGCCAAGCGACTGCGGCCGCGCGCTGGAGAGCCGCTCGCGCACTTCGTTGGACAGGCCGCCGACCCCGTGAAAGTCGATCCAGTCGGGGATGACCGTGTCCTCGAGCCGTTTGTAGCGCTCGACCGCTTCGGCTTGCCGCTTCACGTAGCCGTCGTACTTGATTTCGATTTCCAGCTCGGCGGCCTCGTCGATCGAAAGCGCCTGCTCGAGTCCCGCCATCGCGGTTACGCTCGAGTAGGAAACCTCGGGCCGCTTCAGCAACTCGGCAGCACGGATTGAATGCGAGATCGCGGCCGAACCGCACTCCGCGAGGATCGTGTTGACCCGGTCGCTCGCGGCAACGTTGGCGGTGCCGAGGCGGGCAATTTCGGCCGCGACGTTGGCGGTCTTCGCGAGCACGCGCGCGCCTGCGGCGGAATCGAGGAGCCCAAGGTCCACGCCGATCCCTGACAGCCGCCGGTCCGCATTGTCCTCGCGCAGCAGCAGGCGGTACTCGGCGCGCGAGGTGAACATTCGATATGGCTCGCCGCCAATTCCGCGCGTCACCAGGTCGTCGACCATGACCCCGATGTAGGCCTGGTCGCGCCGCAGCACGAGCGGCGCCCGGCCGCTCACCTTCATCGCGGCGTTGATTCCCGCGATGAGTCCCTGCGCTGCTGCCTCTTCATAGCCAGTAGTGCCGTTGAGCTGGCCCGCGAAAAAAAGTCCGCCCACCAGCCGGGTTTCGAGCGACGGATTGAGTTGCGTCGGATCGGAAAAGTCGTACTCGATCGCATAGCCGGGCCGCATGATCTCGGCGCTCTTAAGCCCCTTGATCGAGCGCACCATCGCTATCTGAACGTCGAGCGGCAGGCTGGTCGAGAGGCCATTGGGGTAGACCTCGACGGTGTCGAGTCCCTCGGGCTCGAGGAAAATCTGATGACGCTCCTTGTCGCGAAAGCGCATCACCTTGTCCTCGACCGACGGGCAGTAGCGCGGGCCGCGGCTCCGGATCACCCCGGAGTAAATCGGCGAGCGATCTATCCCGCCGCGGATAATCTCGTGAGTCGTGGGATTGGTGAAAGTGAGATGGCAGGGGACCTGCTCGCGCGCGATACGCTGGGTGCGAAACGAGAACGGCGGCGGCGGCTCGTCGCCGGCAATGGAATCGAGCGCGGAATAATCAATCGTGCGCGAGTCGAGGCGCGGGCAGGTTCCCGTCTTGAGGCGGCCGATTCGAAAGCCGAGCTCCTCGAGATGGCCGCTGAGGCCCATCGCGGCGAAATCGCCGGCACGGCCCGCCGAGTAGTTCCTGAGTCCGACGTGGATAAGGCCCTTCAGGAATGTCCCCGTCGTCAGCACTACCGTCGGGGCTTCGAAGACCTCGCCGATTTGGGTCTCGACGCCGCGCACCGCGCCGTCCGCGACTATCAGGCGCTCGACGCTCGCCTGGCGAATCATCAGATGCGGCGCTGTCTCGAGCACGCGTTTGCTGCGCGCGCGATACGCCGCTTTGTCGGCCTGCGCCCGGCGCGCGCGCACCGCGGGACCCTTGCGAGTGTTGAGGAAGCGGAACTGGATGCCGGTCTCGTCGATCGCGAGGCCCATCTCGCCGCCGAGCGCGTCGATCTCGCGCACCAGGTGTCCCTTGCCGATTCCGCCGATCGCGGGATTGCAGGACATCTGGCCGATATGATCGAGGTTGAGCGTCAGCATCAGGGTGTTGGCGCCCATCCGCGATGCCGCGAGCGAGGCTTCGATTCCGGCGTGTCCGGCGCCGACCACGATGACGTCGTATTTCATGTTGGCTGCCGAGGTCGACGCGATTATGACGCGGCGCGGCGCGGCGCGCAAAATGCGACGGGCGACCAGGTTGATACTTATGCTACATTTAGTAGTATTGTCCTACTCACTCGCGCGACGCCGGCGGTGGGACGCGCGTTCTCCTACTTGCATTTCCGCCGGCGACGGCGGGACGGGCGCTCTTCTACTCGCATTGTCGCCGACGACGGCGAGACGCGCGCCTCTCCTGATTGCTAGCGCATTGTCGCCGACGGCGAAACGCGCTCTCCTCCTTGACGGCGCGTTGTCGCCCAGGCGAGCGCGCTCGGCTCTGGTCTTGCGCGCCTCGAAAACGGACGCGATAATCGCGCCTCCCCGGTGGGACGCATAGCTCAGCCTGGCGAGAGCACTTGCCCAACATGCAAGGGGTCGCAGGTTCAACTCCTGCTGCGTCCACCAGATTCCTCTCGCCATTCGAGCCGAACTCATCTGATGCCGCGACATTTCGCGCTCAGCGCGCGCGCGAATCATTTGCCGATGCAGAACTCGCGGAACACCGCGTCGAGGATGTCCTCGGCGCCGACCTCGCCGGTGATCTGGCCGAGCGCGTCGGCGGCGGCGGCGACGTCGACCGCGACGATCTCCGGCGGCATCATCGCGAGCGCGCCGTGCCGCGCCGCCTTCAGCGCCTCGAGCGCGCGCGCCAGCGCCTCGCGATGGCGCTCGCGCGAGATGGCGATTCCCTCGCTCGCGGCCGTGCCTCCGGCCGCGGCCGAGCCCGTGGCCGCGATCGTGGCCGTCGACATCGTCATGATCGTTTCGATCGCGCGCGTCAACTCGGCGCGCAACTCGCCGACACCCTCGGCGGTTAGCGCCGAGAACGGCAGTATCGGCATCCCGAGGCCGCTGTCACGCAGCTTCGCAGCGCCCGTCACGGCGGGAAGGTCGCTCTTGTTGAGAATCGCGACACCGGCGCGTCCCGCCGAGAGGCGGATGACCTCGGCATCTTCACCCGCGAACGGCCGCGAAGCGTCGAACACCGTAATCATCAAGTCGGCGGCGGCGAGCGACTTCATGGTCCGCTCGATACCGATTTGCTCGACTATGTCGATCTCGCCGTAGACCGCGCTGTCGCCACCGTCCGCGCCGACGGCGCGCAGGCCGGCGGTGTCCTGCAGCACCAGCGGATACGGGCCGAGCTGAATCGAGTCTTCGATCACGTCGCGGGTGGTGCCGGGAATCGGCGTGACGATTGCGCGCTCGGTGCCGAGCAGCAGATTGAGGATGCTCGATTTCCCGACGTTGGGTTTGCCGGCGATCACGGCGCGCGCGCCGTCGCGCATCAGGCGTCCGCGCGCGAAGCTGTCGTGCAGGAGCGCAACGTGCCCAATGAGCCGCTCGAGGTCGCCGGCTATCTGATGACGCGAGGGCAGGTTCAAGTCTTCGTCGGAGAAATCGATCTCGACCTCGAGATGCGCGCGAATCGCGATGACCTCCGCGCGCATCCGCTCGACGCGCGCCGCGAGCGCTCCGGTGAGCTGCGCGAGCGCCTGCTTGAGCGCGCTTTCGCCGCGCGCCGCGACCAGGTCGGCAACCGCTTCGGCCTCGGTCAAGTCGATGCGGCGATTGAGGAACGCGCGGCGGGTGAACTCGCCCGGCTCGGCCATCCGCGCGCCCGCGGCAGTCGCGAGCGCCACGACGCGGCGCACCAGGTAGATTCCGCCATGGCATTGCAGCTCGGCGACGTCTTCTCCAGTGAGGCTCGCCGGCGCCGGCATCACGACTGCGAGCGCGCGATCGACGAGCGCGCCGCTCGCGGGATCGATGATGTCGCCGAGGCCGAGGCGGCGCGCGGCGAGCTTGCGGCCGCGCGCGGCTGGAGCCGGGCGCCAGATCGTATAGAGGATCTCGAACGCGCGCGGGCCCGAGAGGCGGACTATCGCGACGGCGCCCGGTCCGGGCGGCGTCGCGGGCGCGACGATGGTGTCCTGGACGTACATCGGACAATCAAGGGTAGCATCGGAGATAGCGCCCGCCGAAGAGTACGGCCCCGATTTGATTCCGAGAGGTGAATTCCAGGCGGTCAGCTTTCTACAGAAGCATCAGCGATCGCGTGACCACGCCGCCGCGAAATTTGTTCAGTTCAGCGGAGGAGTTCAGCGCGACGCTTCTACATGAGATACGTACTGTCGCAAGTGTACTTGTTCCTTTTTGTCGGCTCAGGACCATCGAGGAGTTCTGTCAGCTCTGGCGTTGAGCGCGTGTCCGTGACGTTCGCTTGGTCGAGCGGTGTCGGAGCGCGTTGGGCATCCCGTCATGTGGTCCCAAGCGGTGTTTCGGAACGTCTCCCCACCATTCGCTCCTCGGCAAGTCGTTGCGGCGTTGAGGATGGAGGGGATAGTAGATCCGGTTGTCGCGCTTTGAAGCCTCGCCTCCCACCAGCAGCAAGGCGTCATGCTCGCCGTTATTTATGAAGCAATGGCAAATGCCGGTCCCGGCAGGGAAGGCTGCGAAGTCTCCGGGCCGCATCGCGTGGGGAAAGCCGTCTATCCAGGCGTCAATCTCACCCTCGAGAACGTATACAAACTCTTCCTCCTTCTCCTCGGCGTGAGGCCAGGAACTTCGCTCTCCCGGCGCCAATCGCATCAGGTTCACGCCAATCTTGAGGAGCCCCGCAGCTCTCCCAATGCTCCGTTGAGAGCCGGTGTATTCGTCGCTGTTAGGGTACTGGTGGCGCGTCTCGGGAACTGACGCGGCAGCAATTATGAATGGGGGTCTTTTGGGGCGATTCCTCATGCCCTGCTGTAACACAGGCAGAGAACGGAATGGAGGCTATGCGTCGCGAGTCCGTCCTATTACACGGCTTGCTTGGCTCGTGGGGCGGTGCGCGTGCACTGGTATCCGAGCCTTTGAGCACAGCGAGTTCGCGATCACGGACACGGAGCCGGTCCTCGGCCAGGCGGGCGCGATGCAGCAGCGACAGGGTCTCGGTTGCGAGATTGCGCTTGTCGATCCGCAGTTGCCGTATGATGGTTCGCAGTTCAGCGTTGTTCGCTTCGAGTCGATGGTCGCGACCGCGCCCGGTCCGGGCGGCGTCGTGGGCGCGACGATGGTGTCCTGGACGTACATCGAAGAATCAAGGTTAGCATCGGAGACGGCGCCCGCCGAAGGGTACGCCTCGATTTGATTCCGAGAGGCGAATTCCGGGCAGCTGTTTAGCGTTTATGGGTGCTGAGTGGCGATCGCTGGATTTGCAGCACCGGTCGCGGTCGTGAAGGTCGCCTCAGTCCGATCCTGTTCCGGGTACCAAGATTCATACGGTCCAGCGAAAAGCATCCGGCCGCCAGCGCGCGGATGAGTCCACCACGGCTGGCGCCCGTGGAATAGCCGAAAGCGACGACTATCAGCCGGCCGCGGCAGCGGCTGAATCATTCTGCGGCGCCATCCGGCTGCGTTGCGCTTCGAGGATCGCCTGCTTGCGCAGTCCCCAGAACAGCGCGAGCGCCCGATCCGCAGGAAAGAGCTTGAAATGCGACAGGTCCCCGGGAGGATCGCTTTGCGAAACGAGCACCCGCCGGTCTTGCAACAGAAAGATCGCGCGATCATAGCGCGTGGCCAGTTTTCCTGCCGCACTCGCCAGCAAACCTCCGATTTTGAGGCCGCGATACCGGGAGAATACCCAGCAGTGAGTCTCGTCGATTGGAGTCAGGAAATAGTTCACGTAGAAGCCGCCGAACTCGATCAACGCAATCGACGGGAGAGTGAAACGAGCCTTGATTCTGGCGTCGCGCCGGAAAGCGCCCGGCTTTTCGTAGCGCATGGTCGCGCTGAACACGACGACTTGGTCCTCGAGATGCGCGTCCATCTCGTCCATCCGCGTGCCGATACCGGGAAGCATCAGCTTGTGCAGGATCGGGAAATGGTGAAAGTCGAGCAGGTTCTCGACGATCCGCAAATACGGAGCTGCTGCGTCGTACCAGTACTCCGTGGCTCCGAAGCCGGGCTCGCTGGCGCCGGGAATCCAGGGAACCTCCCGCGAAGGTTCGCCCTCGCCATGCCAGTACCAGATGATCCCATGCTCTTCGCGCACGTTGAGCGTAGACAGGTTGAATCCGTCGGGAACCGGCGCCCCGACGCCGTTGGCGGGAATCAGCACGCAGCGTCCTGAGGCGTCGAAGCGAAGGCCATGATAGGGACATTCGAGACAACCGTCGCGAATCTTGCCGGGGCTCAGCGCCGCCGAGCGATGCGAGCATCGATCGGGCAGGCACACCACGCGACCGTCGTCTGAGCGCCATAGCACCAGCGCCTCACCGAAGCGCTTCACGCCGATCGGTTTCCGCCGGACGACACCGCTGCTCGCGGCGATCGCATACCAGCCGGGCACAATCTGACTCTCAGTCGCAGAGACCTGGTCGGAAACTTGATCGTTCATCCTGGTAACCTCGCGGTCCCGGGATTACGCGGAAGTATCCCGTGGATAGTAATTCGCACGCTTGCGGATATTTCGGCGCGCATGGTTTCGATTGTCAGGTCGTCGCGAGTCGCGAACGCGATGGTCCAGGTGAGGCAGATGCCGTAGAACAGCCCCGCCGCGCGCGATGAATCGACGCTCGCATCGATGGCTCCTCGCGTCTTCAAGCGATCGAGCATCGCGGTCAGTTGCGCGATCAGCCGCATATCGAGCGCGAAGAGCCGCGCGCCGAGCGTATCCGGCGCCGCGATCGCCGCGACGAACAGCTCGCGCCAGAGCCGCCGCTCGCCGGTCGTGATCCCCTGCACCATGACCTCGGTAAGAGCGGCGATCGCCTCGGCTGGATCATCTGGTGGATCGGCGAGAATCCGCTCCCCGATCCTCAACAGGTGCTCGGTGTCGGCACGGCTTATCGCGAACAGCAGTTGGTCCTTGGACGGGAAATAGTTGTAGAGCGTTCCCACCGCGAGCCCGGCGCCGCCGGCAACTTCCTCCATCGAGGTGCCAGCGTAGCCTTTTCGATCGAACAGGCGGCGCGCGGTGGAAAGTATCCGCCGTTCGCGTTCCTGCTTTTGCCGCTCACGGCGGCCTGTCGGCATTGCCAAGGATGAGCCCATTGGTTCGTTTATGCCGCAATGGAGGCCTCTTTGTCAAGAAAAATGAATGAGCTTCATGTTTTGGATCCCCCCTGTCTTACGAGCGAGCCAGCGGAGAAAATAGACAACCAATGGCTCTACCCGGCCCTAGAGGCGAACTATCGCGACGGCGCCCGGTCCGCGCGGCGTCGCGGGCGCGACGATGGCGTCCTGGGCGTACATCGGCGATTCAACGGGAACATCGGGGATGGCGCCCGCCGAAGGGAACGGCCCCGATTTGCCCGCCTTCAGTTTGAGTTCAATTCAATGCGGATGGGCCTTGCGGAAAGCCTGGCGGTCGATCATCGTGCCGACCTGATCGGCGCCAGTTCCGAACAGCGCATGGAAGTCGCGCGGTCCCAACACCTTCTCGCACTCGGAGAAGATCTCGGCGTGCAGCGCGCTGAGAGCGTTCAGGTATTGCTCGGGCGATATCTCTTTGCTCTTCAGATGAGCCGCGAGTTCCTGCTGCCGTGCGTGGAGTCGCGCCTGGAGTCTCGCAACCTCTTCTAACTTCCGGGGGTCGTAGCCTTCGCCCAGGTTTACGTCGGCAAGCGCTTTGAGTTCCTTCTTCCTGAGCTCGAGAGGAGCGCTTGGGCCGCTCCGCCGAGACGCTTTGGCGGCGTGCTGGGGCTGATAGAGCTCTGAAATTTTTCGGGATAGCGCGGAGCGCTTGCGAGTAGCCATCGTCCGACCTCCGGGTGCTTTCACGACCGGTGGACCTGATCCGGACGATAAAAGCCTAACACAGCGCTGTAGTTCCGGCCACGAGCCGAGACCGTAAGTGGCCCATGCGAATGCAGATGCACCGTAGCCCCGTGCGGCGTCGACCAGGAGATGGGCGGGGTACAGGATTCGATTGGCAGTCTGGTGGCAGACTCCGGTGACCCCATAAACGATTCCCGCCTGAGATTTCGGGCGGGAAAGACAATCCGCCAGCGCAGAGTCACCGTCGCCGCTACAGATTTCTCTTCCGCCGGAGTCTCTTCCCCAACATGGCCATGACTTGCCGTCATCGCTAGCCACGTAGGTGTGATCCCAAAAAGGAGTTGCTACTACTGCAATTGCATATCCTCTCAGCGTCGCCATACTTTGCGGCCCAGATCACACCGTCAGCTTCGCCCGCGCAAATTTTCAAGCCACTTGCGCTGAAATCATACCAGAACATCGGGCAGCTACGCCCTTGCTCCGGGGCGTGTGGTATGGTTCCATTGCGGTTCCGGAGTCTACGACTCTTCAGGCGCAGAGAATCTCGAAACGCGCGTAGCGCAAATCCCGGAAGCGCAAAATCCAGTGACGGGCGTCCGCCAGCCTGAACACGAGTAACTTGGCCGCGACTGATGAAAAGGACCTATCAGCCTCACAACCGCCGACGCATACGGACCCACGGGTTCCTCGCCCGGATGGCCACGCCGGGGGGACGCAACATCCTGCGGCGCAGGCGCGCCAAGGGACGCCGCCGCCTGGCGATATCGATTCCGCCCAAGCAGCCGGGTTAGTCCGGCCGCGTGCGCCGATGAGCTTCGCGGCCGTCGACCGGCTGCATCGAAGCGCCGAATTCCTGAGCCTCCAACGCCGCGGCGCGCGCTCCCAGAGCACCCACTTCGTGGTCTACGCGGGCAAATTTCACGACGATGACGATCGCTCGCGCCTGGGCGTCACGGTCTCGCGCCGGGTCGGCAACGCGGTCAAGCGCAACCGTATCAAGCGCCGCGTGCGCGAGTGCTTCCGCCTTACTCTGCGCGAGCGGATTCCGCGCGGCGTCTCGATGGTGGTGATCGCGCGCGCCGGCGCCGCCGACCTCGACAGCCCCGCTATCAATGCCGAGCTGGTGACTGCTACGCTCGGTCTCAGCCGCAAGCTTAAGGCTCCGCAACCATGAGGCCGCCGGAAATCGCACGTCTCGGGCTCAGTCGAGCGCCGCGCTACGCCGCGATCGCGGTGGTCACGGTTTACCGCGCGTTCATCTCACCCTTGTTACTTTCCCTGTTCGGCCGCGCCTGCCGCTTCGAGCCGAGTTGCTCGGCCTACGCGAGCGAGGCTCTTCTGCGCCACGGCCTGATTCGCGGCGGCGCGCTCGCGGCGCGGCGCGTCTCGCGATGCCATCCGATGGGCGGCCACGGCTTCGATCCCGTCCCCGACCATCCATTCGTCTCCCCCAAGGCCTAAGGAAGTAAATCATTGGACGTCAGCAGAATAATTCTCGCCTTCGTACTGTCGCTGGTCCTGGTGGTTGCCTACCAGGAACTGGTGCTCAAACGGATGTATCCGCCGCCGAGCCAGCAGAACGCGCAACCGGGAGGTACAGCCGTTACCGGTGCGATACCGCCCAACGGAGCGCCGATCGCGGCCGGCGTCCCCGCAGCGGTCGCCAGTGGCGCGGCTGGATCCGCGCCCGCGCCAGCCAACGCGGTGCCGGTAGCAACGGAGTCAGCTTCCCTGCAAGGGGTTTCGCCGCCCGGCGCGGCGGAGCGGACGATCGAAATCTCCACCGATCTATATGTCGCTCAATTCACAACCCGCGGTGCGCGGCTGAAAAGTTTCAAGCTCAAACACTATAACGAAACCGTATCGCCAAAGAGCGGATCGTACGAGATGGTGCGGCCGTCGCCGAATGGACGGCTGCCGCTCGGGGCGCTGGTGGTGCGCGGCGACCAGGTGCTTGACGATCACGCGCTGGACTACTCGAGCAACGCTCCAGATAAAAGCGACCTCGACGCGAACGGACACGCCATGATCGTCTTTACGGCGCAGACCGCCGACGGATCGAAGATCGAAAAGACTTTCACGATGCGCGGCGGCAGCTACGTTTACGAGATGAACGTGGCGATCTCCGGCGGCCCGCCGCTCGCCCAGTCCGGACTCACGCTGAGCCAGCCGCTCACCGAGCTCTCCGGCGGCTACCGCGACATCCCCGAGCTGCAGGCCGATATCCAGGACAAGGTGCTGACCGAGACCGAGAGCAAGCTGCGCAAGGGCGTCGAGCCGGTGAGCGGCGCGATCCAGTACGCAGGCTTCGGCGACCGCTACTTTCTGACCGCGTACCTGCCGGAGAGCCCGGCCGCGGGGACGCTCTCGATGAGCTTCCTGTCCGACGAGGCGATCGCGCGCCTGCTGTTCGACGGCGCGACCCAGATCAAAAGCCGCGTTTACATGGGGCCGAAGCTACTGGTGGCTCTGGAAGCGGCCAGCCCGTCGCTGCGCAAGTCGATCGATTTCGGCTGGATGTCGATACTGGCGCTCGCCTTGCTGCGCGCCCTGGAGGTATTCCATCGCGTCGCGCCCAATTGGGGCGTCGATATAATCCTGATGACGCTTGCGCTGCGGATCGTTATGCTGCCGATGTCGATTCGCAGCCAGCGCTCGATGATGAAGATGCAGCGCTTGCAGCCGCAGATGGAGCGGATGCGCGCGCAATACAAAGACGACAACGAGCGCCTGCAGCGCGAGATGGTCGACCTCTACAAGCGCAACCACGTCAATCCGCTGGGCGGATGCGCCCCGATGGCCTTGCAGCTCCCGATTTTCATCGGGCTCTATGAGGCGCTGCTCAACGCGATCGAGCTGCGCCACGCGCCGTTCATCGGATGGATCACCGACCTGTCGACGCCCGACTGCCTCAGCATTCCGGGGATGCCGATGCTGCCGTATACGAATTGCCACGGAATTCCGGTGCTGGTCCTGCTGATGGGACTCAGCACTTTCCTGCAGCAGAAAATGTCGCCGACCTCGCCGGACCCGAATCAGCAGAAGATGATGATGCTGACGCCGATCGTGTTCACGGTGATGCTGATTAATTTTCCGGCCGGTCTGTCACTGTATTATTTCTCCTCGAACGTACTGGGTATCATTCAGCAATTTTTCCTCAACCGGGAATTCAAACAATACAGCCCCGTCACCGCATGAGCACCAACGACTCGATTGAAGTAACCGCCGCATCGATTGAAGACGCAACCAGGCAAGCCCTCGAGCAGCTTGGCGCCGGGGAAGCAGACGCCATAATCGAGGTGCTCGCGACGCCCCGCGCGGGCCTGCTCGGACTGGGCGCGCGACAGGCGCGCGTCCGCGTGACGCGCCGGCATCCGTCCGCGAGCACCGCGGGCCAGCCGCCGCCGGCCAGATCGTCGCAGCCACGATCACAGCCGAAAGCACAGTCAGGTTCGCAGCGACGCGACGAGCGGCAGCCTCGCGAACCGAAAGCGCGCGAGCAGCGCCCGCCGCGCGATACGCGTCAGGACAGCGCGCGCGCGCCGGGCGCCTCGGCAGAAGACTCCGGCGAAGAATCGCGCAAGACCGCCACCGTGGAGGAGCAGCTCCGCGAAGCCGGCGAGATCCTCACGCAGATTCTCGACATGATGGGCGAGAAGGCGGAGGTGAAAGCGACCTCATTCGATCCCGAGGCGCTCGAGCTCGAGATCAAGGGCGACGGCTCGGGAATTCTGATCGGACGCCACGGGCAGACCCTCGACTCGCTCGAGTACCTGGTCAACCGGATCCTGGCGCGCCGAATCAAGGACGCGGCGCCGATCTCGGTCGAGACCGAATCGTACCGCGCGCGCCGCCGCCAGCAGTTGCATCGGATGGCGCTGTCGATGGGCGAGCGGGCCAAGCGCGAGCACGAGCCGGTCCGGCTCGAGCCGATGGCGCCGCGCGACCGCCGCGTGGTGCACCTGGCGCTAAGGGACGACCCGATGATTACCACTCGCTCGGCGGGCGACACCTTCATGCGCTCGATCGAGATTGTCCCGGTCGAGCGGCCCCGCGAACGCGAACGTGACAGTCGTGACAGTACGCGTGAGCGCGAACGCCCGCCTGAACCCGACAACGCGATCGGCGAGCAGGGTGGTTTCAAGCACGGCCAGAAGCGAATCGTCTAGCCTTAAGCGGGAACCGAGCAGCGGCGCGCGACACTCGAATCGATTGCGATGACGCGGCGCGGACGCTCAGCTATTGGGGTCCATTCCCCACTTGACCTTGTTCGCCGCGACCTGCTCCGGCGTCGGATGCTCGATCTGGATGAAGGCCTTGACCGTGAACTGATCTTTGATCTCGAGCATCGCGTGATTGAGCGCAATATCGTCGTTGAGGAGCTCGGGGACCGCCGGCTCCTCGAAAATCGCTTGCCAGGGGCATTCGGGCTCGCACGCGCCGCAATCGATACATTCGTCGGGATCGATATAGAGCTGGTTGGGGAACTTTTCTTTATCGGGGCCCACGTACTCGTAGATGCAATCCACCGGGCACACGCTGACGCATCCGGTATCCACGCAATCGCGGCATAGACGGGTGATGGTCCAGGGCATGGGTTAACAATTTCTCCTGTCGAGAAGCATCGGGGCACATAAGCTACAACGACTACGCGGCTCTGGAAAGCCCGCCCAAAGCTTGCGATCCGCGCAGGGGACGCTGTGCAGCGTCAACGCCGCAAGTAGAATAAAAGTCGGTAAGTACGCTGGAATTCGTAACGATGAACACCCGGGCCGCTTAGGCCAGAGGACTAGCCGATGACAGCCAAGGAAAGTCGCCCGAGCGCGGGCACCCGCATCGAAACGGACAGCATGGGCGCGATCGAAGTGCCTAGCGGCCACTACTGGGGCGCGCAAACCCAGCGCTCGCTGCATCACTTCGCGATCGGGTCCGACAAGATGCCGCGCGCGGTGATTCGCGCCTTCGGCATCCTGAAAAAGGCCGCCGCCGAGGTGAATCGCGATCTCAAGAAGCTGCCCGAGGACAAGGCGCGACTGATCGTTCAGGCCGCCGACCAGGTCATCAGCGGGACGCTCGACGAGGAATTTCCGTTGCGCATCTGGCAGACCGGCAGCGGCACGCAGACCAACATGAACGCTAACGAGGTCATCTCGAACTGCGCGATCGAGCTCGCCGGCGGCGTGATGGGCAGCAAGAAGCCGATTCATCCCAACGACGACGTCAACATGTCGCAGTCGTCGAACGACACCTTCCCGACCGCGATGCATGTCGCGGCGGCCGAGGAGCTGACTCGCGATCTGATCCCTTCGGTGCGGATGCTGCGGGCGGCGCTGCAGAAAAAAACCACCGAGTTCGCCGACATCGTGAAAATCGGACGCACCCATCTGATGGACGCGGTGCCGCTCACGCTCGGGCAGGAGTTCTCGGGCTACGTCGCGCAGCTCGACTACGACATCAGGCGCATCGAAGGGACGCTGCCCGATATCTACGAGCTCGCGATCGGCGGCACCGCGGTCGGCACCGGCCTGAACACGCATCCGGAGTTCGCCGACCGGGTCGCAAAGAAAATCGCGGAGTACACCGGGCTGCCGTTCACCTCGGCGCCGAATAAATTCGCGGCGCTCGCCGCACACGATGCGCTGGTGATGGCTTCGGGAGCGCTCCGGACGCTCGCCTGCTCGTTGATGAAAATCGCCAACGACATCCGCTGGATGGGCTCGGGACCGCGCTGCGGACTCGGCGAGCTGACGCTGCCTGAAAACGAGCCGGGCTCGTCGATCATGCCGGGAAAGGTCAACCCCACGCAGAGCGAAGCGATGACGATGGTCTGTATCCAGGTTCTCGGCAATGACACTGCGATCGCCGCCGCCGGCTCGCAAGGCAATTTCGAGCTCAACGTCTTCAAGCCGCTCATCATCCACAACTTCCTGCATTCATCGAAGCTGCTCGCGCATTCGTGCGTGTTGTTCACCAGGTACTGCGTGGAAGGTATCGCGGCGAATCGCGAGCAGATCGCGCGCTTCGTCAGCAACTCGCTGATGCTGGTCACGGCGCTGAGCCCGCATATCGGCTACGACAACGCCGCCAAGGTCGCGAAGAAGGCGCACGCCGACGGAACCACGCTGCGCGAGGCGGCCATCGCGCTGGGCTTGCTCAAGGGCGAGGACTTCGATCGCCTGGTGCGTCCCGAGAAGATGCTGAGTCCCGAGGCCTGACGCGGGTGATGCGTCTTAGGGGGTGCGCAATCGCGATCGCGATCGCCGCGGCGCTGATGCTCACGCCGTCTTCAGCTACGAGCGCGTCTACTGCGACGACCAAGGCGCCGCGGTCTGTGAGCGCCGCGTCGCGGCCCGATGCCAGCGCATCGAATGCGGCGCCGCTGCCAGAAAATGCTCTGCAACGGCCGCCGGTGGGCGCGGATGGGCAGCCGCTCGACGTCGCGATCGGAATGCATCTGGTCAATATGGCGTCGATCGACGAAGTCACTGAGCAGTTCCAGATCGACGGCTTCCTGATCGCGCGCTGGAAAGACCCGCGGCTCGCCTATCAGCCGCAAGACAAAGACGACGTCGTCCGCTATTACGAGCCCAACGCGTTCTGGATCCCGCGGCTCGAGATCGTCAACGCGGCGGCGCCGCGTGACAACTATGACGTCTCGATCCGCGTCGCTCCCGACGGCACGGTGCGGTACCTCGAACGGTTCCGCGCGATCCTGTCGTCGAAATTCGAGCTGCAGAGATTCCCCTTCGACACCCAGACCCTGCGCGTCATCATCCATCCGTTCGTCAGCAACACGCGCACCCTCAAGTTAAGTCTCGAAGATCAACACACCTGGGTATCGAGCGAGTTCAACTCCTACAGCTCGCTGGCGCAATGGGAACTTGGCGCGGTCTCGCCGCGCATCGGTACCTATCGGCTGTTTGGCAATACCGACATCTCGGAAATCGAGTTCGATATCGTCGTCCAGCGGCGCTACCGCTTCTATCTGTGGAAGGTGATGCTGCCGCTACTGCTGATGGTGATGCTGTCGTGGGCGGTGTTCTGGGTCGAGCCGCGCGACTTGTCGAGCCAGGTGCAAATCGCGGTCACCACCATCCTGACCGTCATCGCGTTCGCGTTCGCGATCTCGGCGACCATGCCGCGCGTGCCATACCTGACTTACATCGACGGGTTTTTTCTCGAATGCTACGTGTTTGTATTCATCTCCAGCCTCGAGGTGATGACGGTGCACGTGTCGCATCGCTCGGAGCGCCTTGCGGATCGCGGAATCAGAATCCGCCGCATCTCGCGATGGTTCATCCCGGCGGCATTCCTGGTGACCAATCTCATCCTGATCCGCGTGTTTCTCTTTTCGTAGTCACATCCGCCAGTCGTAGTCACATCCGGAAGACGCCGAAGGCCGCGGCCGGCGCGATCGGCGCGTTGAGCGACGCCGCGATCCCCAGCGCCAGGGCGCTCCGCGTTTCGAGCGGATCGATCACGCCGTCGTCCCACAGCCGCGCGCTCGAGTAGTAGCAGCTCGATTCGACGTCGTACTTGTCGAGCGTGGGGCGGAGGAACTCGCGCTGCTCCGCATCGGACATCGCGCCGCCATCGCGCTTGAGCTGCTCGAGCTTTACCGTCAGCAGCGTATTCGCCGCCTGCTCGCCGCCCATCACGGAAATTCGCGCGGTCGGCCACATGAACAGCAGGCGCGGTCCGAACGCGCGCCCGCACATCCCGTAATTTCCCGCGCCGTTGGACGCGCCGATGATGACGGTGAATTTCGGCACCTGCGCGTTGGCGACCGCATTCACCATTTTTGCGCCGTCCTTCGCGATCCCGCCCTGCTCGTAGCGCTTGCCGACGATGAAGCCGGTGATGTTCTGCAGAAAGACCAGCGGAATGCGGCGCGCACAGCACAGCTCGATGAAATGCGTCGCCTTGAGCGCGGATTCGCTGAACAGCACGCCGTTGTTTGCGATGATTCCGACCGTATAGCCAAAAATCCGCGCGAACCCGGTCACCAGCGTGGTGGCGTAGCGCGGCTTGAACTCGTGCATCCGGCTCCCGTCGACCAGCCGCGCGATAAGCTCGCGAACCTCGTATGGTTTGCGCGTGTCGGACGGAATGATCCCGTACAGCTCAGCCGGATCGTAGTAGGGATCCTCGGGCGCGCCGGGCTCGGTTGCCGGCGCGGTGCGCGGGCCCAGGTTCTCGAAGATGGCGCGCGCGATCTGGAGCGCGTGCTGATCGTCGTCGGCAAGGTGGTCGCTGACCCCCGAGAGCCGCGTATGCACGTCGCCGCCGCCCAGCTCCTCGGCGCTCACCTCCTCGCCGGTCGCGGCCCGCACCAGCGGCGGCCCGGCCAGGAAGATCGTCCCCTGCTCGCGCACTATAATGTTCTCGTCGCACATCGCGGGCACGTACGCTCCCCCCGCCGTGCACGAACCCATCACCACGGCGACCTGCGCGAGGCCCATCGCGGACATCCGCGCCTGGTTATAGAAGATGCGCCCGAAATGGTCGCGATCCGGAAAGACCTCTGCTTGCAGCGGCAGGAACGCGCCGCCCGAGTCGACCAGGTACACGCAGGGCAGGCGATTCTCCATCGCGATTTCCTGCGCGCGCAGATGCTTCTTCACCGTCATCGGATAATAGGTGCCGCCCTTCACGGTCGCGTCATTCGCGACCACCACCGCCTCGCGCCCCTGGATGCGCCCGACGCCGGTGACGATCGAAGCCGCCGGCGCCTCGCCGTCGTACATCCCGTGCGCGGCGAGCGCAGACAGCTCCAGGAACGGGCTCCCCGTGTCGAGCAGCTTTTTCACGCGCTCGCGCGCGAGCAGTTTCCCGCGCTCGAGATGGCGCTTGCGCGCGTGCTCGGGGCCGCCCAAACGGACGCGCTCAATTTCCGCGCGGAGCCTGGTGACCGCCGCTTCGGTCACTTCGCGATTGCGCCGAAACTCGTCGGACGACGGGTTGATGCGTGATTCGATTCGTTCCATCGGCGTCACCTTTGATTGTTGATGCCTCTGCGGGCGCGATGGGCTAGATATTACTCACAAGGCGGTCCCGATCGAATCGAGCGGCCCGCGCTTGAGAACCACGATGCGCGAACGCGATCTCAGGGCACTCGAATTCGACAAGGTGATTCACCTCGTCGTCGGCTTCGCCGCCTCCGACCCGGGGCGTGCGGCGTTGGACGAGCTGCGCCCCTCGACTGACCCGGCCGAGGTTGTCGCGATGCTGCGCGCCACTGCGGAGATGGTCGAGCTGCGCTCGCATTCGGGTTCGCTGCCGATTCAGGACTTCGCCGACCAGCGCTCGTACCTGCTCATCGCCGCGCGCGCCGGCGCGGTCCTCGACAGCGCCGCGCTGGTCAAGGTGCGCGACTTCGTAGTCGCGGCGCGCCATGTCTCCGGTTTCCTGCGCTCGCGAGTCGAGCGCTTCCCGCATGTCGGCGCGCTGACTAACGACCTGGCTGCGCCCAAGGAACTCGCCGACGCTCTCCTCGGCGCCATCGCCGATGACGGTGCCCTGCTCGATGACGCGAGCCCCGCGCTCAAGCGCCTGCGCAACCGGCTGCGCGATGAGCGCGCCGATCTCGAGGCGCGGCTGCTGCGCTCGCTGAGCGGCTCCGGGATGGAGCCGTTCGTCGTCGACAACCTGGTCACGGTGCGCAACCGCCGCTTCGTTCTGCCGCTCAAGCTCAACTACTCGGAGCGCCTCGAAGGAATCGTGCAAGATCGCTCGGTCTCGGGCGAGACTCTGTTCGTCGAGCCGATGTGGGCGGTCGAGCTGAACAACCGGCTGATGCTGCTGGAGCGTGAGGTCGAAGCCGAAGAGCTCAGAATCCTGGCGCAGCTCACCGCGATGGTGGGTGGGTACGCCGAGGAGCTGAGGCTCACCTTCAACGCGATGGTCGCGCTCGACGCGCTCAACGCGCGCGCGATTTTTGCCGAGCGCTTCGCATGCGTCGAGCCGGGGGTCGTAGCGGGGGGCGTCGAGTTCAAGGCCGCCCGCCATCCGCTGCTGATGAGCACCGGGCGCGAGGTGGTGCCTATCGACGTTCAAATCGCGCCGGGTCAGCGCGGGATCGTCATCTCCGGCCCCAACACCGGCGGCAAGACCGTCGCGCTCAAGACCATCGGACTGCTGGCGCTGATGGCGCAGGCGGGAATCATGATTCCGGCGGCGGCGGGCAGCAAGACCGTCGTCTTTCACAGCGTCTTCGCCGATATCGGCGACGAACAATCGATCGAGGCGAACTTGTCGAGCTTCTCCGGCCATATCGCGAACCTGTCGGAGATAGTCCGCTCGCTCGCCGAGCCGGCGCTGATCATCCTCGACGAGCCGGGCGCGGGAACCGACCCGGCCGAGGGCGCCGCGCTCGCGATCGGGCTGATGAACTATCTGGGCGCGCGGCGATGCCTGATCGCGATCGCGACTCACTCGACCGCGGTCAAGCTGCACGCCTACTCGAACGCGGGCTTCGAAGCGGCGGCGGTCGATTTCGATCCGGAAAAACTGGCGCCGCTGTACCGGCTGAAACCGCATACCATCGGCCAGAGCTACGGCCTCGCGGTCGCGCGGCGGCTCGGATTGCCCGAGGAAATCATCCGCGCGGCCGAGGCGGCGATGGGATCGGGAAGCGTCGAGCTCGCGCAGGCGCTGAAAAGGCTCGAGGCGGAGCGCGCCAACCTCAACGCCGAGGCGGGCAGGCTAATCGAACGCGAGGCGAGCCTCGCCCGCGCCGAGCACGACGCCATCGCGAGGGCAGCGCGCGCGAGCGAGCGGGCCGAGGGAGAACGGCGGAAGACGCGCGCGGAAGTCGCGGAGCTGATCGAGGAAGTGCGGCGCGAAGGGTCGGCGCTGATGGAAGAGCTCAAGAGCCGGTCCAAGTCGCGCGCGGACCTGAGCGGCTTCATTGCCAAGACGACGAGCAAGCTCGAGGAGCTTGCACCCGCGGCCGAGGCGGCGGCCGAGGGCGGAGAGCCGCTCAAGGTCGGCGACCAGGTCGAGTTGGGCGACATCAGGGGAGAGCTGCTGGTGCTGGAGCCGGGGCGCGCGGTGGTCGGACGTGGCGGCCTTCGCATCGAAGTCGCGCCGGAGCGCATCCGGCGCGCGGCCAAGCTCGCGGGTGGCGAGCGGGTGGCGGCGCCGCGGACCCCGATCGTCACCTTCAGCGCCGAGGCGGCAGCGCGCGAGGAACTGAATCTGATCGGGATGCGCACCGGCGATGCGCTGCGCAAACTCGAGGAGTTTCTCGATCAGGCGTTTCTAACCAACCGCCCGGAAGTGAGGATCGTGCATGGCATCGGATCCGGCGCGCTGAAGAAAGCCGTGCACGAGTACCTGGCGACGTCGCAATATTCGGCGTCGTTTCGCCAGGCAGAACCGCATCACGGCGGCGCCGGCGCCACCATCGTCCAGCTCAATTTGTGATGCGGGTTTCTGCCGTGCTCCTATCTCAGGACGCTCGGAAGAAGGCGCGACCGCTTTACCTGAAAAAGTTTTTCAGGTTGTCGAGCGGATTTGACGCTGGAGTCGCCTGACCGGCTGGCGCGCCGCCGCCGGAGCCATCGGCTCCGCCACCATCGCTTCCGCCGCCACCGAGGAATTTGCCCAGCGCCTTCCCCAATCCCTTGTTTTTGCCGAGATACTTGTTGATGTACTTCTGTCCCTGGCTGGAAACCGCCTGCTGACCCGCCGTCTGTGCGAGTTGCGCGACGTCCGGCAGCACCTTTGGCTTCGGCAGCGCCCCCTGCACTCGGAGCGGGATGTCGACTTGGCCGTCGCGATTCGACACGAACATGACCTTGTCATTTTGCGCGATAATTTCCTGGCTGAGCTGTTTCGAGAGCAGGATGCGCGCGGCAAGGTCGACATTCTTGTCCATGTCGAACCATCCGTCGCCCAACAAGCTGTAGTCGACGGTCTTCACGAGCAGGTCATGGGTGGTGACACGGGGGCCCTGGAGCTGGAACGTGAGGCTCGCCTCCTGGATGTCAGTGTCCGGGTTGCCGAACAGCTCCGGATGATTCTGCACCACGCTCGCCGGCACCAGGGTGCCAACTGCGGGGATATTGTTCACCTTCTTCAGCGCGTCCGACGCAACGTTGACGCCGACCAGCTTGCCGTTGGCGACGGCGAGGCGCCCGTTACCCTTGAGCGTAGGCTTGATCTGATCGAAGCTGCCGGCGTTGCTGCCCGCGACGTTGACGACCGCGTTCAGCGAGCCGCGGATCATTCCAGCCGCTTTGGATTTCTGCGACTCAAGCGCCTGCTGCAAGTCGATATTGGCCGCGTCTATCGCGGCATTGAACAAGCCGTCCGCGTCGAGTCCGGCGTTTCCCGTAGCCAGGATCGTTCCGCCGAACGCGCCCACCTTGAGCTTCTTGATGGTCGCCTGGTGGCCGCGCAGCGACGCCTCGGCGCTCAGGTTGCGGTACGTAACGTTGGCGAGGCTGCCGGCCGGGGAGAACGCCACGGTATCGACGTTCGGACCCTGCGGCATCATCGCCACCGAGCCGGTCGTCGTGAGTTGCGTCAATTGCTCGTCAGCGGGCCGGCTGGGTATGAATTCGGCGAGCTTGATAGTGTCGGCGCTGAAATTGTACTGCGCCCGCAGCGGCTGCAACGACTGCGCCCGCGCTGTGAGCTTCGCGTGTGACGAGCCGAAGTTGAAGCTCAAAGGCCCGACGTCGGCCGTGGTGCCCGCAAGCTTGACGTCCCCGGTGAGAGCGCTCACCAGTGGCGTGCTCTGCCCCGGCCTCGTGACGGTCACCTGGTCGAGCGCGACGGTGCCGTTGGCGGTCGGCACGCTGCCCGCGTACTCGACGCCAGAATGAATCTCGGCCTTGCCGCCGACATTCAACTTGGCCAGCGCCGGCACGATTTTACCGAGCGCGGCCAGGTCGAAGCGGTTGGTATCGATCCGCGCCGCCGTTTTGCCGCCGCCGGTCTTGATATTGCTGGCCTTAAGATCGAGATCGCCCAGGTTGAGCTCCGCGAACTTCAAATCGAGTGCCGAGCCGATTCGCGTTCCATTGGCCGCCAACTTGAGCGGCACTCCGCCCGGCTTGTTCAGGGAATCGCCGAACGCGATGCTGTTCGAGCTCAAATCCGTCGACGCGTCGAAGGTAGTCGAGTCGAGCGTGCCGCTGGCATCGGCGTCGAGACTGAACGGCTCGGGCATCGCGAGTTTCTCGGGTATCGCCTGCGCGGCGCTGGCGAAGGTCCGGATTTGCGCGAGAGTAAGCGGGCCGAGCCTGGCCTTGGCCGAGAACGGCAGCGCGGTCGGGTCGATCGCGCCGCCGCTTACGATCGGGCCGACTTTCGCAGTGAGGTTGAGGTTTTGCTGGTCGCTGAGCGCCGCCAGGTCGAGCGTCAGGTCGAACGGCCGGTCGAAGCTGAACGTGGCCACCTTGAGATCGATATGGCTGATTTTGATCGGCGCGGCGCCCGCCTGCTGGTCGGTATAAACGATCTTGCCGCCTTCAATCAAAAAATCCTTCACGAACAACGCGCTGAGCGCCGCGGGCGGCTGCCGCGAACTCTCCTCCATCGGACCGCCCTCGACAGGGCCCTTGGGAGATTTCTCGCGTCCGGGCGCCGGGGCGGCGTTGGACGGATTTTTGTTCGACTTTTTGCCGATACTCGCGACGTTGAGCCGGCCATCCTTGCCGCGGATGATTCGGATCTCCGGATTTTTGAGCGTGAGCTCGGTCACGTGGAGTTGGCGCGAGAGCAGCGGCACCAGATCGACGGTCGCGTAGAGGTCACTCGCTTCGACGAATGGCTTTTGCGAAAGCGCGGGGTCGTCGGCGATTTTGACGCCTTGCAGGTCGGCCATCACGCCCCATCCGAGGGTCGCCGTGATGTCGGTCACCTGGACGTCGCGGCCGAGCGCGTTGCTGGCGCGCTGCAACAGGTAGCCGCGCCGTTCCGCGATGATCGAGTTGAGGTTCGCCGCAGCGACCAGGAGCACCGCGACGACTGCAATGATCAACCCGCCGACGATGATTCCAACAATCGTTAGTGCTCTGCGCATGAGAACCTCACCCGACCCTCACGATTTACGACTTTAGTCGAAGCGGGATACAAGCGCACGCCGAGGCGCGCGAGGTCGCGATTCGAATTGAGCTATGATGCCGCGCGTCGTAAGCTCGACGTGCAGCATCAATAGTTCTGGTTTGACCTGACCCGCTCGCTGGACTCCCCGCGATGGCGAAGAAGCGAAAACGTCCGCACGTGCCGGCCGTGGTGAAACCGCCGGCCGCGCCGAAGCCGGTGTTCGCATCACCGTTTAAGGATCTCAAGAAGATGCTGACCGCGCGAGCCGCGAGCGCCGCCGTCGCGCCGGAGGTTGCCAAACTCACCGCGGGCAGGACGGACAAAACAGGTCAGGCAAAGGTTAAATCGATCGCGACGACGCCAACGTCACAGTTACCGGTTGACGATTTGCCGCCACCTGGTGATGACGATGAGAACGCGTTTCGTGAAGCGTTCGCCGGCGTGCGCCCGCTGCACGCCGTCGAGGGACGCGGCGCGCGTCAACCTCGTCAACCTGCCGTGAACCATACCATCGTCAGCGAGGACGCCGAAGTTATCGCGCAACTTTACGACCTGGTGTCGGGGCAGAGCCCGTTCGATATCACGGAGACCGAGGAATACGTCGAGGGCGCACGCGTCGGCCTCGACCCTCGGCTGATCAGCCGGCTGCGGCGCGGCGAGTTCGCCGTGCAATCGCATCTCGACTTGCATGGGATGATCCAGACCGATGCCAAGGAGGCGCTCAGCGAATTCATCGTCGACTCGGTCCGCAAGGGACATCGCGCGGTGCTGGTGGTGCATGGTCGCGGCCGTGGATCGCCGGGCGGGCGGCCGGTGCTGAAACACGCGGCGGCTGGATGGCTCTCGCACGGAGTGCCGGGCGGTCACGTGCTCGCGTTCACCAGTGCGCGGCCGTCGGACGGAGGAGCAGGCGCGACGTATGTGCTGCTGCGCCGGAATCGCCGGCGCGCGCCCTTCGATGTTCTGCTCGGCGCGAAGCGCCGGGACTGAGCGGCGCTCGGCGCGAAGCACCCTGAACCGCTTAAGACAACTGCGGACCGAGCTACTGTATCAAAGCCGTGCGAGGGCGAGACGAGGCCGTAAAATAAACGGGGCCCGAATCCGGGCCCCATTCTGATTCATTCAACGACGCTGCAGCTTCAAATTTTGGCTTGCAGCAGGAATGCGATCACCAGCGCGTACAGAGTCAACGCCTCGATGAAGGCGAGACCCAACAGCATCGGAGTGAAAATTTGCCCCGAGCTATTCGGGTTGCGTCCGATCGACTCCATCGCCGCCGCGACCATCCTGCCCTGCCCGAGTCCGCTGCCGAACGCCGCGATGCCGACGCCGATATTCGCGGCTAGCGCGATCAGACCCGCTCGGAGCGCCGTGCCGCCGGCGCCCCCGCCAGCCGCCTCCTGTGCCATCGCCAGCATCGGCGACGCGAGTATCGCGAGCCCGACCATGGTTGTAATCGTTCCAATCCGTCGCATCATTTCTTCGACCTCCTGATTTTTCGCGCGCCTTGGGTGCCGCTATCGGCCGCCTCTCTCTCCTCTACCACCACCGTCCCGGGCGGGATCCCTGGCCGCGGAAAAGCCTTTTCTATTTAAAGTGTCGCCACCGACTAATGCTCGTGGGATGCGAGGCGCACATACGCCATCGACAGAATTGTGAAGACCAGGGCCTGAATTATGCACACGATCACGCCGAGCGAATAAAACAGCAGCGGTATAAGCAGATAAGTCAGATTCGTGAAGATGCCCAGGACCATGTGGTCCGCGAACATGTTGGCGTAGAGACGGACGCCGAGCGAGAACGGCCGACCCAGGTTGTCTGCTATCTCGATCACCAGCATCAGCGGCGCGAACGCCAGCATCGGCCCCAGAAAGGTACGCAAGTACTTGAATGCACCTTGCTCGGAGATGCCGTAGTAAAAATAGTACACGAAGCAAATCACTCCGAGCGCGAAAGTCAGATCGGTATCGCCAGTCGGCGGTTCCATCCCGGGTATCAGCCCGAAAAAGTTGGCGCTCAGGATGAACATGAAGATGCATCCGAAGAAGGGCACCGTGATTCGCCAATGATGCAGTTCGGTGACTTCATGCACGAAATCGTCCAGCCACCACACCAGCGTCTCGGAGATCGACCGCAGGCTCACGCCACTGTCGGGGACGATCGGATCCTCGGCCGCGGCCAGCGAGCGGCGCGCAAGGAAACCGAAAATCAGCAGCAGACCCATCACGATCCAGGTGCCGACCAGGACCTCGGGAACTTTCCCTCTCCCGATGAGCTCGAGAAAGTTGATCGGTTTCTGCAAGAAAATTATCTCCGCGCGGCGCGCTCGCTCTCAGCTAGGGATCGAAGCTCGTCCGGTTTCAATAAAGATTGCCGCCATTTGAGTCAAGACGCCGAAGGCGAACCCCACGCCGTTGATGTGAACGCGAAGGAATAGCAGATACACGAGCCCGACTACGATCAGCATCTTGAGCGGAATCGCCATGACCGCGAACCGCGACCGCGTCGCCGCGCCGCCCGCCACCGCGAGCACCGCGCTGCCCATGATGCTCAACAGGTAGAGATTCGCGATCACTACGCCGCCGCCGAGCACGCAGCCCGCCGCCATTCCGGGCGAAACGAAAATCGCGAGCGCAGCCGCCGTCACCATGACCACGACGATATTGGTGCGCTGAATCGCCGCGATGCTTGGAATTCGATTCGCTTTCACTGCCTGTCAGCTCAATTTTGATGCGCGGCCGCCTCAGCCCTGCGACTCCGGCATCTCACGGCGGATTCTGACGATCACCAGTATTGAATGGCAAAAGCCCAGGAATGCGAACAGTCCGGTGAACACCAGATGCATTTTGAAATAGTCGTCGACGTAATAGCCGAACCATCCGCCGACCAGCGGCGAAAACGGAATCTCCAGCGCCATCGCCATCTGCCTCGCGAATTTTCCGGAGAACAACGCCAATGACGGACCACCTCGCTAGTTGCGCAGGCTCGCGAGCGCGGCACGAGCCGTCTCGATCGTGCGATCTATTTCCGCATCGCCGTGCGCCAGTGAGATAAACATAGCCTCGTACTGAGACGGCGGGACATTCACGCCGTGCTCGATCATCGCATGAAAGAAGCGCGCGAATCTGTCCTTGTCCGAACACCGCGCCTCGTCCGCGTCGCGCACCTGCTCCGGTCCGAGGAACATCGTGAGGATGGAACCGGCGCGATTCACGCATCCGGGCTCTTCACTCCATCGCAGCGCGTCGCGAAGACCGGACTCCAGCCGCGCGCCCGCCGCTTCGAGCCGCTCATAGGTTCCCGGTCGTTTTAGAATTTTGAGCGTCTCGAGTCCCGCGCGAACCGCGAGTGGATTTCCAGAGAGCGTACCGGCTTGATAGACCGGCCCGACCGGCGCGAGCATATCCATATACACTGCCGGCCCCGCCACCGCGCCGACCGGCATCCCGCCGCCGATTATTTTTCCGAGCATCAGCAGGTCAGGCTCGATACCCATCGCCTCGGTGACCGCGCCGAGCCGCATGCGAAATCCGGTGATGACTTCGTCGCAAATCAGCAGCGCGCCCTCGCGACGCGCAAGGCCGGCGAGCTCCGCGAGAAATCCGCGAGCTGGCGCGACCACGCCCATGTTCGCTGCGATCGGTTCGACGATGATCGCGGCGACTTCGCCGGGATATTTTTTTACAATGTCTTTGACTGTCCCAATGTCGTTATATCTAGCAACGAGGGTCAGCTCCGCGAGTTCTGCCGGCACGCCGGCGCTGTCCGGAACACCGAGAGTCATCCCGCCCGACCCGGCGCGCACCAGGAGTGCGTCGCTGTGACCGTGGTAGCATCCGTCGAATTTGATTATTCGCCGCCGCCGCGTTGCCGCGCGCGCGATTCGAAGCGCGGTCATGCCGGCCTCGGTTCCCGAGCTCACCAGGCGCACTTTTTCGGCGCATTTGATCGCCGAGCTGAGCGTCTCGGCGAGTTCCACTTCGAGTTCCGTCGGCGCGCCGAAACCGAGCCCGAATTGTGCCTGTTTCGCGAGCGCCGCGACCACCTCGTGATTGGCGTGGCCGAGGACCGCGGGGCCGTAGGAACCGACGTAGTCGAGCAAGCGGTTTCCGTCCGCATCAAAAATGAACGCGCCTTCGCCGCGCGCGATGAAAAGCGGCGCGCCGCCGACCGCGCTCCACGCGCGCACCGGAGAATTCACCGCACCAGGAATCTTAATCTGCGCGCGATTGAAAAGTTCACGAGATTTTTTTGACGAGCTTGTCATGATTTTGCGTTCTCGCAGCGTGTGATGATAATCGAAAGCGCCCGCGAGAGCATCATTGTGCTATCTCTGCGAGCCTTCGCGCGCGCATCGCGCAAATTTATGATCGCGTTCGTCGGCTCCTGAAGCCAACGCACGCGATCGTACATGCAGACTAATTTTTCGCGCGGATTGATCCAAGGATCTCGCGCACGGATTTTTCCTTTCAAATCGCGCACGTACGAAAAAAAATTTGGCCGCGCTTGTCACTTTCTCGAAAAGAGCTTATCACGTTGCCTTGACCGCAGAACTTTCGCAAACACACTACAGCTACTTCAACCACTGGCAGCCAGAGTTGGCCTAAGCGGAGCGTCGGGTATGGCGGGGGCGTCTGAATTCACCGTCTCTCATTTTCGAATCCATCTGCAAAAAGTTTTCACTGCTCGGTGGAGCAAGTTGATAATCCTTCGCTCCGGCTTCCACAGTTGTCGGATCGAGCGAGGGAAAAGTCACTTATCCACAGATGTGGATAAGCTTGTGCGTAATTGGTCCGCCATTCTACCGGCGGCAGAGTCAAAACATTGAGCCGTGGTGGGCGGCCTGACAGGGGAAGGGGAATCAATCTATGCATGTCGCGTGGCAACGGGCCTCGGACCGTTTACGTGAGGAACTAGGGCAAGTCGGATACGAAACCTGGATCGGACCTCTGAATTTCGTCGGTGTTCAGGGCAAAACCGTGACCATCGAAGCGCCTAACCGATTTTTCCGCGATTGGGTCAACGAGCGCTACTTGCCGATGCTCCGCCAATCGCTCGCGGCGGAGCTTGGCGAGGCGGTCGAGGTCAAACTGACGCTCGGCGAGAATGGCAACGGGCAGGGCGTCACGCCCGCGGCGGCGCGGCCGCCCAGCGGTAGAACTGCGCCGCCGCCCCCGCAGCCCGCCGATTCTCCGCGCCGCGACCGGCATCCGCAACTGAATCCGCGCTACACCTTTGCCGAATTCGTGGTCGGCTCTGGAAATCAGTTTGCGCACGCCGCGGCGCTCGCGGTCGCCAGCCAGCCCGGCGAGAAGTACAACCCGCTTTTCATTTACGGCGGTGTCGGCCTCGGCAAGACTCATCTGGTCACCGGCCTGGGGCATCACATCTATGCGAATGCCGACCGGCCGCGAAAAGTCCTGTTCATGCCTGCCGAAGTCTTCATGAACGAGCTGATCAACTCGCTCCGCCGCGATCGGATGGGCGAGTTCCGCGAGAAGTTCCGCCGCGTCGACACTCTCATCCTCGACGACATCCAGTTTCTCGCCGGCCGCGAGCGCACTCAGGAAGAATTCTTCCATACCTTCAACTCGCTCCACGGCGATCGCCATCAGATCGTGCTGACTTCGGACAAAGTGCCGCGCGAGATTCCCGGGCTCGAGGAGCGGCTGCGCAACCGGTTCGAATCGGGACTGATCGCGGATATCGCGCCCCCCGACCTGGAAACCCGCGTCGCGATCGTCCAGAAGAAGGCGGTGCTCGAGAACATGCGGCTGTCCGCCGACGTCGCGCTGTACATCGCGCAGAGCGTGCACTCCAACGTGCGCGAGCTCGAGGGTTGTCTGACCCGCCTCGCCGCCCTCGCCTCGCTGAATAAGTCGGCGATAACCGTCGAGTTCGCGCGCCAGGCGCTGCACGATCTGATTAGGAATCACGATGCGAAGCCGGACGTGGAATCGATCCAGCGCGCGGTCGCGGATTTTTTCCATATTCGCTTCACCGAGCTGAAGTCCAAAAAGCGCACGCAGCATATCGCCTTTTGCCGCCAAGTCGCGATGTATCTGTGCCGGAAGCTCACCACCAGCTCGTTCCCGACTATCGGCGAGCATTTTGGCCGCGATCATTCGACCGTAATCCACGCCCACAACTTGATCTCGCGCCGCGTAGCGGCCGATTCGGCGTTCCGGCTTTCGATCGAAAAGATCGAGCGGGAGCTAAAGGCGATCCAGGCCAATGCTGCCTAACAACGCATAGCGCGCATCTTGTCTTGTCGAACGGGAGCGACGAAAAACTCGTTGGGGTTTCGCTAGGCTTTGATCAAATTGTATGTGCACCATGCGAGATGCATCGGCATCTGAACGGCACTGTGGATTGACTGTGGGCAAGATGACCGAAACAGTGGCGCAACATGGGGACGACTTCGCGGTTATCCAGAGGCTGGAACGGATCGCGCCACGGATGGTCTCGCAGAGGTCAATCGCTCCAGAGCTCTGCCCACAGAAATTTATCTGTGATTTCAAGTCCCAAAACGATTGGTCCACAAATCAACATGCACTACTGTTACTACTAGTGTTTTCTTTAGAAGAATAAGATCCAGAGTAGTAGAAGAGCTTCATGGGACTTGAAATCGAACGCGCTTCATTGTTGGCCGGCCTCGGCCTGGTCCAGGGCATCGTCGAGCGGCGGACCACCGTTCCTATCCTCGGTCACGTCCTGATCGAGCCCAACGGAAATTCGCTCGCGCTCAGCGCGACCGATCTCGAAGTCGGAATCAGGACGCAGGTATCGTGCCGCTCGGGCAAGGACAAGAACATTACCCTCAATGCCCGCAAGCTGTTCGAAATCGTGCGCGAGGCTGAGGGCGAAATCGTCGCGCTCACCACGCTCGACAACGATTGGGTCGAGCTCAAATGCGGCCGCGCGAAGTTCAAGATGATGGGCCTCGATCCGCGCAGCTTCCCCGCGATGCCGAGTCAGAGCACCGCCAAGGACGGCGCCGCGGCGGCGCGAAAACCGCTCAAGGCCGAGCTTACGATTTCGGCGGCGGTGCTGGCCGGAATGATCGACAAGACCATCTTCGCGGTCAGCCCCGATGAGGCGCGTTACAATTTAAGCGGCGTGTACATCGAATCGCAGGGCCCCGGCGCAGCCCGGATGGTCGCGACTGACGGACATCGCCTCTCGATGATAGAGCGGGAAGTGCCGGGTTTCCGGATGGAAGGTGGCGCGATAATTCCGCGCAAGGGTCTCCAGGAGTTGCGCAAGCTGCTCGACGTGGACGGCGATACGGAGGTCAGCCTCACCCTCGACGGGCAACTCGCGTATTTGAAGCGCGGGAGCACGGAAGTCTCGATGCGCCTGATCGAGGGCGAATTTCCCGACTATCGCGGCGTGATTCCCAAGCAATCCAAGCACAAGGTGGCAGTCGCCCGGGACTTGCTGTTCGCGGCGATCAAACGCGCGGCGATTTTCTCCAGCGAGCGGTATCACGGGGTCAAATTCGCAATGTCGGCGGGGATCCTGACGGTTTCTTCCACCAGCCCGGAAACCGGCGAAGCCAGCGAGACTATCGACGTTGATTTCAAGGGCGAAGAATTTTCGATCGGCTTCAACGCCAGCTACGTGCAGCAGGCGCTGGGCGTAATCCCGGCGGGCAGCGATGTCGACCTGGGCCTGAGCGACGACGTCAGCCCCGGGGTAATTCGGACCCCCGCGGACAGCGAATTCACCTACGTAGTAATGCCGATGCGCCTGTAGCGCCGCCACGCCGGCGACAGCGGAGCCGGCTCCTCCTCCGGGTCCCAGGTGCTGCACCTGGCAGGAAGGGCGAAACCCGTAAGGGGTTTCGCATATTTGTCTGTTCTTCGATTCACTCCGGCGCCGGCCCGACCCTGATCAACACCACCTTGTTCCGGTACGACTCCGGGCCCTCCCACGGGAACGACGCCTCAGCCGCGACGATCGCCATCGGAACATCGAGCTTTGGCACGTCGCGATGGCGCGCGATCACCCAGCGAATATTTTTCTCCGCAATTGCCTTCTTAAGGTCGTCTATTTTTTCAAACTCAGGCAATGGTGTCGGCGGATCGAGATAAAACAGCGGTCCCAGATTTTTGTAGAGCGCGAGCTGGTCGGTTCGATTCCCCAGCCGCTGCATGACGGCCAGCCCGAACGGCTTCTCACCTCGATACGCTTCCACCGCCGGCATCGCGAAGATAAAGACATAAGCCATCGAAAGGTAGGCGATGATCCCGGCCGAAATCGCGATGCGTGTCGGGCGCAGGGTGCCGAGCGGCGACCTGCCTCGAAGCGCGTAAGCAATCCCGGCGACCGACACCACCCAAATCACCGCCAATACGAGGCGGTCCGGCGCGGGCGGTAAGGCCGCGTACTGCCGCGGCAAAATCCACGACGGGGGAAGGAAACCTATTGCGATCATCACGGCTGCGATCGCGATCAGCGCGTAGCCCGCCGCGAGCAGCCCGCGCGCGAGCCTTGAGCGCGTCTCGGTAGCCAGGATGCGCGCGACCAGCAGCGCGCCGGCGGGAAGAATCGGCAGGATGTAATAGCTCCGCCGCGAACCGGACAGGGTGAAGAATATAAAGGTCGCCCAGAAATAGACCAGCGCGAAACGATCGCTCCGTGCGGGGGCGTCACCGGCGCTCCGCCGATGGTGCGCCTCGATTAAAGCGGCGGGCAGGAGGGCGGACCAGGGCGCCATCAGGGCGAAAATTACGTACACATATAAATAGATAGGCCCGCGATGGTCGAAAGGATGGAAGAACCGCACCACATTCTCGCGGTAAACCATCTCGAGCCCCTTCTCCGAGCCGGTAGCGCGATGCGACATCCAGAACGGCACGTAGTAGACCGCGAATGCGATCGGAATTGCGACCAGCGACTGCCAGTTGAAAAGCCATCGATTACGCTCCACTAACCATCCGACGCGCCGGCCGAGAGGCCCGCGGAGCAACCTCGCTCCAAGCTCGACCCATCCGAGACACAGGCACGAGTAGGCGCCGATAACGAGAAGCGGGAGCGCGAAGCCGAGAAGACCTTTGGTCAGCGAGGTGATCGCCATGATCAGCCACAAGCCGATGACCCACCATCGGCTGCGGCTCTCCTGGTACCGGACAAACAGCAGCAGCGCCGCGAGCTCGCCGGTCACCGTCTCGACGTCGGCTGATGCGTGACGTGAAAAAAACACGAAGCTGAAACTGGTCGCCAGGATAAAGCCCGCGATCACCGCGGTTCGCTCGTCATAAAGCCTCCGCGCCAACAGCATCAGGAACGCGACGCCGAGCAGCCCGGCAATCGCGCACGGGATGCGCGACGCGGTCTCGTCGACGCGGCCGGTCACTTCCGCGGCCGCCAGCACCAGCCAGTACGAGCCGAGCGGCTTGTCGTAATAGACGCGGCCATTGATCGTCGGCCAGAAATAGTTCGAGCTGAGGCGCATCTCGCGCGCGATCTCGGCCCATCGAAACTCCGACGACCACAACGCGCGCGCCCCAAGCCGCGAGAAAAACAGCGCCGCCGTGAGCGCGAGCACCGCAACGGCCCAAAGGCGCCATCGCGAGTCCCATCGAAGATCAGCTCGCCGCGCCGGCTCATCCGCGGCAGGGGTCCGCTCGGACCCCGGGATTGGCGAGACCAGCGGGTCAGACGAGATCGAGGAACTCATCGCCGCAAATTGTAACCGGCCCGCTCATATCTCCGCCATATACGCGCACAGACTTGCGAAACCTCTCACAAGTTTCGCGCTTCCCGGTTGACTAAGATCCGCGCTTCGCGCTGTCAGAACGCATTGACCGTAATGCCGCGTTTTGCGAGTGCCACTGCGAAATAGCGAACCAGTGACTCCAGCGCGGCTTTGGGAGGGGCAAAACGGAAATTCCCGATAATCGTGTGCATCGGCTCGAACGAAAAACCCGTAAGGGGTCTCGCGAGTTCGCTCTGTCCCCAATTCATTCCAACGCGCCGGCTCAATGCAAATGCAATTTCAGGCGTCGCCGGGAGAATTCCCCATCGTTACGATTAAAGCGTCTCGCGCGCGATCTCGGCCAATGGGAACTCCTGGATGGCAAGCCCCTATCGCTTGCCATGGCAAGCCGCTATCGCTTGCCGCTCGATACTGACGTCGGCTTGATTAACCACTCCGTCACCGTTCAGATCAGCTCCGCATAGCGTGCATGTGGTACCCACTGCCCTTTTCACAAGCTTCAGGTCTTGGCCGTTTACCTTTCCATCACGGTTGAGATCGGCTCTGACGCAAAGATCCAAACAATCAGCGCCTAGATTCTGCTCGACGACCGCGAGGTCGGCGCTGTTGGTCTTGCCGTCGTCGTTGAAGTCAAAGAAGCTTGGATTATCGCCGAAGAAATCGTTGACGCCTTGCACGTCGAACTGATTCACGAATTTATCCAGGTTGCCGTCGCCCGGACAGGCCGGCTCGGAAGCGAGCAGATTATTCAGATCCTTCTGCAGTTTTTCATACCGGGGTTTGAGCTTGTTTGGCACGCACGCTTCCGGCGCAATGCCTGAATCCGGTGCACAGGCGAGATCGTTCGGCTGCTTGCAGTAGCCGAGGTTATCCGGCTCGCTGGTGCCGTAGGGGCAATCAAGACCGGCAGGATTAGTCCGAGTTTGGCCGATATTGTAGAACTCATACGTGGTTTTCGTGGCAAACGGAGGAAATACAGTCGTACACTGAGGTCCTGGGCACAAAGGTTTCGAGCAATCGGCGAATTGTTGCTTGAGAAACTTGAACCTGGTGTCGCGGATAGCCCACTGGTTGATCGGCAAGAGTTTCAGTGTTCGGTCAAGTCCGCTCTGCACATCGCAGCACGAGTTCCATGCGCTGTCAGCACTGTCTGGATTGGGAAATTGAAGCGGAGGCTGGCCGTCGTTGTGTGGACCCAGCCAGATACCGTTGTTCTCCTGCTCGCACAAGCTCTGCTCGTTGAACAGGATTTCCGAGCACGTGCCCCCTGTCATCGTGTTGCTACCGTCGGATGACTGTACGGAGGCACCGATCACACACGGCCAGCTACGCGTTGCGGTGTTGGTCGGAATCTGGAATACACCGGGTCCAAGCTGGGTAAAATTAAGGTCGCGCCGCCGCGTCGTGTAAGGATGCGTGAGATAGCCCAGCATCGGCCGGCTATCGAGAATATGCGCCGGGGGAACCACCTCGTTTTCTTTCACCCCCGCTGCCTCGCTGAAGAGTTGAAAGAAATCCACCGCGTTGACCAGCGCGCCAACACTGCGTCCGTGCAAGCCTTTGACCAGCGTGCCGGCGACTATCGCCGGCACCGAAACTCCGGTTTGATAAACCGTGCCCTTTGAGTTCACCGGGTCAAACGGCGGCTTGACGATCACGCCGTAGGTGCCGTTGTCGCCGATGATGGCGACCAGGGTGTTGCTGCGGTCGAGCTCCGGGATGTGCGGCCCGTCGGGCTTGTTGACCGTGATGATCGTGCCGCTCGCGTTCAGCCGCGCCAGCCCAAGCCCCTGCAGGAGGACCCCGATGTCCTTGTCCATTGCCTCAAAAACCGAAGTGGCGATAAGCCGCTGGGAGGCAATATCGGACGCGGTATTGCCGACGCAGACGAACGCCGGGCTGCTAAGCGTCGGCGTCGAAGGCGCCTGCTGATATGGAGTGTGGATCGCATTGTAAGTCACGCTCAGCATCCGCGGCCCGCGCTGGCTTTTCCACCAATCGATCCCGCTCCCGGTCTGAGCTGCCGTCATGTACTGACGGTAAACATTTGGCTCATTACCGCATTGATGGAGTCCGGTTGGAGGCGGGATCGGGCCGGCGACGGTGCTCCGATTCCAAACGTAGTAGGAGTTGGTCCGCGAGAAGTCGAGAATTGACGGCGTGCTCGCCTGACACCCTGCGCCGGACAGAAACAGCCCATCGCTCTCGAGGCAGGCCTTGCCGTCCGCCGCCGCGCTGCAGGTTCCGTCCGACTGGTAACAGGCGCCCGGGGTGCCGCTCTGATCAAACCCACATGGGTAGGTCCCCGGCTCCGCATCCGAGTTCCCCGCCTGGGTGTCGATTGGACCCGGGCTGGCGCCCAGATTGCCGTCAAAGAAATCGAAGCCCAGCGTGGCTGGAGAGCAGTCGCCCGCGGGATTCTGATCGCCTAGATGGAACTTGCCGATCATCGCGCTCTTATAGCCGGCGGTTGCAAGAACTCGCGGCAGCGTCGTTTCGTAGGGCGAGGTCTGCGCGGCCGGCAGCATGTTGTCTATGATCGCGCTCGTCACGCCGGTGCGAAACGGATAGCGGCCCGTGAAAAACGCTGCCCGGCTCGGCGAGCACTCGGGCATCGCCCAAACGTTGGTAAATTTGACACTCGCGCTCGCTATCGCGTCGAGGTTTGGCAGCTTTGGTGGGACCGGTCCGCCCCATCCGAACGATGCCATCTGATCGATTCCCACATCGTCCATGACGATGAACAGAATATTCTGCGGCGTTTTCGAGGGGTGAAGCGCCTGCGGAGCGAACGGCGAGTTGGAGGATGCCCCCCCCACGCTGGCAGCACGCCTAGCGTGGCCACGATCACCAGCCAAACCGGAAAGCGCAGTCGAAAACTATTTGGACCGGTAAAAGGGAGGTGCTTATTCATCCGATAATAGATGTCATGCACAGTTACAGGAGCGGCCCGCGCCGGCCGGTCCGCGGCAGAAATCGGCTCGCGCTCCGGCACCGATTGAGCTGGCAGAACGGGCGAGATGGGGGAACTCATCGCCACAAATAGTAACCGTCGCGCTCGCCCCTCCGCCAGACACGCACCGACTTGCGAAACCTCGCACAGGTCTCTTTTCGTCCGCTTCCCGCCCGGAAGAGAAAGATGCGCGCCTCGCGCGGTTCGAACTTTCTGGGCCCTGAGCCCCTTCTGCGACCAGCGAGAAACCACCGCCGTTCCGATGTGCCGGCAAAAGAAGCGAGGTTGGTGCCCTGACTACCGCGTGCGCGGACCGGCCGGTGCCTTTTGTAGTTTCTCGAGAGCGATCCGCAGGCGCTCGCGTGAGTCGACGATAGTGTGCCCCCATGCCACTGGAGGATCGGAGAAGCTCTGACCCGGTGCGTAAAGTATCCAGGTGTCCCACTCCGCCCCATCCCGGCGCTGCGTAAGATTAGCCGCGTACCACTTTCCAGCGATTCGATCCGCGTCCCAGAAGTTCACCACCCGGGGATCATCAAGTGCACCCGAAGGCCATAGAAAGCGGGCATCCGTCCACAGATTACGAAACCAAACCGCTTCGACCTGAATCTTCGCTTCGGGATGCTTCTCCAGAATTTCAGACCGCACCCACCGGGCGCCGGCATGACAAACGGGTAGGTAGGAGAGAGAAGCAATACGATTCGCGGAGTGCTCGTATCACGATTGACCGCCGCCCTCAGGTCGCCGAGATCGTGCAAGTCGTGAAGCTGAACCGGATGCGCCGACGGTGCCTTGCACGCCGCAAGTGTCAGCATGGCCACCGCCAGGAGAGCCGATGCGCCGTACATCAAGGTCTTCTCATGCAGTGTTCGCAAATCTACTCACCTGCCCGAGCGGGATTCCTCTGAATCAACGAATCAATCGATAGGTAAGCTCGGCACTCCACCACGGCAGCGTCAGGAGAAGAAGCGTCAGCGCACCGATAGCGCTCAGAAACAGCCATTGCCGCCGGCGCCGGTTGGGCAACTCGCAGGAATTTACCGCGGAGCCCTCAGTTCCGCGCATCGCGCGGACGACCGTGATGACGAGAAGTACCAGGCTCGCGGTTGCAAGCAGCGGCCACCATGGACCGACCGTTGCCGCGACCGCGGCCAATGCTATCCCTAAAGCGCCGCTGGCGATCGGCAGGCAGCAGAGCCAGCCGAGGGCGGCCGCGAATGCCAACCCGAGCGCGCCGGACGCGGCCGGCTTTGATATCTGCGGCGGGTTCGCAAGCGTTGCTCGCTGCGCTATAGCTCCGGCGATCGTCTCCGCCGACGGGACGCCGCGCAGTCCGCGCGCGCCCGGATAGACCCGACAGGACGCCGCGGCGGCGCGTCCCGCCTCGCCGGCTACGTCGGCGCCGTCGACAAGAATCGTCGGCGAGCCGAAACGGAGAAGTGACGCAGGCGTGCCCGGCGCGGCGCGGTCGTACTCCACCCATCGCGGTTCGAGTCCCGCGCGTTGGAGCGCCTCGCGCAGAGCGACGCGCGCGGCTGGCAGGTTCGGGCAGCCTGCATCATAAACCAGGGCGATTTCGGCCTTCATGGCTAGCGCATCTCTCCACAGGTCCAGGCTTGGCCTGCTCAGTTAATGGTCTCCTTGCCGTCGTGGAGCGATTCCTCGTCGAGCGATTCGAGGATCGGACACTGAGAAGCGGGCAGCGTCCCGTCGCACTGCGAGACTAACCGTCTTAACGCTCGATGCATCGCCTGCAGCGCGCGGATCTTCTCCTCGATGTCCCTGAGCTTGCTGTCAGCCCGCCGTTTCACGTCGGCGCATCGAGCCTTCGGCGCCGCGCGCAGCGACAGTAACTCGCGGATCTCGCGCAGCGAGAAGCCGATCGCCTGCGCGTGCCTCACGAACCGAACCCGCCGCACCGTGTTTTCCGGATAGTTCCTATACAGAGAGAGGCTCCTTGGCGGTTTCGGGACCAGGCCGCGCCGCTCGTAATAGCGGAGCGTCTCCACATGAACATTCGCCGCCTTGGCGACCTTTCCGATAGTCAGCGCCATGGGACCGCCTCCTTCACACCAACAAGCCTACACCCTGTACCTAAGTACGGGGTCAAGACCCTCAATTTCATGCGTCGTGCAGGCAGTCACCTCCGCCGCCAACACCAGCCACTGCGAGCCCAGTGGCTTGTCGTATTAGACGCGGCCATCGATAGTCGGCCATAAGCCGCTCCTCCTCCCGTTCGAGGTGTTGACGGTCGGCTTTCTGAGCGCTACAGGTTGTCGACAATTGCGACACTTCAGACAGAGGAGGCCCATGGAAGCGATGACGGATTCCCTGATCACCAGAAGAGGCTTGTTGCGGCTGGGATCACTCACCGCGCTTGCGGCCGCGTTGCTGCCTACGATCCGCGTGGACGAGGCGCGCGCCCAAATTGAAATCTGCAATCACGAGCGGCCCACGACGCCCGCCGGCGCGCTCGCTGCGTTAGTGGAGGGAAACGAGCGATGGGCGACGCAAACCCAGGAACATCCGGGCGAGGACACCGACCGCCGCGAGTGCGTGGCGCGATTGAACAATCCGCAGACTCCGTACGCAGCGCTTATTTCCTGTTCGGATTCACGAGTCCCGCCTGAACTGGTATTCGACCAGGGCCTGGGCGATCTGTTCGTGGCGCGCGTAGCCGGCAACACCGCAACCGGCAAATTGGTCGAAAGCCTGTTGTACGGCACCGACAGCCTTGGCGCGATCATTCTGCTCGTGCTCGGCCACTCGGATTGCGGCGCAGTAAAGGCAGCCGTCGGCGGCAAGCACGAACACCTGGAATTCGTAAGATTGATCGCTCCAGCCGTCAGGAGCGCCAGAAAAATCGTAGCGCGAAACGGCGGCAACCCCAGGGATCCGAATCAGGTTGTTCCAGTCGCTATTGACCAGAACGTGATACTGGTAACCAAAGCCCTGCGAAAGGACCCGAAGTTGAAGGAACTGGTCGGCAACGGCCAGCTCTCGATCGTTGGAGGCCGTTACGACCTAGGCACGCAACTGGTCACGCTGCTGATTCAGTAGGGCGAGCGGCACGATACGAGGCGCCCAACCCTGTAGCTATCCATAGCTCCCTGCCGGCGACAGCGGAGCCGGCTCCTCCTCCAAGTCCAGGTGCTGCACCTGGCAGGAAGCGCGAAACCCGTGAGGGGTTTCGCAAGTTCGCTCTGCTACCCAATTCGCGCTCGCCCCTCCGCCAGATACGCACCGAACTTGCGAAACCTCTCACAGGTCTTTTCGTCCGCTTCCCGCTCGCAAGAGAAGATGCGCGCCTCGCGCGGTTCGCAGGGCCAGCTCCTGCACCCGGGGCAAGGAGCTATCTGCCAATCTGCGCATTGACGCGCTCTGGAGCGTCTTGTCGATTCATGTCGTAGAAGGCACTATCGACGCACACGAACCGACACCATGACGCAGCCGAACACTCTGAGCCCCGAACAAGAAGCCCGCGAGCAGATCGACCGCCTTCTCTGTGAAGCGGGCTGGGTCGTGCAGAACCGCGAGGACGTAAACCTTAGCGCCGGGCGCGGCGTTGCCATCCGCGAGTTCCGGATGGCCGAGGGTCACGGTTACGCCGACTACCTGCTTTACCTCGATAAACAAGCAGTCGGTGCGGTGGAAGCGAAGCCGGAAGGCTTCACGTTGAGCGGCGTAAAGCCGCAAGTCGATAAGTATTCCACGGGCTTGCCTGCTAACCTGCCCGCGCCCATTCGTCCGCTGCCGTTTCTGTACGTGAGCACCGGCATCGAGACGACTTTCACCAACCTGCTCGACCCGGAACCTCGCAGCCGCCGCGTCTTCAGCTTCCATCGGCCTGAAACGATTGCCGAATGGATGCAGGCGCATAACCTGCCGGACTGGGTTCGCGCTTGGGGCGGCGAGCCGCCTGCCCTCGACCCCGCGCGAGCCGCGCTGCCCTCTACGCTGCGCGCTCGTCTTCGCGCGATGCCACCGGTTGCGATTGCGAACCTGTGGGCGAACAAGCAGCGCGCGCTCGAAAATCTTGAGAAGTCCTTTCGCGAGGACCGCCCGCGCTCTCTCATCCAGATGGCGACCGGCAGCGGCAAGACGATGCTTGCCATCACGTCAATCTATCGGCTGATCAAATTTGGCGGCGCACGCCGCGTACTCTTCCTCGTCGACCGCACGAATCTCGGTAACCAGGCGGAGAAGGAATTCGAGGGCTACCGCACCCCCGACGACCACCGAAAGTTCACCGAGCTCTACAAGGCACAGCATCTCAAGGGGAACACGGTCGGCTCTTCGACCAAGGTCGTAATCACCACCATTCAGCGCCTCTACTCGATGCTCAGGGGAGAGCCCGAGCTTGATCCTGCCGTGGAGGAAGGCTCCCAGTTCACCACCGGCGGCCCGGCGTTATCCGAGCCGGTTTCCGTTGCCTACGACAGAGCGCTCCCGCCCGAATTCTTCGACATCATTTTCGTCGATGAATGCCATCGCAGCATCTACACCCTCTGGCGGCAGGTCCTCGAATACTTCGACGCGTATCTGATCGGCCTCACTGCCACGCCCTCGAAACAGACGCTCGGCTTCTTCGAACAGAATCTCGTGATGGAGTACGGGCACGAGCAGGCGGTCGCCGACCGGGTGAACGTTCCGTTCGACGTGTATCGAATCCGCACCGAGATTACCGGGAAGGGCTCAAAGATCGAGGCTGGCCCCGAAGTAGTCGTCGGAAAACGCGAGCGGCGCACTCGCGCGATGCGATGGGAGCGGCCCGACGCCGATATCGAATACTCCGCCAAGGATCTCGACCGCGCCGTGGTGGCATCGGATCAGATTCGCCTTATCGCCAGAACATTCAGGGAGCGGCTCTTCACTGAAATCTTTCCCGGACGCAAAGAAGTTCCCAAGACGCTGATTTTCGCCAAGGACGACAGCCACGCCGAGGATATCGTCGGCATCTTCCGTCAGGAGTTCGGCAAGGGCGACGACTTCTGCCAGAAGATTACTTATCTCAGCACCGGCCGCGACCCGCACGACCTGATCCAGGACTTTCGCAATAGTTACAACCCGCGCATCGCCGTTACCGTGGACATGATCGCGACCGGCACCGATATCAAGCCGGTCGAAATCGTGATGTTCATGCGGACGGTCCGAAGTCGGCTGCTGTTCGAGCAGATGAAGGGACGCGGCGTCCGCGTGATAGACGCGACCGAGCTGCAGGCGGTCACGCCCGACGCGATCGCGAAGACGCATTTCGTCATCGTCGATTGCGTTGGCGCTACGGAAGCCGCGCTGTCCGACACGCAGCCGATGGAGCGCAAGAAGACCATCCCGTTCAAGGCGCTGCTCGAACACGTCGCGCTCGGCGGAACCGATCCCGATTACTATTCGTCCCTCGCCGGCCGGCTTGCGCGGCTCAACCTCGAATGCGGCCCAAAAGAGAACAAGCGCATCGAGGAAGCCTCGGGCGGCGTGTCCCTGAGCGAGATCACAAAGACGATACTGACGGCGCTCGATCCTGACGAACAGACGTTAGAGGCGCGCAAAAAGTTTGATCTGCCTGCCGATGCCGAACCGACTGACGAGCAACTTGACGCAGTGACGCCCGCGATGCTCACCCGCGCGGCCGAGCTGCTCGCGGCCAGGCCCGCGCTCCGGCAGGTCCTTCAGGACGTGAAGCAGCTGGTCGAGCAGGTGATCGACGAAATCAGCAAGGATGTATTACTGGAGGCCGGCCATTCCGCCGATGCGAAGGAAAAGGCGCGCGCCCTCGTGCAATCATTCGAGAAGTTCATCGCCGACAACAAGGATGAGATCGAGGCACTCCATTTTTTCTACTCGCGGCCATACCGGGAGCGACTCCGGTACGCCGACATCCGCAAACTCGCCGATACGATCGAATCCCCTCCGCGCTCGTGGACCCCGGAAAGGCTATGGAACGCTTACGCGGCACTGCAAAAGGACAAGGTGCGCGGCGCTTCGGCGGCACGCCAGTTGACCGATATCGTGTCGCTGGTTCGCTTTGCGCTGCATCAGGAAGACGAGTTGGTGCCATTTCCCGACAAGGTGAAGGCGCGATTTGCCAACTGGCTTGCGCAGCAGGAGAACAAGGGGCGGAAGTTCACCGCGGAACAGATGCGCTGGCTGGAGATGATCCGCGACCACGTCGCCACTAGCGTCGAAATCACGCCCGAGGCTTTCGACCTAAACCCATTCGCGCAGGCGGGCGGCCTCGGCAAGGCTGCGCAACTGTTTGGCAAGGATTTGCGACCGCTACTCGACGAACTTAACGAGGCCCTCGCCGCATGACCAACGAAGCACCGCGTTGGTCGATCCCAGAATCTTGGGTTTGGACGACCATGAGTGAGGTGGCTGAGATCGTCGGTGGAAGCACTCCGAGCACGGATGAACCTGAAAATTTCGCGTCCTCTGGAATACCGTGGATTACGCCGGCCGATCTCTCTGGATACAAGGCGAAAGTGATTTCGCGTGGAAGCAGGGACATCTCCGAAAAGGGGCTCGCTGACTCGTCGACACGATTGATGCCCGCGGGCACAGTGTTATTTAGCTCGCGCGCTCCCATAGGATATGTAGCGATCGCGGCCAATCCGGTTACTACGAATCAGGGTTTCAAGAGCTTTGTTCTGTCGAAAGGAGTTTTGCCCGACTACGCTTACTACTGGCTGATTCGAGCAAAAAATCTGCTGTCGGAGTTTGCCAGCGGAACAACGTTTCTCGAAATTTCAGGGAAGCGCGCGCGGCAGATTCCGCTACTAATCGCTCCAATCGATGAACAACGACGGATTGTTGATGCAATTGAGTCGCTGTTGCCGAAGCTCGATGCGGCGGTCGCCGCACTGGAGCGGGTGCGGGCGAATCTCAAACGGTATCGCGCATCGGTGCTGAAGGCAGCCGTCGAGGGACGTTTGGTTCCGACCGAAGCCGAACTCGCGCGTAAGGAGGGACGCGATTTCGAGCCCGCATCGGCGCTGCTCGATCGCATTCTCGCCGAACGGCGCCGCCGATGGGAGGAAACCGAGCTTGCCCGGATGAACGCCTCTCGCAAGCCACCGAAAGACGACCGCTGGAAATCGAAATACAGAGAACCCATTGCTCCCGACACGAGCGCGCTTCCGCAACTCCCCAATGGGTGGAGTTGGATGACGGCAGATCAGTGCACGGATCAGATTACAGACGGGGAGCACATTACACCTCCGCGAACGGACAATGGCGTGTTCTTGCTATCGGCTCGTAACGTGCAAGACGGCCGGTTGGCGCTAGACATTGTCGATTACATCTCTGAAAGCGTCTTCGAGCAGCTTTCGACGCGCTTGAGTATGAAACCCGGCGACGTCTTATTGTCTTGCTCGGGTTCCGTTGGGCGCTCATGCGTTGTACCGGAGGGCATTCGTTTCGCGCTCGTTCGAAGTGTCGCCGTCTTGAAACCGGTCGTCCCAATCGGCACCTATTTGTCATTCGTGTTACGGTCACTTTTTCTCCAACGTCAGATCGATCGGAAGAAGACACAGACCGCACAGGCTAACATCTTTCAAGGAAAAATTCGGACTCTGGTGTTTCCGCTTCCACCGCTGCCTGAGCAATGTCGAATTGTGTCGGAGATCGAGCGATTACTCTCGGTTACTGACGAGACCGATCTGTCTGTAAAGAACGCTGCTCAGAGATGTGACCGGCTCCGCCAGTCGATTCTGAAGTGGGCGTTTGAGGGGAAGCTCGTCGATCAGAATCCGAACGACGAGCCCGCATCCGTGCTCGTCGAAAGAATCCGCGCCGAACGCGTCGCTGCGGCGCCATCGCGGAAATTCCGGAAGTCCAATACTCGCGAGGCCGAGGCCGCAAAATGAGCAACGGAAACGGCAGCGGCCAGGTCGTCCAGAAACTCTGGAACTTCTGCAACGTTCTGCGCGATGACGGCCTCTCATACCAGGACTATCTCGAACAGCTCGTGACTCTTCTGTTCCTCAAGATGGCCGACGAGCGCGCCGAGCTGACCGGGGCCGAAAATCCGATTCCCGCCGGCTACCGATGGTCCGACCTTGCCGCGCCCGCGATGGAAGGCGCGTTGCTCGAAGAGCATTACCGCAAGACCCTCATCGAACTCGGCAAGAGCGGCGGAATGCTCGGCATCATCTTCCGGAAAGCCCAGAACAAGATTCAGGACCCGGCCAAGCTGCGGCAGTTAGTAGTCGAACTAATCGGCAAAGAAATCTGGACCTCGATGTCGTCCGACGTGAAGGGCGACGCTTACGAGGGCCTGCTCGAAAAGAACGCGGAAGACACCAAAAGCGGCGCGGGACAGTATTTCACGCCGCGCGTGCTGATCGACGCGCTGGTGGATTGCATCGCGCCGAAGCCGGACGAGGTGATTTGCGATCCGGCGTGCGGCACTGGAGGCTTCCTGCTCTCGGCCTATCACTACCTCGCGACCCATTACGATCTCGACCTCGATCAGAAGCGCCATCTCCGTTACGACGCATTGCGCGGGGTGGAACTGGTCGACGGCGTCACGCGGCTGTGTGCGATGAACATGCTGCTTCACGGCATAGGACCAGAGGACGACGAGCATGAGCCGCCGATCAGAACCGACGATGCTCTGCGCAACGAGCCGAGCGACCATTTCGAGGTCGTGACCACGAATCCGCCGTTCGGCAAGAAATCCAGCATCACGGTCGTCAACGAGGAGGGCGAGACAGACAAGCAATCGGTCTCATACAGCCGTCCGGACTTCTGGACCACGACCAGCAACAAACAGCTCAACTTCCTCCAGCACGTGAAGAGTCTGCTCAAGATCAACGGCCGCGCCGCGATCGTCGTGCCGGACAACGTGCTATTCGAGGGCGGCGCGGGCGAGACCGTCCGCCGCAAGCTGATGAACGAGTGCGAGCTGCACACTGTGCTGCGCCTGCCGACTGGAATCTTCTACGCCCAGGGCGTCAAGGCAAACGTGCTGTTCTTCGACCGGCGACCGGCCAGCGAGACGCCATGGACCAAGACGGTTTGGTTCTACGATTTCCGCACTAACAAGCACTTCACGCTGAAGGAGAATCGGCTGACTCGCGCTGACCTGGACGAATTCGTCACCTGCTTTAATCCGGCGAATCGCCACGACCGCAAACCTACCTGGTCGGAGACCAATCCCGAGGGGCGCTGGCGGCCGTTCAGCTACGACGAGATCATCGCGGGCGACAAGGCCAGCCTCGATATCTTCTGGCTCCGGGACGAGAGCCTGGAGGATTCCGCCAGCCTTCCCGATCCGCACATCCTGGCCGCCGAAATCGCCGAAGACCTCCGCGCCGCACTCGAAGAGATCGAAGAAGTGCTTGGGGACTTACAAGAGCGCGCGGCCACTCCGAAGGAATAGAAAAAGGCTCCCTGCCGGCGACAGCGGAGCCGGCTCCTCCTCCAGGTCCAGGTGCTGCACCTGGCAGGAAGCGAACGAAAAGACCCGTGAGGGGTTTCGCAAGTTCGCTCCTTCCGCTGGCGGGATGTGGTTTCGGCCGCCGCGTAGGCATGCGAGTATGCGCATGCTACCGTCGATGATATCGCTGCCAAGTTGCTCTGCCCCAACTTCAATTTCCCCAAAGTCGAGTTCCGATGAGCCAGGATTCAGACAAGCATCCCGATAAGGCCGATACTCCCGCGCGCAAAACCAACCGGCTCGCTAATGAGCAAAGCCCGTACCTCCGCCAGCACGCACATAACCCGGTCGACTGGTATCCGTGGGCCGAGGAGGCGCTCGCGCGCGCGAAGGCGGAGAACAAACCCATCCTGCTCTCGATCGGTTACTCGGCGTGCCATTGGTGCCACGTGATGGAGCGCGAGTCGTTCGAGAACGAGGACATCGCGCGGCTGATGAACGAGAATTTCGTCGCGATCAAAGTCGATCGCGAGGAACGGCCCGACCTCGACCAGATCTATATGGATGCCGTGCAGATGATCACCGGGCGCGGTGGATGGCCGCTCACGATGTTCCTGACGCCGGAGGGCAAGCCGTTTTTCGGAGGGACTTACTACCCGCCCGAGGATCGCCAGGGGATGCCTGGGTTTCCGCGTGTGCTGCTCGGCGCCGCGAACGCATATCGGAGCGGCGCCAAGGAAGTGCTGAACAACGTCGAGCATCTGACCAAGGCGCTGAGCGCGCTCGGGTCTTACGCGCCCGGCGCCGGCGACCTTCAGCCTGGTCTGCCCGCGGTGGCGGCGCGCGCGCTCGCGGAGCATTACGACAGTATCAACGGCGGCATCGGGCAGGCGCCGAAATTTCCCAACACTTTTGTTTTTTCGCTTTTCCTCCGCGTGTTTCATTCCGAAGGCGACGAGAGCATGGCCGAGATGGTGCGGCACACGCTCAAGAAGATGGCGCGCGGCGGTATCTACGACCAAATCGGCGGCGGGTTCCATCGCTACAGCGTCGACGAGCGATGGCTGGTGCCCCATTTCGAGAAGATGCTCTATGACAACGCGCAGCTCGCGCGGCTTTACCTCGATGCGGGCCGCGCGCTCAACGAGCCGGAGTTTCTGAACGTCGCGCATGACATCCTGGACTACGTGCTGCGCGAGATGACCAGTCCCGAAGGCGGCTTCTACTCGACCCAGGACGCCGACAGCGAGGGCGAGGAAGGCAAGTTCTTTCTGTGGACGCCCGCGGAGGTCGAACAGGTGGTCGGTCCGGAGCTCAGCGAAATCGCGGAGCGCTACTTCGATATCAGCGCAGAGGGAAATTTCGAAGACCGGAATATTCCGCATCGGACTATCGAGCCGGCCGACGCGGCGCGGCTATTCAAGAAGTCCGAAGAGCAGATCGCCGACGCGCTGAAAATCATTCGCGAGAAAATGTTCGCCGTGCGCGAGCAACGGGTCAAACCGGCGCGCGACGACAAAATCCTGGCGGCGTGGAACGGCATGATGATTGCCGCGTTCGCCGAAGGGGCGCGCGCCCTGCATGAGCCGCGCTATCTGGCCGCGGCGACGCGGGCGCTCGGCTTCGTGATGAGCAAGATGTGGGACGGGCGCGCGCTCAAGCGATCGTTCAAGGACGGCGGCGCGCGTTTCAATGCATACCTCGAGGACTATGCGCTCCTCGCCAATGCGATGCTCGACACTTACCAGGCCTCGCTCGACCCGCGCCATCTGGCCGACGCGCGGACGCTGATGGACGTGGTGCTCGAACGCTTCCTCGATCGCGAGAACGGCGGGTTCTACTTCACCTCCGACGATCACGAGACGCTCATCGCGCGCAGCAAGGCGGCGTTCGACGGATCGACGCCGTCGGGCAACAGCTCGGCGGTGATGGCGTTGCTCCGCCTCCACGCGTACACCGGCGAGGAGCGGTATCGTATCGAGGGGGAGCGGACGCTCAGGTTGTTCCGCGAATTTATCGAGAAGCAGCCGTTCGGATTTTCGCACATGCTCGAGGCGGTCGACCTGTATCAGAATGGACCAACCGAAGTGGTCCTGATCGGCGATCGGAAGTCGAATGAGTTTCGCGAATGGTCCGAGCGCCTCGCGCTGTTGTATGTGCCGAACCTGGCGCTGTTCGCCGCAGACCCGGACGCTGCCGCGCCCGGGTTCGTTCCCGAGCAGGTGCGCGATAAGAAACAGATCGAGGGGCGCCTCACCGGCTACGTGTGCCGCAATCACACCTGTACCGTCTCAATGACAGCATTCAAGGACCTCGAAGCAGAGCTCGCGGGCTGAGCTTGAGCACGGTTCGATTAGCTATGGCGAGTCAGCCAGCTCCAATTAGCGTCGGCGCGGAAGCGTCGGATGCGTCGTTGTCAACCTGGTCGCCCATCGTCGAAAATCGTCCCAGTCGAAATTTTCGCGCTCCGTTCAAGATTGTCGCGCTCAATGCTCGCGGCGGCTCGCGGCTCGACGCGATCGCGCGATGCCTCAGCCAGCCGCCGCTCGCCGGCGCGAGTCTCATCCTGCTCTCCGAAGCGAACCGCCTGATGTTCGACGCGTCGGGGCGCGAGTTCGCGGCGGAGCTCGCTGCGCGGCTCGGCATGAGCGTCGCCTACCTGCCCGAGTTCGCGCTGCAACGCGAGGGCGGAAAAATTTTCGCATACATGGGAAACGCGCTGCTCAGCGCCGAGCCGATCGAAGAGTTGGTCGCGATTCCGACACCCAGTCGGAAAAGGATCAAGTGGCGGTTTCTGCGATCCTCGAAGATCCGCAAAATCGGCACGTCGACTGGATTCGTCGCATCGACCAGGCTTGGCGGCGAGCGCGTGCACGTCGGCGTCGCCCACCTCGACAGCCGCTGCACGCCGTCGATTCGCGAGCGTCAGATGACGACCTTCCTGGCGCGCTTCCCCGCGACTGGCCGCGCGATCCTGGGCGGCGACCTCAACACCACGACCACCGAGCTCTTGACCGCGCGCGGAATTCTCTCGATGGTCGCCCGGATGCTGGTCAGCTCGAGGCGCTTCCGTTACCCGGAGTCCTACGAGCCGTTGTTCGATCGCATTCGCGAGCGCGGTCTCGAGATTCGCGGCGCCAACGCAATCGGCCGCCCAACGTTTACCTTCAGCCGGATCATTCCGCCCTGGATGCGTCCCAAGCTCGACTGGATTGCGCTCCGCGATCTGCGTCCGGTCGCCGGCTCGGCCGCGGTGGTGGCGGCGCAGCCATCGTTCTTTTCCCTGCGCGCGTCCGACCACGATTTCATCACCGTCGAGGTCGACTTCTAGCCCGCGCACGGCATCCTGCTACAATTGCGCCGCCCCGGAGGGCGGAAATCGATGGCACCGTCGTTTAATGGCCTCGGAATGAATCTCGGCAATCTCTCTTTGCTCTCGAATGCGGAGACCCGTTCGATCTGTCCGGAGAATCCTACCGGCGAAAAGGGCAAGGGCGCGATGGCGATGCCCGATGCGGCCACCAGCCCGGCGCGCGATCTCGGCCGTGGGTGGAAGGTCGCGCCGTACATCCGGATCGCGGCGGGAGAGGTGCGCGTGCTCGCCGACATCGCGGGCTCCGGCGCGATCCAGCAAATCTGGATGACGCCGACGCCGCCATGGCGCGCATCGATCCTGCGCTTCTACTGGGACGATGCGCCGACGCCATCGGTCGAATGTCCGATCGGCGACTTCTTCGCGTGCGGATGGGGCCACTACGGGCAGGTCTCTTCGCTCGCGGTCTGCGTCAACCCGCGGAGCGGCCTCAACTGCTATTGGGAGATGCCGTTTCGCAAGCGCTGCCGCATCACGCTGACCAACACCGGCGAGACCGAGATGATTCTCTTCTATCAGATCAATTACGCGCTCACCGAAGTTCCCGAGGACGCCGCCTACTTCCACGCGCAATTCCGGCGCATCAATCCGCTGCCATATAAAGAGGTCTACACGATTCTCGACGGCGTGCGCGGCCACGGTCAGTACGTCGGCACCTACATGGCGTGGGGGGTGAACAACACCGGATGGTGGGGCGAGGGCGAGATCAAATTTTTCCTCGATGGCGACGGCGAGTTTCCGACCATCTGCGGCACCGGCACCGAGGACTATTTCTGCGGCTCCTACGACTTCGACCTCGGACGCGAGCAGGGCGGCTACCGCGAATTCACGACGCCATACGCGGGCCTCGCGCAGGTGATTCGGCCCGACGGGCTCTACGACTCGCAGACGCGGTTCGGGATGTATCGATGGCACATATCCGACCCGATCCGCTTCGCGCGCGATTTGCGGGTCACGATCCAGGCGCTCGGATGGCGCGGCGACCCGCGCAAGGGCGCCCGGTTTCTTCCCTTGCAGGACGATATCGCGTCGGTCGCGTACTGGTATCAGGCGATGCCTACCGCGCCGTTCCCGCAATTGCCGACGCCCGACTATCTGCAGATCATCTGAGCCGGAACGCTCGATGCCGAAACGATTGAATTCGCCGCAACGTCTGCGTCAGAACGCCGCGATCAGATCGCGGTCGGACGCGGCATCGCACCGCGCGCGCGCTCGTATGCAGCCGCGACTTGAATCACCTGCTCCTCGCCGAACGGCCGGCCAATTACCTGCATCGACAGCGGCAGTCCCTCCGACGAAAGCCCGGTCGGGATTGCGAGAGCGGGCTGTCCCGTCACGTCGAACGGAGACGTGAACCGCAGGATCGCGTTGCCCACGTCGACGCGATCCTCGGGTTGCCCGAGCAGGCCGCCCTCGCCGATTTTCGGCGCGCCGATAGCACTGCCCGGCGCGATCAGCACGTCGCGGCTGGCGAGCGCCGCGCTCGCCTCCGCGAGAACCCGCGCCCGCGCGCGCTGCGCCCGGATGTAAGCGGTCGCGGTGGTCATCATGCCGTTCTCGAGAAGGCGGCGGACGTCTTCGCCGTAGTCCTGGCGGCGCGTGCGTATCCAGTCCTCGTGGATCTCGAGCGCCTCTCCCGAGACGATAATCCCGGTGATTACGCCAGCCAGCGGAAGCGACGGGATAGTTGCCTCGTCGACCACCGCGCCTAACGAACGGAACTGATCGATCGCCGCATGGAAGCTCTTCGCGACGTCATCGGAGAGCCCGTCGTTGAGCTCGCGGATGACGCCGATTCGAATTCCGCTGACGCCGGTGTCGAGCGCCTTGGTGTAATCGCGGACGCGCTCGCGGCTGGAAGTCGAGTCGTTGCGATCGTGGCCCGCGATCACGCCCAGCATCAGCGCGGCGTCGCGGACGGTGCGCGTTATCGGTCCGACATGATCGAGCGTGTATGCGAGCGGGAGCACGCCGTAGCGGCTGACCCGGCTCCAGGTCGGTTTGAGCCCGACGCATCCGCAGAGCGCGGCGGGAATCCGGATCGAGCCGCCGGTGTCGGTTCCGATCGTAGCCGCGGCGCTGCACGCGACGATCGCAGCCGCCGAGCCACCGCTCGAACCGCCGGGAATCCGGTCCAGCGCGTACGGATTGCGCGCGATTCCCCAGTGCGGATTCGACGAGCTGATGCCGTAGGCGAATTCGTGAAGGTTGAGCTTGCCGAGCAGAACCGCACCGGCGCGCGCCAGCCGCGCCCACACCGTGGCGTCGTAGTCGGGTTTAAAATCGGCCAGAATTTTCGAGCCGCCGGTGGTGCGGATGCCCTTGGTATAGAGCAGGTCCTTGAGGCCGATGGGCACGCCGTGAAAAGGACCGCGCCATTTGCCCGCTGTTATTTCGGCCTCCGCTTTCTTTGCCGCCTTCCGCGCCACCTTGTCGGTGACGGTGATGTAGGAGTGGAGCTTGCCCTCGACCTGCTCGATTCGCGCCAGGTAGGCCTCGGTCACTTCCACCGGCGAGATTTCGCGCGCGCGAAATTTGTCCGCCAGCGTCGCGACATCAAAAGACAAAAGCTCATCGTGCGGCGTCGTCATCGGATTCCTCTTGATCGTTCAGGCGCTACTTCTTGATCGCGTTCAGGCGCCTCGCTTCGGCCGACAACACCGGGTACCCGAATGGCGGCTCGATACCGGCGAGTCCGAGCGACTTCAGATGCTCCGAGCTGGTCACCAACGCGCCCCCACCCGCGGCAATTCTGCGCGCGTCGTCGTCGGAGATGTCGTAGCCATATAAATCTCTGAGCACCTGCTTGACGGTCTCGGCCGTGATCTGCGGCATCGTGGATCTCCTCTCGCCAGCCAGTAGCGCGCTAGATTGCGCGGGCAAACGTGTTCATCGCGATGCGCACCGCCGCAGCATAGTCGCTGTCGACCGGATTGGGAACGATAATCGGCAATTCCGCTCCGGCGTCGCGATACTCAGCGAGGCGCTCGAGACATCGCGCGGCCGGCCCGACCATCGCAATCGAGTCTATCAGCCGATCGGACATGGCAGCCGCCGCCGCGGCGAAGTCGCGGCGCGCAAGGGCGTCGGCGATTGCCTTGGCCTCGGCGGCGAAACCGCCGCGCGCGAGAATCCGGTTGTAGAACGGCAAGCCTGCGAAGAAGAACAGGCCGCGCCGCGCCGCCTCGAGCGCGCGCGATCGATCATCGTCGAGATACAGCGGCAGCCCCATCGTGATGCGCAGGTCATCCGGATCGCGGCCGCATCGCCGCGCCTCGCCGCGCGCAAGCTCGATCTCCTCGCGCATCCGCGCGGGCGCGGCGAGATAGAGCATCAGCCCGTCGGCGATTTCGCCGCCGAGCTTCGCAGTCTCCTTGACTAGCGCGCCGAAATAAATCGGGACCGGATGCGACGCGACCCGGATGCGCATCCCCAGCGCCGATACCGGCTTGCCGCTAAGGCCGTTGCGGATCGTTTCGGTGTATCGGCGCAGGCGCTCGCGCGCGTTGCCCATCTCGATCCCGAGCGAGGAGAGCGCGGGCCGATGGCTCACGCCGAGTCCGAGAATGAAACGGCCGCCGGACGCCTCCTGGATCATCTGCGCGGCGGCGGCGGCGAGATGAGGCTCGCGGAAATAGATGTTGGCGATCCAGCTCCCAACCCGGATGCGACTGGTCGCCACGGCGGCGGCGTAGCAGCACAGCATCACGTCGTTGTTGGCCTCGGTGACGAACACGCCGGAGAAGCCCGCGTCCTCGGCCTTACGCGCGAGCTGAGTGAAGGCTGGCATCGGAATTCCCGAGTAAGTCGCGATCGAGATGGCGAGTTCCGGCACGGGCGGCGTCCTTCCGCGCGCATGCTAGCGCATGCCGCCGCGCGTGCGTTAGCGCGGCGAACTTTCGCCCGTAGTTGACGCTGCTCCGCAGAAATCGGCGAGCCTCGCTGGTAGCAGATTGTGGCGTGCGTGTTCTCCTTGATCCGGACGGAAACAATATTGAGGCCGTCTGGCATGGCCCAACTGTGCGCTCCACAGCTTCGATCCGCGTCGAACGTACTAAGAATTGAGGTTACTTGACGATGCCGGCGCTGCGGAGCGAGGCGATCCGGTCGGCGTTGAAGCCGAGATGGTCGCGCAGGATTTCGTCGGTATGCTCGCCGAGCAGCGGAGCGGCGCGCTCGATTCGTCCCGGCGTCGCCGAGAACTTCGTGAGCATCCCGGTCTGCCGCACTTGTCCCCACTGCGAATGCGGCAGCTCTGCGATCAGATCGCTGGCGATCACCTGTGGATCGTCGAACAGGTTCTGGAAAACCTGTACCTGCGTTGCCGGTGCGCCGGCTTCTTTCAGCGCGACGAGCGCCGCGGCGCGATCGAGTCTGGCAAACTCCTCGGCGAGCGCGGCCGCGAGCTTGCCGTCGTTAGACTCGCGCGACGCAACTTTCCAATCCATTGCCTTCATCGACGACATCTTTAATGCGGAGCGCAGCGCCTGCCACTCGCCGGCCGCTCCGATCGAGATGAATAGCCAGTCGCCGCCGCGGCATTGATACGCGCGCGACAATGCGGAGCGCCCGCGATACTCGGGGTGGCCGTTCTCCATGTCGGGGCGGCCGTCGTAGAAGATGAACTCGCCCGCCTGAAACGCCATCGCGGCCTGCAGCAGCGAAGTCTCGCAGAATTGGCCGCGGCCGGTCACCTGCCGCGCGCGCAGCGCCAGCACGCATCCCAGCGCGGAGAGCATTGCGGCGCCGTAGTCGCAGATGGCGCAGGTCAGATACACCGGATGCCCATGCGGGCCGCCCTGCGCCGCCATCACGCCGGAGCGCGCCTGCAGCAAAGGATCGAAGCCGGGCTGATCGTGCTCCGGCCCGTGATTTCCGAATCCGTTGACCGACATATAGATGATGCGCGGATTGCGCGCGGCGAGGGTGTCGTAGTCGAAGCCAAAGCGGCGCATCCGGCCGGGCCGCAGGTTCTCGACCACGACATCGGCGCGCTCGGCGAGCCGGTGAATGATCTCGCGGCCCTCAGGCGTCGCGAGATTGAGCGAGAGTCCGCGCTTGCCCTGGTTCCAGCCGAGAAAGCCGAAGCCGAAATGGCGGAACGAGTCGCCCTCCAGGCTTTCGATTTTGATCACCTCGGCGCCGAGCTGTGCGAGGATCATCGGGCCGTACGAGCCCGCGATGTAGCTTGCGAAGTCGAGCACCAGCACGCCATCAAGGGGACCGGGACTCTTGCCGGTAGCGGATGCCGCCGCAGCGCGATCGGATTTGGTTTGCTCGGGAGCGGCGGCTGGCTCGGCGAGCCATGCGCGAATTGTCGCGGGATCATCCGAGGCTGGCGCGGGGCCGGCGATTTCACCCGGCGTGTCATTGAGTCCGATCGAGACGCCGAGCTGCACCGTCGCGCCGAGCACCGGGTCGGCGATCTCGCGGCGCATCGCGAGCGCGCGAGTCTGCGGATGCTCGATGAACTCGTGACGGGTCATCACCGGCGCGCAGGGGACGTCGTGCTCGCGCAGAATTTTGAGCCACCCGTCACGCGGGCGGTTCCGGATGATCGCTGCGAGGAGGTCTTTTAGCGCTTGCCGATGTTCATCGGGGACTCCCCACGGTGCGTTTTCGAAGCGCGGGTCGGCGACCAGCTCGGGATGCTCGATCGCGATCACGAATTTTCCCCAGAAGGTCACATTGCCGCAGGCGACGAACAGGTAGCGGCCGTCGCTCGCCTCGAACAGGCGGTAGCAGGGAATTGGGCCGAGAGGATCCTGTGCGCCATGATGAAGCCCGCGCGCTTTCTCGTGGCGGATTATCGCGCCGGTCTGGAGCGAGAACGCCGCGGCGAGGAGCGACACTTCGAGCTGCTGGCCACGGTCGCGGCCGGCGCGCGCATACAGCGCCGCAGCCGCGGCAGTCGCACCCATCACGCCTGCTGAATAGCTCGCCGCGGGAAACACCAGCGCAACCGGGTTGCCGCTGCGCGCCCACTGATCGCCGGTGATGCCGCTGCGCGCGGCGACCAGATCGTCGTTGGCGTCGAACTCCGCGTCGGGACCCCGGCTACCCATCGGCGGGATGTTGAGTGCGAGGGCGCGCGGATTAACTCGCGCGATCGAGTCGTAATCGAGGCCGAGCGCCACCAGGCGCGCGGGCGTGAAGCCGGTGATTACGACGTCGGCCCATCGCAACATCGCATCGACCTGCGGCCTGGCCGCGTGCGTTCCGACCTCGAGCGTGAGCCGGCGCTTGGAGCGGTTGAGCACGTGATAGTGCGGAGTGCCGCGCTCGCGAGTTCCGTCCGGCGGCTCGACGCGGATCGCGCGAGCGCCGTGCTCGACCAGGAGCATCGCGGCATATGCGGCGCCCAGGTTCGCGCCGAATTCAACGACTCTGGTTCCCTCGAGTGCTGTAGGCATCTTGAGTCGTCCAGTGTTGAGCGCTGGTCTTTTGATCGCGGCGCCGCGGATATCCCGATGGCGAACGATTCAATTCAATCAGCCGAACAATTCAACGCCGCAATTGTCGTCGAGCAGTGGAGAAAAAAGCAACCGCGCGCACGCCAACGTCACATATACACAGTAGAGCATGAATCTGCGGCCTCATTTCAAGGTGCCGCAATTGCGCGTTAATTCACCCGTAACGTTCGCGCCATAGCTTCTCCGTGCCGCGATCCCGATGCGGTGGGCCGGGGCCTGACCCGAGGAGGGAAACTGATGGCGAAGAGAGCACTACTTCTGGTTACTGTCGCGGTAATTTCGATTGCTTCGATCCTGGCAACCTATCGGTCCGGTTTTGGCGCCCTGCTCATCAACGGCGCGGGAGCGACGTTTCCATATCCGATCTACTCGAAATGGTTCGACCAGTACGCGAAGGACAATCCCGGCATCCACTTCAACTATCAATCGATCGGATCCGGCGGCGGAATCCGGATGTACACCAACAAAACCGTCGACTTCGGCGCCAGCGACGCTCCGATGACCGATGAGCAGATCAAACAGACAGGAGGACAGGTATTCCACTTTCCTTCGGTCCTGGGCGCGGATGTGGTGGCCTACAACGTTCCTGGCGTCACCAAAAAACTGCGGCTCACCGGTCCGCTGGTCGCGGACATTTTCATGGGCAAGGTGACCAAGTGGAACGACCCGGCGATCGCAAAGCTGAATCCCGGCGTCAATCTTCCGGAGAATGACATCGCCGTGTGCCATCGATCGGACGGCAGCGGTACCTCCTATATCTTCACCGACTACCTTTCCAAGGTCAGCCCCGAATGGGCCAAGGACGTCGGCAAATCCACTTCGGTCAAGTGGCCGACCGGGCTTGGCGGCAAAGGTAACGAAGGCGTGACCGCGCTGGTGCAGCAGACGCCGGGCGGAATCGGTTACATCGAGTTGATCTACGCGCTGTCCAACAACATTCCATACGCGGAGCTGCAGAATCACGACGGAAATTGGGTCGATGCCAACCTGCAAAGCGTGACGGCGGCCGCTGCCGCCGCGTCGAACAACATGCCGGCGGACTTCCGCGTCTCGATAACCGACGCGCCCGGCCCGGACGTTTACCCGATCTCGTCGTTCACCTACCTGCT
>DATDGX010000112.1:0-6866 GCA_036521875.1 Binataceae bacterium (SeqCode)
GTATGCCACATGGCGAGGTCGTCTCCGCGCCGATTCGCGATCGAATCAGGCGAGGCCTTCCTTGAGCGCATCCTCGAGCGCGCCGATATTCACGTGATGGCCTTTCGCCATCACCACCAGGAACGCGTGCAACGGCGGATCCTCGATCGCCGGCAGGCCCTCGTCGATTTTGCGTATCACCCATCGCTGGCCGCGGTTCAGAAGCTCGAGCTTGCCGCGAAAATCGGAGACCGCGCGAACCTTCTCGACGAAGTCGCCGGTCTTGGTCGACGGAGTTCCGCCGAGGCGGCGCACGTGAGCCGACAATTCGCCGGCGTAGTAGCCCTCGTCGTGACCGACCTTTTTGAGCAGCTCCCTGAGCTCGAGCGATTTCGCATCGCCGGTCAGCTCGTGCAGCACGCGGCCGCCCGCGCGTTCGGCCTCGCCCAGGACGTTCAGTAATTCTTCCAGCCGCGCATCCATTTAAATTACTTGCCTTTCACTCGACTAAGATGATCCGAATCTACCACCGCCAAGGCGCGCCGCCGCAACACCGCGCACGCGGTTGCGACGATCACAGCACCGGGACCACCGGACAGAACGCCTCGATGAACGAGCCGTGAGTGTGAAGCGCGCGCTGCAGTATGTGCATCACCGGCGCGAACATCCGCGCCATCGGCGCGTCGATCTTTGCCACACCGTCCATTTTTCCGCTCGCCAGAGAGCGCAGGAGCCCGGGCTGCTCCGGCAGCTCGACGATTTGGACCTCCTCATCGGACGGGAGCTTGGCGAGCTTTTTCGCCTCGGCGAGCGCCTGGTCGAAGCCGCCCAACTCGTCGACCAGCTTTACTTTAAGCGCCTGCTCACCGGTCCACACCCGTCCCTGCGCGATCTGATTGACCTGGTCGACCGGCAGATGACGCGCGTCGGAGACCAGTTTCAGAAAGTAATCGTAGGTTTTGCCGAGCTCCTGGTCCTGGAAGATTTTCAATTGCTGCGGCGTGAAGTCGCTGAAGGTGTCGAACATCTCGACGTTCGCACCGCGTGAGACGGCGCCGCTATTGAGATAGATCTTCTGCATCGCGGGCGTGAGGTTGAACTTGCCGCCCAGCACGCCGATCGAGCCAGTAATAGTGCCCGGTTCCGCAATTATGCGGTCGGCGGGTGTCGCGACCCAGTAGCCGCCCGACGCCGCGTAACCACCCATGCTGATGACGAGCGGTTTCTTCTTCGCGCACAGCTCGACCGCGCGGCGAATCAGTTCGGAGGCCAGCACGCTGCCGCCGGGAGAATCGATCCTGAACACTACCGCGCGCACCGCATCGTCCTCGCGCGCGCTCTTGAACGCGTCGACCATCGCGTCCGAGGTCATGCCGGTAGCGGTGGGCGCGACCAGCGGATCGAAGCCGCCCGCGCCGCGCTGGATGCCGCCGACGCCATAGACCACCGCTACGTGATCGTGACCCGCCATCCCGCCGAACAGGCTCTGGCGCGCGTAGCTGGTGTAATCCTGGACCGGATGTTTGCTTCCGCCGTGGTTCTCGACGCGATCGTTGAACTGGTCCTCGTATTCGAGACGGTCGACCAGCTTCGACTTGAGTCCCATCTCTGCGGTGAGCGGCGCCTGGTCAATCAGCGCGCGGACCGCGTCAGGTTTCAGATTGCGCTCGCGCGCGACGCCATTGACGATTTGATCGAACATCGAGCCGACCAACGCATCGTCATCCTGGCGCTGCGCGGGCGTGAAGTCCTTGTCGGTGAAGATGTTGAACGCGCTCTTGTACTGGCCGGCCGCCGCGAAGTTGGGCGTGATGCCGAGCCAGTCGAGCGTGCCGCGCGCGAAAAACTCGCGCACCCGCACGCCGACCATGTTGAACGAGCCCTGCGGCATCATCGAAACGTCGCCAGCCGAGGCCGCGACGATGAAGGGCAGATTACCGCTCTCGTCGTCGCCCGCGGTCTCCAGGTAGGCCGCGGTCCATTTGCCGGTGGCCGCGAACGATCGCACCAGCTCCGCGATTTCCTGCGCCTGCGCCAGCTCCATGTCAGGATCGATCACCTTGAGCGCAAGCCCCGTGATTCGCGGGTCCTTCGCGCCGCGATCGATCGCGTTGCGGATGAAGTTGAGTCCGGTCTGCTGGGTATTCAAAAGCCCGAGCAATCCGGTGCCGCCGCGATCAACCACCGGCCCGTCGATCGTGACTACCAGCACCGAGTCGCTTTGCACGCGATGCGACAAATAGTCCGATATGACGATAATCAGAAACAGGATCAGCAGAAAGACCACCGTGCGTATCAAATATCGAAAAAGTCTTCTCACCGTTCGGCCTCCGCGATGTGCTTTTCAAAACCTGCGGCGCCGGCGCGAGTTCCCGCCCTTGACAGCCGCTACTTGCAACGTTAGCCAACCATACCCGCTTGGTTCGGGCCAGTCGCCCGCGAGCCGCTGGGACCCGCGTGGCGGCCCGCCATCACGGCCCGCCGCTAGGACGAACAATAGACAAAAAGTTGACGACCACGACGCAACCCGAACCGCGCGCATCGGTGCCGCTGCTCAACGAGCGGCCTTTTGGAGCGGCGCATCTGAAGATCGTCGCGCTCTGCTTTGCGGCGTGGATTTTCGATTTCTACGACCTGCTGCTGTATTCGTTTCTGCTGGTGCCGATCGCGCGCGATCTGCATTTGACGCAGGCCGACGCCTCGCTCGCACTCGGAATGTCGCTGCTGATGACGGCGATCGGCGGCGTGACCTTCGGTTACCTCGGCGACCGCTTCGGCAGACGTCCCATCATCGTGCTGTCGGTCGCAGTCTACGGCCTCGGCACGCTGCTCTCCGCGACCAGCACGTCGCTGGTGCGTCTGGTGCTGTTCCGATCGCTAACCGGACTCGGGATGGGAGGAGGATGGGCGCCCGGGCAGAGTCTTATCGCGGAAAGCATCCCGGCCGGCCAGCGTGCGCGCTACGCAGGCTATGTGCAGACCGGCGCGCCGCTCGGCGGCCTGCTGGCCGCTTTAGCGGGCGGGTATCTAGCGCCGCAGATCGGATGGCGCGCGACGTTCGCGGTCTCGGCGGTCCCGGCGCTGTTCGTCGCCATCGCAGTAATGCGATGGCTGCCGGAAAGCGACGTGTGGCGGCGCACCGAAAGCGGCGCGCGGAGCAAAGCCGTCGATCTGGGCGCGCTGCTACCTTACCGGCACATCATGGCGCTGCTGTTCGTCGTCATTTTGGTCAACTCGGAGGCGTACTGGTTCACCTACACCTGGATGCCGGGATACCTGCAACTCAAGCGCGGGCTAAGCTCCGCGGCGGCGAGTCAGTTGATGATCAGGATGCAAATCGGCGGCGTCGCCGGCTACGCGAGCTTCGGCGCGCTGGCGGATCGCTTCGGACGCCGCCCGGTTTTCTGCGCGTTCGGCTCGCTGATGGCGCTCGGGCTGTTGCCACCGACGATTCTCTGGCATTGGGCCGCAACCATTCCCGGTCTGACAGTAGCCGCGATGGCGGCGGCGGGATTCGGCACCGGACTGTGGTCGGGAATCGCGCCGATGATTTCGGAATTGCTGCCGACGAGGGTGCGCAACACGGCGCTCGGAATGCTTCTCAACGTGACGCGCGGATTTCAGTTCTTCACCCCGCTGCTGATCACGGCGCTCAGCATCCGGCTCGGCTTCGGCGCGACGCTCTCGCTCGGAGCGCTGTTCTCGGCAGTCGGCGCCGCGATGATTTGGACACTGCCCGAGACGCGCGGCCGCTCGATCACCGCGCTGGACGCCGCGTGAATCCCCGCGCTACGGCGAGTTGCCCAGTGGTTTCCGATCGAGCGCCGCGTCATCGAGGTAGACGCGATCGCCGAGCCTGGTCGCACGGAGCGTCCCGATCACCTCGACGCCTTGCAGCATCAGCTCCGACTTCATCGTGAACGCGTGCGCCGCGCCGACGAATTGCTTTCCGCCGGAAAGAGCCTCGGTCATCGCACGGCCACTCGGGTAAACGCCGTTGGGTCCCACATTCGGCAGCAGCCCGAGCACCTGCGTGATGGTGGGGGCGACGTCGCTGTTCGAAGTCGGATTGCGATCGACAAATGCGCGGCGGAAGTCGGGGCCCGCCGCGGCGCAGAAATTGTGAATCTCGCGCGTGCCCGCCGCCCCATGCATCCCCATCCCGGCGGTGAATCTGTCGCCCGCGTCGGCATAGACCGTCCCCTTCACCGGACGCACCAGCTCCTGCGACTTGTTCGGCACCGAGCGCTGCCCGCCCGAGCCGATCACGAAGGCCGGTTTCAGCGGACCAGTGAACGCCTTGTTGTCGAGGTCGGGCATCTCGCGGAACGAAAGCACGAGATCCGGCGAGCGCGCCGTATTGAACAGTCCGACCGCGGACTGCGCAAAGGTTCCGTCGATCCATCCGAGATACGGCTTCTGCGCGCGGCCGCGGGCGTCGGGAAGCGCGGCCTCGCGCGAAAAAATCGGCCCGCACCATTCCTGCGCCTCTGCGAAGTTCACGATCTTCTGCAGGATGTCGTGACGCGCCTCGACGGTTGGAAAATCGGTGCGCGACAGATAGATGAGATCGCTCCCGCCGTTGGCCGCGACCACCACGTCGGAGCTCTCGCGCGACTTCTTGAGCCCGGCCGCCACCAACTGCGCGTCGAGCGCGATCGAGATCTGAATCGTCGCGAAGCCGTGATCCGAGACGACTATCAGGTCGCTGCGATTTGCGACGCCGAGTCCATTGAGCGCTGCCCGAATGGTGCCCAGATGCGTATCGCATTCGCCGAGCGCTTCGATCGCGGGCAGCGTGCCGAGTCCGGCACGATGCTGCGTGATGTCGGGATTATGCTGCCAGAACACGACCAGCGCCGGATGACCCGCGTCGGCCGCAAGCTTGGCCGCGGGCAGCGCCTTCTCGGCCACCAGCCGCGCGAAATATGCGTCGCGTTCGCGATCGGAAACGCCGGTCGCGTTCCTCGCGGGCAGCGCGGCGAGTAGTTGCGCGCCTTCCGACGGCGGCTCCGCCATATCGTCGGCGACGAACAGATAATTCTTGTGCGGTTGCAGCAGCGAATCGTGGCCGTCGGTGATCGCGGCAACGCGATCATCAAAGAGCAACGTCGGCCCGCGCTTTCCGATCACGGCAAGATAGCCACCATCGCGCTCGACCTCCTGCCCTACCGTGTCGAGTCCGAGGAAGCGTCCCGCAAATGCGCCGGCGCCATTCAACGCGGCGAGCAGCTCGGAGTCCTCGATGTCCACCGGCCCGGCGATGGCGGCTTTGAGATTCGCGTCGCCGGGCGCCGGGGCGCCTCGGCCCGCCAGTTCCGGCGCGAAGTCCATCGCGTCGCCGTAAATTCCGTTCAGCGCGGGCGGCCCGCCGGTCGCGAGCGCCGCCGCATTCACCATCGTCAGCGTCGGGTAGATGGAATGATGGCGATCGAAGCGGACGCCGTCGCGCGCCATCGCGAACAGATTCGGCGTGTCGCGCTGGGTGACGAAGTCGGGCCGCAGCCCGTCCCACACCATCAGCACCACGACGCGCGCGTTGCCGCGCCGCTCCTCGGCGCGCAGCGGCAGCGCCACCGCCATTAGGGTCGCGGCGATGAGCGGTAGCATCGCGGTCCGTCGATTCTTCATTGCGAGCCACTAAAGCGGGCGCCGCCGCGACGTGTCAATCACGCGACCATGATCCGGGGCCGGCATTTTTTGCGATCTTCGAGGGCGACCAGGTTGACAAACTCGGTATGGTGCAATTGAGGATGATAATCGTTCTCATCTATTTCTCATCCACCCTCGCCCGCCATCAGCCCCCGCGACGCCCGCGGTTTCGACCCACGAGGCGAATTTGGTAGCGTCGCGATTGGCGCGGAGGAATCCCAAATTGCGTATCGCGTTGATAGGACAGGCCGCATTCGCGGAGAAGGCGCTCGACGAGCTGGTCAAGCACGGCGACGAAATCGTCCACGTATTCGCGCCGCCCGATCCGCCGTCAGGCCGCCCCGATCCGCTCAAGGCCAAAGCGCTCGCGAGGGGCCTGCCGCTCAGCCAGCCCAAATCATTCAAGAGCGACGCCGCCTACGAGCAGTTCAAAACCCTCGACGCCGACCTCGCGATTCTCGCGTTCGTGACGCTGATCGTGCCCGAGCGAATCCTCTATCAGCCGCGCTTCAAGTCGATCTGCTTCCATCCGTCGCTGCTGCCACGCCATCGCGGCGTCAGCGCGATCAACTGGGCGATAATCCAGGGCGATGCCGAGACCGGCGTCACCTGGTTCTGGCCCGACAAGGGAATCGACACCGGCCCTCTGCTGATCCAGAAGCGCGTGCCGATCGCCGAGTCCGACACCACCGGCTCGCTCTACTTCAACTCGCTCTTTCCGCTCGGTATCACCACGATGATCGAGGCGCTCGATCTGATTCGCGCGGGCCGCGCGCCCGCTCTTCCGCAGGACGAGAGCCTCGCGACTTACGAGCCGCCCTGCCGCAACGAGCATGCGAAGGTCGATTTCGCGAAGCCGGCGCGCGAGGTCTATAACCTCGTTCGCGGATGCGATCCGCAGCCCGGCGCGCACGCCAATCTCGGCGAGCGCGTGCTGAGGCTCTACGATGCTGCCTTCGACCCTGCGCCCGCCCACGCTCCCGCCGGTACCATCGAGTCGATCGACGCCGAGGCGATGCGAGTCGCGCTCCAGGGAGCGACCTTGGTCGTGAAGCGCGCGCGCTTCGATCCCAATCCCAAGAGAGTCGCGCCCGCCGAGCTCGACGCCGCCGGCGAAATCAAAGGCGGCATGCTACTGAGCTAGTCCCGGTCAGAGAGCCCCCGAACCAGCGCACCCGGGTCAAGGTGCTGGCACCTTGCGGTTGCTCGGCTGCGCCGCCAGAGGCAGACTCGGA
>DATDGX010000113.1:0-10805 GCA_036521875.1 Binataceae bacterium (SeqCode)
ACGTTCTTCCAATTGGGCGGCGAACAGCTCGCGGCTGAAATTGTCCTCGAGCAGTTTCCGCGCGCGGTCGCGGAACACCGGATCGATTCGCTCGAGACCGCGCGCGGGGCCGTCGATCCATAGCTTGGCCTGGAGCTCGATCGCCCGCTTCAGCTCGCCGTCCCTGACCGCGGTGAAAATCTCCATCTCCATTCGCCCGCTGGCTTCCGACCAATCGTTGTAGCCGCCGACTCCAGCGGCGACCAGCACCAGTCCGGCAGTTTGCTCCGGATGCTCGAGCGCGAAATCGGTTGCGGTCAGGCCGCCCATCGAACAGCCGACCAGGCATGCCTTCCCGATTCCCAGGAATTTCAACAGACCGTAAAGGTCGTCGCGATTCGAATACGCACCGGACACTAATGGGGACTTGCCGAACGAGCGCGCGTCGTAGCGGACCACGCGATAATTGCGCGCAAGCGCCAGGAACTCCGCGTCCCACATCCGGCGGTCGGCAACTCCCGCGTGAATCAGGACGACCGAAAATCCCGCGCCGGCCGTCTCGTAGTACAGACCCGCGCCATTAACCTCGGCGAATCCAGATTTTGCCTTGCCCGCTGCTGCGCCCATCTCTATCGCATACTCTCGCGGATTCTCTTGCAGAGACTCTCTCGATTCTCTCGGCCGCTCAGATTCCCTCGGCCTGGAAGAGGTCGGTGGTAAGATAGCGTTCGCCGGTGTCGCAGAAGACGACCACCACGATCTTGCCGGGGCCGAGGCGTTTTGCGACTTCCAACGCGGCACAGCAGTTCGCGCCCGATGAGATTCCGACCAGGATTCCCTCTTCGCGCGCGAGCCGGCGCGAGTACTGCGTCGCATCTTCGTCGCTCACCGCGATCACTTCGTCATAGACGTGAGTGTCGAGGTTCTTGGGCACGAAGCCCGCCCCGATTCCCTGGATCTTGTGGAAGCCCGCCTCACCGCCTGACAGCACCGGCGAGTTTTTTGGTTCGACCGCGACGATGAGCAGCTTGTTTTTGAGATGCTCGCGCAGGTAGCGGCCCGCTCCGGTGATAGTGCCGCCGGTGCCGACGCCGGAGATGAACGCGTCGATTTGCGGGAGTTGCTCGACCAGCTCCGGCCCGGTGGTCTTGTAGTGCATCTCGGGATTGGCCGCATTGCTGAACTGCTGCGGCATGTAGTAGCTCGGGTTATCGCGCACCAGTTCCTCGGCCTTCGCAATCGCGCCATGCATCCCGCGCGTGTCGGGCGTGAGCACCAGCTTCGCGCCATATGCAACCAGCAGTGAGCGGCGTTCTTCGCTCATCGTGTCGGGCATCGTGAGTATCAGATGATAGCCCTTGACCGCAGCGACCAGCGCGAGGCCGATTCCGGTGTTGCCCGAGGTCGGCTCGACGATGGTGTCGCCGGGCTTGATACGGCCGGCGCGTTCGGCCTGCTCGATCATCGCCAGGCAGATTCGGTCCTTCACGCTACCGCCCGGGTTGAAGTTCTCGAGCTTGGCCCACACCTGCGCATCGGTTTTGCCGGGGAGGCGGTTCAGACGCACGACCGGAGTGTGGCCTATCAGATCGAGTGGCGAATCTGCGACACTTATCGGCATGGCGGCAATTCTAGCCGTAACGCGCGGTGTTTGGCGAATGTCGCGGCGGTATTGTCACGATAGGATAATCTCCTCTCCGATGAAGACAGTCACGCGAGAAGCCGCGGAAATCGATGCGCCGACGCGCGTGTTGATCATCTTCCCCGGCGCGCTCGGCGACCTCATGTGCCTGCTACCGGCGATAAAAGCGATCGCCTGGCGGCATCGCGGGAGTGCTATCGATCTGATGGCGCGCGCAGAGCTGGCTCGATTCATCGTCGATCGGATTGATTTCGTGGAGCGACGCTCGCGAGCACTCTCGCGAGCCCATTCGCAGGCGCATTCGATCGATCGACGCGAGGTTAGCGCCCTATTCAAGGCGTCGGAGGAAATCGAAGGGAGCACGTGCGCCTTCTTCTCTCAGTTCGAGGCGATCTACTCGTTCTTCGCGGCGGACGATGCCAACTTCCGCCGCCGGCTGAGCGAATCGTGTTCAGGCACCGTCACCTTTCATCCGTTCCGTCCCCCAGGTGAGGGTCACGTCGCGGCTGCATACCTCCGGTCGGTCTTGAGCTCGAGCTCAATAGGCGCGCTCGCCGAATTCAGCGCCATAGGTCAAATTTCGCTGCTTGAACCTCTGAAAGGCGATCTGGATTCGGCGGCGGCGCGGCTCACGGCGCTCGGAATCGAGCCGGAAAACTTCGTCGCGATTTTCCCGGGTAGCGGCAGCACGGCGAAAAACTGGCCGGCGGAAAAATTCGCGGCACTCGCTACGATGCTGGCTGGTCGCGCCGTGTTCGTGCTCGGACCCGCGGAGGCCGCGCTCGCACCCGCGCTGGGGGCGCATCGCTTCGCGATACTGCATAGCCTCGAGCTTGGCGCCGTCGCAGGGATCGCGCGGCTTGCGCGCGCGTTCGTGGGCAACGATTCCGGCGCCGCGCATCTCGCGGCCGCGGTCGGCGCGCGCGGGGTCGTGCTGTTTGGCCCGACTGACCCCGCGCGATGGGGTCCGCTCGGAAAGGTCGCGGTCATCAGGCGCGCGCCGATCGCTTCGATCGAGCCCGCCGAAGTCCACGCCGCGATTTGCGACCTCGAGCTGGAAATGGGTTCCCACCGAGCGCCGAAGGAAGCTTGATACGTCGCGAATTATTCAGGCCTGGCATGCGCTGATATCTGATATTCTTTTTGGACGAGTCCGCACGCATTCACCGCCAGGGTTTACCAGGGTTTATTTGACTGCAAAAATCGCGTGGCGTAGCTTCAAAATACCGCTCGCGCCGCGGATTGAACGCGGAGCCGACTAACTTCGCGGAGCGGACTAATAAAATGTCGAGTATGATCAAAACCGCCTTCCTGCTCGGCCTCATGACCGCACTGGTGATGGTCATCGGCGGATTGCTCGGCGGGCGCGGCGGCGTGGCCATCGCCTTTATATTCGCCGCGGTGATGAACTTCGTCAGTTACTGGTTCTCCGACAAAATCGTGCTCCGCGCCTATGGCGCCAAGGAACTCGACGCCACCTCGGCGCCCGAGCTCTACTCGATCGTCAACGAGCTGGCGCAGGCGGCGCGAATCCCGATGCCGCGGCTCTATCTTATCGATACCGACACTCCCAACGCGTTCGCGACCGGCCGCAGTCCGCGCCACGCAGCGGTGGCGGTCACGCGCGGCATCATGCGCATCTGTAACCGCGAGGAGCTCAAGGGCGTAATCGGTCACGAGCTCTCGCACGTGATCAATCGCGACATCCTGACCAGCTCGATCGCGGCGACGATGGCGGGCGCGATAATGATGATCGCGACCTTCGTCAGGTGGGGCGCGATCTTCGGCGGGCTGGGCGATCGCGACGGCGAGGAAGGCGGGCTGCCGGCGCTTCTGATCGCAGGCATCGTCGCACCGATCGCGGCCACGCTTATCCAGCTAGCGATTTCGCGCACCCGCGAGTACCAGGCCGATGCCAGCGGCGCGCGCCTGACGCACGATCCGCTGCTGCTCGCCAACGCGCTGCGCAAGCTCGAAGTCTCGAACGAGCGGATGCCGATGGCGCAGGCGGGGCCGGCGACCGCTCACCTGTTTATCGTGAACCCGCTGAGCGCGCGGGGACTTTCGCGCCTCTTCTCGACTCATCCGCCGATCGAGGAACGAATTCGACGACTCGAGCAGATGGCCACGACGCCGGGAGCATTGCAGTAGCCGCGATGGCCGAAGGGGACGAGAAATCGAAGGGCTTCAAGGTCGATGATCGGCGCCGATTCTCGGCCGAAGGCGAGGCCAGGCCGGAAGCAACGTCGCGGCCCGATGTCGAAAGCAAACCTGAACGGCAGGCCCAAGCCGGCGCCGGGAAACCCGAGACTGGCAACAAGCCTGACGCCGCGACTGCGGCGCAGCCGTCCGAATCGCAGCCGCGATCGTCAGCCGCAGCGCCCGACGCCGGAGCATCGCCGCACGGTTCGCCGTATCCCGAGGCCGAAGTCAATTTCGTTACGTTCGTGGTGGGACTCTCGACCCAGGCGCTGGCTGCCCTGGGCGAGATGCCCGATCCGGCGACCGGCGAGAGCCTTCGCGACCTCAAGGCCGCCCAGCAGCTTATCGACATTATCGGCATCCTGCGCGACAAGACGCGTGGTAATCTCGAACGTGAAGAAGAGAGCCTGCTCGAAGCGATTCTCTTTGACTTGCGAATGAAATACGTTGAGTTGGCGAGACAACCGGGCCGCTAGAGCACCGGCGACGCCTGTGAGAAATGCTCCCTAATTTGTTTCGACCCATCAGTGTCCTCGGCGCAGCAGTTTCGATCCTGATTTTCGCGGGCGCGTCCGCCTTCGGCGCCGATGCTCCCCAGAGTCAGCACTTCTGGACCGAGCTGTCCGATCCGGGCCGCATCGCCAAGGCGCAGTCGATGCCCGACTTCGTTGACCTGGCGGCCAAGCTCAGCCCCGCCGTGGTCAATATTTCCAGCGACGAGGCCGACGAGCCCAGCGCCGAGAGCGGAGCGCCCCAAAGCCAGCCGCCGGGCGAGTTCCACAGCCCGTTCGACGAACCTGACCGGCCGCACGGCAAGAGCCTCGGCTCCGGTTTCATCGTCACCAAAGACGGCCTCGTCCTTACCAACGATCATGTGATCGAGGACCCTGCCAAGATCTCCGTCACCACCCAGGACGGACGCGTCTACGTCGCCAAGGTGATCGGGCGCGACCCCAAGACCGACGTCGCGCTGCTCAAGATCGACGCCAAGCACGAGCTGCCGGTCGCGCCGCTCGGTAACTCCGACGATCTCAGAGTCGGCGAATGGGTGATGGCGATCGGCAATCCGTTCGGCTTCGATCATTCGGTGACGGTCGGAGTGGTGAGCGCCAAGGGCCGCTTCGTCCCGGGCAACTTCGACGACTTCATCCAGACCGACGCCTCGATCAACCCGGGCAATTCCGGCGGGCCGCTGATCGATCTGCACGGCGAAGTGATCGGCGTCAACGCCGCGATCTACACCCGCACCGGCTCCAACATGGGAATCGGATTCGCGATTCCGATTGACATCGTCAAGGACGAGCTGCCGCAGCTCAAGACCGCGGGCAAGGTGGTGCGCGGATGGCTCGGCGTCTATATCCAGCAGGTCAACCCCGAGTTGGCGGAGCCGCTCGGACTGCAGGACGCCAAGGGCGCGCTGGTGGCCGAGGTGCTGAAGGACGGCCCCGCGAAAAAAGCGGGAATCAATCGCGGCGACGTCATCATCGCTTACAACAATCAGCCGATTAGCGATTCGCGCGAGCTGCCCCTGATGGTCTCGCGCACTCCGGTCGGGGGGAGCGCGACGCTCTCGGTGTTCCGCGACAAGCAGGTCAAGAACGTCACCGTCACGATCACCGAATCGAAGGAGACCCAACTCGCCTCGGCGGAGACTCCCGAGAAGCCCGAGCCCGGGACCGCCTCGCCCTTCGGCCTACACGTCAAGGACTTGAGCGCCGACCTCGCGCACGAACTGGGCCTCACCACCAAAGCCGGAGTGGTGATCGCATCAGTGGCGCCGGGAAGCCGCGCCGACCAGGCCGGACTGCGCGCGCGCGACGTTATCCTCGAAGTCAATCGCGAGTCGGTCCAGGACGTCGGCGCCTATCAGCAGGCGCTCAAGCAAAGCGGCAAGGGTAAGATGGTGCTGCTGCTGATCAGGCGTGATGCCGGCACGATGTACTTCGCGCTCAAGCCCGAGGCCTGAGTGAATTCAGGACTGCCGGTTATTGCGATTGTGCGCATCGGCTGAATCCCTCGCATCGTCTTTGATGTAGCGGACCATGTCGCTGAAACGAGTCTTCAAGATCGCGCTGCTATGCGTCGGCGCGGCCGCGCTGTTCACCATTCCACCGGCGCTCTACTATTTCTCGAGTTACTATCACGCGCTCGAGGGCGAAGTAGTCGCGCGATTTTCCGGCCGCCGCTGGAACATCCCCTCGCGCATCTATTCCGACTCGTGCGTGGTCTATGCGGGTCAGGGGCTCCAGGACCTCGGCTTCTTCGAGCGCCTTGCACGCCTCAACTATCATCGCGTCGATCCCGGCAAGGTCGCGGCGCGCGGCGAATACAGCTACGACTACAAGTCCGGCAAGCTGGACATCTTTCTCCACAACTTCGCCTATTCGTATCGCGACTTCGGCGGCGAGCTGGTCGAGATAGCGCTCAAGGGTGAAGTGATCCAATCGATGCGCGATCCGGTCACGCGCAAGCCGATCTTCTCCTTCGAGCTGGAGCCCGAGCTGATAAGCGGGATCTTCGAGGGCGACTGGCAGCAGCGCCGCCTGGTGCGCCTGGGCCAGATCCCGCCCTCGTTCATCGACGCCATCCTCGCCGCCGAGGACCATCGCTTCTACGAGCATCACGGCGTCGACCCGGTCCGCATCATCAAGGCGGCCTGGATCGATCTGACCTCGCATACGGTGCGCCAGGGCGGCTCGACGCTGACCCAGCAATTGATGAAGAACTTCTTCCTCTCCAGCGAGCGCAGCTACCATCGCAAGATAAAAGAAGCGCTGATGGCGTACATCGCGGAGCGGCGCTACTCCAAGGACGAGATCCTCGAGAACTACATCAACGACATCTACCTCGGACGGCGCGGGCAGGAGGGCATCTACGGCGTGTGGGAGGCGTCGCAGTATTACTTCTCCAAGGAGCCGCGCGATCTCACCATCGGCGAGATGGCGACCATCGCGGGGATGATCAGCTCGCCGAATCGATTGAACCCGCTGCGCCATGCGGATCTGGCGCATCAGCGCCGCGACGAAGTGCTCGCCTCGATGCTCGAGGACGGCTACATCTCCAAGGCCGCTTACGATCAGGCGGTCTCAGAGCCGCTGCACGCGCGCGAGGTCTACACCGAGAACAACGACGCGCCGTTCTTCGTCGACTACGTGAAAAAGGAGCTCGCCGAGCGCTACCCGGCTTCGGTGCTCGCCGGCGAGGGGCTCAGGATTTTCACCACTCTCGACGTGCACATGCAGAAGCTCTCCGAGAAGGCGATCACGGCTAATCTCGCCGACCTCGAGGCGAAGCATCCCAAGCTCCGCCGCCGCGAGGAGCACGAGCGCCTCGAGTCGTGCCTAATCTCGCTGGAACCGCAGAGCGGCAAAATCCGCGCGATGACCGGCGGACGCGACTATCGCACCAGCCAGCTCGATCGCATCACGCAATCCAAGCGCCAGCCCGGCTCGGTGTTCAAGCCGGTCACCTACCTCGCGGCGCTCGACGAAACGCTGACCGGCGGACCCGACAAGTTCCTGCCCACGACTTATATCGAAGACGCGCCGTTCACCTGGAACTACGCCGACAACATGAGTTGGACGCCGAAGAACTACAAGGATCGCTTCTTCGGCCGCGTCACGCTGGAGTTCGCGCTCGAGGAATCGCTCAACTCGGCGACTGCGCGGCTCGCCAACGCCGTCGGCCTCGATCGGATCCGCGCGATGGCGGCGAAGCTCGGCTTCGGCGATCTTCCCGCCTACCCGTCGATCGTGCTCGGCGGTATCGAGGTCTCCCCGATGGAGGTCGCGCGCGCCTACTCGATAATCGCCGACGACGGTCTCGAGGTGCAGCCCTATGCGGTCACCGCCGTGGTCGACGAGAACAACCACCAAATAGAAGGCCACGAACTCAAAGCCGAGCAGGTGCTATCGCCGCAGCTCGCCTACATGCTGCAGTTCATGCTGCAGCAGGTGATCGATCACGGCACCGGCGCGGGCGCTCGCGCGATGGGTTTCAAGCGGCCTGCCGCGGGCAAGACCGGCACCACCAACGATTCCAAGGACGCCTGGTTCGCGGGCTTCACGCCGGACCTGCTGACCGTGGTGTGGACCGGTTTCGATCAGAAGGAAGTGCTCGGCTTGACCGGCGCGCAAGGGTCGCTTCCTGCGTGGACCCACTTCATGAAGGCGGCCACCGCCACGCGTCCGGTGCTCGACTTCCCGATGCCGCAGGGAGTCGTCGAAGAGAAAGTCGACCCGTTGACCGGCTACAAAGCGGGGCCGTTTTGTCCGCTCACGATGGAGGGAGTATTTCCCCAGGGGATGGAGCCGACTCAAGTATGTCCGATTCACAAATCGCCCACTGCACTGACTTCCGCCGACCACACGATCCCCGAGGCTCCCGACTCCGCGAGCGATCCCAACGACTGATCGAATTCACTGAGCCGGCTCTTTGCTGACCGCGGAATCATCGTCACGGACCCTGAAAGCCGTCGCGCCGCGGCTGCTGCCAATCACCATTGGCCTCAGCGTGATTGGTCTCATCTTGATAGGACCCATCATGATTGGCTTCGTCCCGGCAGCGATCGCCGGCGCGCCGCCGATGGCAGCGGCGCGTGCGATAGATCAAGCCCAGGCCAGCCATATTGTCGTCGCGCATCTCGAGGAGGAATCGATTCCCGCCGCCGAGATGCCCTCGCCTACCGCTACTCCAACTCCTGCAGCCGGTGCCGAAGGCGAGCCGCCCGCGGAGTCGCCCGGCGCAGCCTATGAAACGGCGCCCCCCGGAGCGGTGGAGACGCCGGCGCAGAATCCGGGATCAGTCCCGACCACCGCCGCACAAGGTTTTCCCGAGCCGACCCCGCAGCCGACTCCAGCCGGCGAAATCGTGCCGCTGGAAATCGGCTCGATCACTCCGACCGCGAATCTGAGCGAATCGTCGCTGCAGCCGCTGATCAACTCGGCGGCCACGCCCGCACTCGCGACTTCGCTCCGCATCACTGAGGAAGCGCGCCTCGAAATATCGACGGGCAATCCCGACGACGCGATTCGCGATCTCGGCCGCGCGGTCTCGATCGATCCGTCCGCCGGGTATGCGTATTTCTACCTGGCTCGCGCCTACCTGCTGAAAAAGGACTACCAGCAGGCGATGACTTTTTTTAAGCGCGCCGAGTCGGGCTTCGGCGCCAACCGTCCGTGGCTCTCCGAGACACTGGCGTTCGAGGGTCTCATCTACGAGCAAACGGACCGCGCGCTAGCAGCCGAGGCGCTCTATCAGCAGGCGCTGGTTGCGAACCCGGGCAACCTGACCGCGCGCGTCGGCTACACGCGCCTGTCCTCGACCAGGCAGGCAACCGAAGAGCAGAACTCCCCCACCGCACCCGACGCGCCGGCGCCCAAAATCGTAGCGCCAGAACCAGCCCCAAACGAACCCCCGCCACCCCCACCACCCCCGCCAAGCGACTGATTCTCGCGACTGGGAGTATGATACCCGGCGACAAATCGGCTCTAAATCCGGCGTTCGTTGATCCCGGTCCGGTTGATCGACGCGACGAACGGAGGGTGATGATTTTGTGCGAATCTATCCAACCGTCGCAAATTGGTTTTCAGCATCGCTCCCATATCTTCACCACTCAAGTTTCCCGACGAGAAGGCGAAAATCTTCAATTTGTGACGGATAATTTCTGTTTTTTCTAAAGGGCTGTAGCGCTGGCCTTTATCCTTGGTAAGGACAGCCCAGCCATTCTTTCCCGGAAGGGAAAGCCATACTTCATCAAGAGTGCCGCGACGGAAGTGCGCTAAATGGCGTTCGAACGGAAATGAAGCTTCTCTGAGAACGATTAAAATCTGGGCGCAGTCGCAAAGATTCTCATCCAAATAAAGCGTGGTCTGATAACTATGCGGCTGCCTTTCGATACTCCCCTTCCCACCGGATCGCTTCCCAGATCTCCTGCTCGCTGCGGCCATATTCCTGCGCCAGTGCTTTGGGATCTTCTCTCGCTGCAAAGCGAGAAGCGATTACGGCAGTAGAGATTCCCGTTCCGTCGATCACCGATTTTCCGAATGCGATCATCGGGGTCATCGAAATAATCTTCGGTTCGTTTGGCTGCTCTTTGTAAACAAACGGATAGTACTTAACCAACCCGTCAGCGTTCCAGACTACCCGCTCAAGATACATATCCACTATTTCCCTCAGGGCGAGTTGGCCGCCTTTCGACAAGTTGACTGGCGCACTTTCTCTCGACTCCTGAAGAAACAGATCAATACCGTCAGTCCTGAAGCGCTTATCAAGAAGGGGATGCTCGGATTTGAACATCTTCTTCAACGTTTCGAGCCCGCTTCTGATTCTTCGCATTTTCAGATAGTAGCGAACGGTAAGTGCTTTCAGCGCGTGGCACTCAATCAGATTAGTGAACGACAATTCTGGCGGGATGTCAGAAGCGAGTTTAATGAGCGCACTGTTATAGCGTCGGCCCGCAATCCAGTACATCAGCGTCGTGTAGTTGACGCTGAGGATTCTAGCCGCTTCTGCCGGAGAGTAAGCAGGCACAGCCAGCAGTTCGTTGTTCTTCCAGGCATTCATTGCTTTCGTCGAGCGACTGCCGTGCAGAGTCGATCTTTTCAAAACAATAGCACAACATCGCGCGGCGTCGAATTTTCTGCCCGCCACCACACATACCGGGAAATGGTCTGTCATCAAGTCTATTCGCGCGGCACCGATTCTTTTCGCGCGGCCTCGCGGCTAGTATCTCTATCCCATGCTGATCCTCGGAATCGAATCGTCGTGCGACGACGCTGCGGCTGCGGTGATCGCAACCACCGCGCCCGGCGTCGTCACTATTCGATCGAGCGCGGTCGCCAACCAGGACGATATCCATCGCGCTTACGGCGGAATCGTTCCCGAGCTCGCCTCGCGCAATCACGTCGTCACCATCCTGCCCGTGATTGAGCGCGCGCTCAGTGACGCGGGATGCCGCCTTGCCGATATCGAGGGCATCGCC
>DATDGX010000114.1:0-21859 GCA_036521875.1 Binataceae bacterium (SeqCode)
GGCGCCGTAATGCCGGGCGGGGATGGCAGGTTTTGGTTGGGCGAAACCGGTACTGGCGGACCGAGATCATCTACCGGCGGGCTCATAACTTCAGCATCCGGGTTCGGAGGGGAATCTGGTGATTTAAGAGTTGCCTGCGGCTCTGAGGAGAGTGGGGGGGTTTCGACGCCTTCCGTTACGAATGTCGGGCCGGGTTGCACGATCACCTGCGCACCGACGTCCCTCGTCAGCAACAGGATCGTAACCGCCAATATCCCGCAAGCAAGTCTTTTAGTCATTCTTTTTGATCTTTTAGCTCTATTGCGTTCTAATTGCGAGGGCCGCGATGAGCCTCAGCTCGGTGTCGGTGCGCACCGAACGCGCTCCGAATGCGGCGCTTCAAGCTCGGAAATTGGCCTGAGCGCGGAAGGCGAATGACCGGCTCGGCCTGTGAATGAGGATGCCGGAGTCCCGTTCGGCAGGCCCATGGCAGGCTTCGGATCGCCGCGGACCTCTCGGATCCACGATCAAAGCACGGTTGTCCACCGCGCCACCGTGTCCCTGCCGGCGGCACCGGAGACCGCTGCTCGCTTCGGCGGATGGGCTGGTCCTGCTTTCAGCGCAAGCGATCGCGATTGCACCGGCGACACGGATCCAGGCACTGAAACCTCAACGAGGTTTCAGCCGTCGCTAGCGACCGAGAGGGAAGCGGACGAAAAAACCCGGGTGGGTTTCGCTAGCCTTAGATCAAGTCGTTGGTGCGCTGCTGGCTGTGCCCCGGGGTCCAGTTGCTGTCACCCGCCGCCCTGCTGGCAAGTTCACGCCCTGCCGCGCTATAGGCAGAGAGCGCGGAACGCCAGCGCCAAGGTCGTCTTTAATGCAGAACGGCAACACACTTTCTCCGTATCGATGGGTTATCGAGGTCCTGCTCTTTCTCACCCTGATTGCGCAGGGGGTGACCTGGCTCGCGCCCGCGCCGATCCTCGGCCCGATTATCCACTCGCTCCACCTCACGCTCGGCGCCGCCGGGCTCATCATCTCGATCATCGCGCTGTGCATCTCGGTGTTCTCGCTGTTGGGCGCGATCGTCGCGGAGCGCTTGGGCGCATTGCGCGCGCTGCTAGTCGGCATCTGGCTGATGGCGCTCGGCGCGATCCTGAGCGGCTATACCGACACCCTGGCGACCCTGCTCGCATGCCGCGTGCTCGAAGGCGTCGGCTTTGGCGTGCTGATCGCGCCGCCCGGGACGCTGGTGATGCAATGGTTCGGCGAGCGCGAATGGCCGTACATCAATATGGTCAACGCGCTATGCGCCTATATCGGCCTCACCGTGGTGTTCTCGATTACCGCGCCGATGTTCCTGGCGCTCGGCTCCTCGTGGCAGCGCGTGGTGTTCTGGTACGGAATTGCCACCGCCGCGGTCGCGATCGCATGGACGATTTTCGGCCGCGAGCACAAGTCGCGCTTCGCGGCTCCCGATGCTTCCGCCGCGCCGGTCGAGCGCGGCTCGGCGCTCGCCGAAGTGATGAGGATGCGCGACGTGCTGCTGATTGCGGCCGGGCTGTTCGGCGGGATGTGGGTGTTCCAACTCTACACCGCGTTTCTGCCACAGTACTTCACCACCTTCCGCGCCATGACCTTGAGCCAGGCGTCCACGATGACGGCGGTGCTTCCGCTCACCGGAATTTTCGCGGCGATGGCCGGCGGATTCGGCACCGGCCTCAGCGGGCTGCGCAAGCCGTTCATGTGGCCGGTCGCTATTCTCACCCTGGTGGGATGCTACGGGGCAATCACCATGGCCAATCCGGCCTGGATTCGCGTGTCGCTGGTGCTGGTGGGAATCGGCGCGGCCGGCTCGCTCGCGGCGATCACAACGCTGCTGATGGAACTGCCGGGGATGACGCCGGCCAAGATGGGCACCGGCCTGGCGTTCGTATGGGCGGTCGGTTATGCGGGCGCGTTCGTCGCGCCGTTTCTGGGCGGCTCGCTCGCCGGCGCGTTCGGCCTGCGCAACGTGATGCTTGGCTTCCTGGTTTTCCAGTTTCTGCCAATCGTCTGCATGTACCTGTTGCCGGAGACCGGACCGCGCCGCGCGCGCTACGAGATCGGCGCCGAGAGTCCAATCGCCGTCACGATTCCCGATCAGGATGCGGCGCGACCTTGACCAGCGCCTCGTGCAGATAGCCGTTGTCGGCGATCAGTCCTTCGAGCTTCACGTTGCGCTGATTGAAGCGGATCTCGCGGCCGCGGATATCGGTTATTATCCCGCCCGCTTCAGCGATCAGCGCCGCGCCCGACGCGATGTCCCATTCGCTTTTCGGTGAGCGCGTAAAGGTCGCATCGCCCTTCCCGCCCGCCACCAGCGCGAGCTTGTAGGCGACGCTCCCGGTCGGACTCACCTTGAGGGTACCGTGAAACACCTGCCATTCGCCGCGCGCCGCTTCGCTGCGGCTGGCGAGCACGGTCGCGCGATGCAGCAGGCGCGTGCGCGTGACTCGCACCCGGCGCGAATTCAGATGGCATCCGATGCCGCGCGCCGCCCAGTACATCTCGCGCCGAATCGGATTGTAGGTGATTCCAAGCACCGGCTTGCCGTCTTCAATCAGCGCGATCGCGACCGAGAACTCGGGAATGCCGTTGATGAACTCCTTGGTGCCGTCGAGCGGATCGACGATCCAGACCCGGCGGCGCGAGAGACGCTCGTCATTGTCGACGGTCTCCTCGGAGAGCCATCCGTAGTCGGGGAACGGCTCGCGCAGAATTTTCTTGAGCGCGCGATCCGCTTCGAGGTCGGCCTCGGTCACCGGATTATCGTGGCCCTTGGAACCGATCTTGAACCCGCCGCGATGCCAGTGGCCGCGCAGGATGTCGCCCGCGGCGCGCGCCGCTTCCTTCGCCAGCTCCAGCTCGCGCGCGAGTTCGTGCGGCGCCGCCTTCGCGCCAATCTCCCGCGATTTTTTCACCAGCCGTTTCGAACTCGCCGCCGCGCGGCTCGCGCGCCTCACGACTCGCCCCGCTTGAGGCGCTTGCGGCGCACCTTCTGGTACGCGCCCGTCAGCTCCGCCATCATTTGTTCGCGCCGCTCGTACATCCGCCGCGGCTTGCGCGGCTTGCGCCGCGCGAGCGCATACGCGGTGATAAGCGGCAGCGCCACCGTCGCATCGACGTAGCATACGACCGAGTCGGGCAGCCGGCTCGGATCGATCTTGCCCCAGCTCACCGCCTCCGACGGCGTCGCGCCCGAGAGTCCGCCGGTGTCGGGACGCGCGTCGGTCACCTGTAGAAAATAGTCGTGGCCCTTCTCCGCCACGCCCATCACTTCCTGGATTTGCGGCTCGGTCTGCAGCACGAAGTTTTTCGGTGAGCCGCCGCCCAGGATGAACACGCCGCTCTTGCCGCCCTCGCGTTTCGCCGCGTAGACGATCGCGGCGGTCTCGTTCACGTCGGCGAGCGGATCGATCCTGAGCTGGTAGCCCTCGAGCTCGAGCAGCGCGAGGTTCATCCCGATCGACGAATCGCCCGGCGACGACGTGTAGATCGGCACCGCATACTCGTACGCCGCGGCGAGCAGCGAGCGACGCTTGAGCTTCAGAATTCGCTCGCGCTCGGCGACGTAGCGGCCCGCGCGGTAGTGGAACTCGGCGGTGCTCATCGGATGCTGGAATTCGTCGAGCCGCGCGATTTCGCGGAAGAAGGCATCGGTGGAGAGCAGCACGCGGTAGTCGAAGAAGATGTCGTAGATGCGGACCACGCCCGCCTTGTGCAGCGCGACGTCGTCAGCCTCCGCCGACCCCTGGTACATCTTGAGGCCGATCCCGAAGTGCGTGTCGTGATACAGGTTGGCGCCGGTCGAGACGATCCAGTCGACGAAGCCGTTCTCGATAAGCGGGATCAGGCACGACATCCCGAGCCCCGCCGGAGTCAGCGCGCCGGTCACGCTCATCCCGACGAACGCGTCAGGCGCGAGCATCTTTTCCGCGAACAGCCGGCACGCCTCGCGCAGCTTTCTGCCGTTGTAGGCCAGGAACGCGCTGTCAACCAACTCGGCCGCGGTCATGTCGCCGCGCACCGCCTCGGGATTTATCTGCGCGCCGGTCAGCCGCACCGGCCTCTTTTTTACAGCCATCGCCTGTTCAAGCCTCTCAAGATCGGTTATCAGGAGCGCGCCGATGGCCTCGATCGCAATCGTGGCGGCGCGAGTCGGGAACGCGGAAATCCTATCCGCCGCGGCGTCGGGTTGCCATCATTTCGAGTTTGCCGAATGCGCAGTCCCCTCCTAAGATGCGAGCGACGATTACGACTCGCAAGCGTGGGGACGCGATGGCGGTAATTGCGATCAGCCAGCAAATCGGGAGCCGCGGCCTGGAACTCGGCAGGCGCGTCGCGGAGGAGCTCGCATACCACTTCATGAGCGGCGATGACTTGTACGCAGCGACCTCGCAACGTTATAGCGTCACGCCCGAGCAGTTGCTCATCCTTGACGAACGTACGCCGCACTTCTGGGAGCGCGCCAAGACCGATACGCAGAGTTTCGCCGCCTACTACCGCGCCACCGTGCTCACCGAGTTCGCGCGTGGCAACCTGGTCGCAGTCGGCCGCGCCGTCGCGCATGTGCTGCCGCAAGTCGGATGCGGTCTCCGCGTGCGCGTGGTCGCGCCCTTTGAGTCGCGTGTCAACCTGGTCGCCCTCGAAGAAAAGCTCGCGCCGGCCGCCGCCGAGCGTCGGGTGCTGCACTACGATCGCGAGGTTCGCGCCCGCGTCCAGAGCATCAGCAATATCGACATCGAGGACGCGTCCCTCTACGACCTGGTGATCAACACCGCGAATCAGCCGCTCGAGTTTCTCGCCACGACGCTGACCACGCTCGCGCGCAAGATCGACGGATGCGCCGATAGCGGGCAATGGCAGGAGATCCGCGACGCCGCGATCACGCAACAGGTCCGCGCGGCGCTGCTCGCGCATCCGAAGATCCGCGACGCGGAGATCATCGTGAGCTGCACGTGCGGCGCGGTGCGCATGAGCGGCCCCGGGCTGGTGCCGCCGTGGGACGAACTGGTCGACGGCGTAGCGCGGCAAATCGAGGGCGTGGCATCGGTCAACGTCGCGGCCGACGAGCCGCCGATGCCGCTGCGGTCCGGGTAACGCGCATCACCCTGGCGCGCGCCAACTACGTCGCGGCGCTCGCTATTACCCCGCGCGCGAGGGCCGTGCTAAGTTCGCGCTTTCGATGCGCGCGCTGATCATCTTCATCGCAACCGGCATCTACACCGGATACTCGCCGGTTGCCTCCGGCACCGCGGGCTCGGTCGTCGGTGTGGTGCTTTCGTGGCTGGTGTTCGGGCCGCTATGGAACCGATCGCCCGTCGTGTGCCTGGTGGTGTTCGCGATCGCATTCGTAGCTTCATGCTGGATCTCGACGCGCGCCGAAATTATTTTCGACGAACACGACAGCTCAAAAATTGTAATCGATGAAGTGCTCGGGATGGTCTTCACGATGTTCGGTAATCCGCTCGCCTGGCCCTACATGCTACTGGGCTTCGTGGTGTTCCGATTTTTCGACGTGATCAAGCCATGGCCCGCCAATCTGCTCGATCGATCGGTGCCGGGCGGAGCCGGCGTAATGCTGGACGATCTGGCGGCCGCGATATACGCGAATCTGGTTCTGCAAATGGTGTGGCGCGTGATGTGAGCGGCAGCTCGGCGGCTCAATCGCAGCCGTCGCGCGCGCACCGAGGAGCATTCGATGATACGAACTGCAGTTGTTCTTTCCACCGGCGATGAGCTCACGACCGGCCGCGTGGTCGATTCCAACTCCAACTACCTGGCCGACAAGCTCGCGGAAATCGGCGTCGACCTGGTCGCGGTGCTGACCGTCGGCGACGTGCCCGAGCGGCTCGAGTGGGCGTGGCGCACCGCGGTCGCGATGGGCGACGTGGTCATCTCGACCGGCGGAATCGGCCCGACCGCCGACGACCTGACCACCGAGACTGTCGCGCGCATAACGGGCGTCAAGCTCTGGCGCGACCAGGCGAGCGTCGAGCAAATGACGCGGCTGTTCTCGTCGATCGGGCGCCCGATGCCGCCCAACAATCTGAAACAGGCGGACTTTCCGGAAGGCGCCGAAATAATTCTCAATCCGCTCGGCACCGCTCCCGGATTCAGCATGCCGATCACGCTTGACGGTCACCGCTCGCATCTCATCGTGATGCCGGGCGTGCCGCGCGAAATGAAACCGATGATGGAGAACTCGGTCATCCCGTGGATTCGCGCGAATCGCGGCACCAACACGATTTTCGCGGTGCGCGTCTTTCAGACTTTCGGCATGAGCGAGTCCGGTCTCGACGAGGCGGTCGCCGGCTTGATCAAACCGGAAGAAGGGCGCGTGTCGTTTCGCGCGAGCTTTCCGCAGATCTCTCTGCGCGTCACGGTGGAGGGTGCGCCCGGCGAGGCGGAGCGCAAGCTCGAAGAACTCGCGGCGCGGGTGCGCGGAAAAATTTCGGAAAATATTTTTGGCGAAGGCGACGTTTCGCTGGAAGAGGTGGTCGCGCGCCTGCTGACCGAGAAGGGCGTCAAGCTGACGGTCGCGGAATCGTGCACCGGAGGACTCATCGGCCATCGGCTCACCAACGTGCCCGGTAGCTCGCGGTTCTTCGACGGTGATTTGGTCACCTACTCTAACGAACTCAAGATGAGCTTGCTCGGAGTGTCGGAGGAGACGCTCAAAAAGCACGGCGCGGTCAGCGAGGAATGCGTGCGCGAGATGGCAGCCGGAGCGCGCAAGCGCACCGGCGCGGACGTCTCGATCGCGACCTCGGGAATCGCGGGGCCCGACGGCGGCACGGTGGAACGTCCGGTCGGCACGGTGTGCGTTGCGATGGCGGCGGACGGAGTCAGCGCCTCACGCCGCTACCAGCTTCGCGGCACCCGCGACTGGGTGAAACTGCTGACCTCGCAAATTGCGCTGGACTGGCTCCGCCGCTATGCGCTCGGGATGCCGCTCAGCGAGTCGACGCTCTTCCGGCGTTGACGCTCACTTCACGCGCGCATATGCAATGACGTCGCTGCCTGTGCCCAATATGTCCAGTGAGCCTGGCATCGCGGCGCAGCGCACCGCGCTCGGCGCTGTCGAGTCGGTGCACAACACGACATTGGTATTGCCCGTGAAGCATGGATCGGTCACCACCGCGGCGCCGGCATTGAGGATGACCTGTCCCGCGCAGACGCCAGTGTTGATCGACATACCGCCCATCGGTCCCCAGGTAGTAACGCTGGTCGGAGTCGTCGGCGGCGGCGGCGGAAATTGAAAACAACCGCTCGCGAAAAGCGACGCGGCCGCGAGAAGTGCGAAAACCTTGCGCATCGTAACCCCTGTTTCGCGATCACCAGTATCAGTCACTAGCACTAGGATCAGCGAACCCGCGCATAGCTGATGAGGTCGCCGTCCGCGCCCGCGATTGAGAGCGCGCCTCGGGTCGGTGTGCATCGGAGAGGATTGGCGGCCGTCGTGTCGGTGCACAGCACCACATTGGTCTCGCCAGTGAAGCACGCGTCGTTGACTGTCGCGGAGCCCTGCTCCAGCCGCGTCCGCCCCGCGCACAGTCCCGCCACCTGACGCACTTCGACGGAGCCGAACATACTCAGCGCGGATATGTTGTTGGAGCCGACATAACCGGCCACGGGGCCGGGTCCGCCGCCGCCCCCCTTCGCCGCAGCCGGCGCGGCGCGCCGGTCGCATCCAAGCGCGGCAGTTGCCACCAAGGCGAGTATCAGGGCTGCCTTATGCATTGCTTTCTCCGTTCGCAGTCGCGCATCGACGCGAGGTCGCACTGGCGCTCTAGTTCCCGTGATTGGCGCCGCCGTTGGTGCTCGCGGCTTCGGCTGCGGCGGTGAATATAGCCATCGGCGCCAGAGGCGGACGCCGCCGCCGCTTGATTTCGGCGAGCTCGGCCTCGGCCTTGGTTTGCGCGGTGCGCTCGCGAATCTCCGCGAGCTTCTCGTCCAACTCGCTCTCCTGCACCTCATGGTTCACGCCTGCCTGCGCGAGCATCCGCGCGATCGACTCGCGCACTTCCTCGAGCGCGCGTACGTCCTCGTCATAGGAAACCTGCTCGAGCGCCTGCTGGATCCGCACCCGCGCCTGCGCATTCTTGAGCCGCGCGATCATCCTAACCTTCTCGACCTTCAGGCTTTCGATCTCGCCCTTGAACGCGACCAGGTTTTTCTTGGCGCCCTCGGCTTCGCGCGTGAGATCCGACAATTCCTCTCGCAGCCGCGCGCAGTCGCTCTCGAGCTGATGCTTGCGCGCGATCAGGATCAGCGCGCACTGGTCCTCGTTGATATCGGCCGCCTGCGCGGCTTCCTCATCGACTTCCTTCATCTCCGCGCTCTTCTGGCGCAACTCGCGCTCGAGCTTGTTGCGCATATATATGACGCCGGCGGCGGCGGTCTTGAGCTCGCCGTATCGGCGCAGCCGCTCGGAGATCGCCGCCTCGTAGACTGCCTCGGGGTCGCGAGCCTCGCGCGCCTTGAGCCATCGGTTGAGTTTGCCGCCAACCAGACTGAAAAACCTTCTAAGGAACATCAGCGTGTCCTCCTGATTCGAATTTTAGGGCGCATCGCGGCGCCTGGGCGTCGGCGCGCATTCATTGGATAGTCACTCAAAGCCATCGCCGCACGCGGCCCTGGTATTCCGTGTACTCAGCGCCGAAGGTCCGCTCCATGGTTTGCTCCTCACGCGGAATCACCATGCGATCGATCAAGACCGCGAAAATAATCGGCGCGAGGATCATCACCGGCGATGCGAAGAACACGGCGAAACCAAGCAGCACCGCGGTGAGTCCGACGTACATCGGATTGCGCGTGAACGTGTACGGCGATGCGGTCACGAACTTCGCCGGCTCGCCATAGGGATCCTTGGTCGTGTCGCGCGCCTGGAAAATCGCTGCCGCGTAAAACGAGAGACCGACTCCGCCCGCGACCAGCAGAAGGCCAAGCACATGATGCAGGTAGACGGTCCGTTCGGTCGGCAGCATCAGATGGAGCGCGAGCGCCCCGGCGAAGCAGAGCAGCGCGAGCAGCGGGGGATGTATGTGCAGTCCGCTCGCTTCTGCCGGCCTAGTGGATGTAGAAGTCTCGTCCATAGCAGTTTCTCCGTTACTCACCCGCTCTCGATTTGATTACTCGGCTTCGGTCTTGAGTCCGACATCGGCGAGCGTAATTCCGAGCTCGCGCATCTTCTGCTGGAAGCTCTGCCGGTACATCCCGGTGCGCTCTGCGGCGCGCGAGATATTGCCGCCAGTGGATCGCAGCGCGCGAATGAAGAAGTCGCGCTCCCAATCGCCGACGAACTTTTCCTTGGCTTCCCGAAACGTGAGTCCCGACTCGCCGTTTTCCGACCCGTGCGCAGCGGGCACGGCCGCGGTCGAGCGCGAGGTGGACGGAGCGGCGTCCGCTTCGGGCTCCGAGCCGGCGAACAGATCTTCAGGAGTTATTTCGTTCCCCGCCGAGAGGATAACCGCCTGCTCGATCGCCGCTTTCAGCGAGCGCGCGTTGCCTTTCCAGGGACGCTCGACGCAGGCGCGCATCGCCTCCGCGGTGAGCTGTTTTTCCGGCGCGCTGAAGCGGTCGCAGGCATCCTTGATGAACGCGTGAGCCATCAACGGGATGTCTTCGCGGCGCTCGCGTAGCGGCGGGATTCTGATTTCGACGACCTTGATCCGATAGTAGAGGTCTTCGCGGAATTTCCCTTGCGAGACCATCGCCTCCAGGTCCTGGTTGGTCGCCGCGATTATCCGCACGTCGGCGTTGAGCGGCTGGTTGCCGCCGATTCGCTCGAACTGCTTCTCCTGCAGCACGCGCAGCAACTTGGCCTGGGTCTCGAGCGCCATGTCGCCGATCTCGTCGAGAAACAGCGTGCCGCCTTCGGCAGCCTCGAACTTGCCCTCGCGACGCGCCACCGCGCCGGTGAAGGAGCCCTTTTCGTGGCCGAACAGCTCGCTCTCGACCAGCTCGCGCGAGAACGCCGCGCAATTTACCGCGATGAACGATTTGCGCGCGCGCGGGCTGCGGAAATGGATCGCACGCGCGACCAGTTCCTTCCCGGTGCCCGACTCGCCGCGCACCAGCACCGTAACGTCGGTCGGCGCGACCTTGTCGATGGTTTCGAACACCCGCACCATCGCGCGCGAGCGCCCGATCATGCTCTCGAAGGCGCCGGTCTCCAGGCGCACCTGCTCGAGCAATTGACTGTGTGCGCGCTTAAGCAGTTGCGTCTCCATCACCTTGCGCACTTTGATCCGCAACTCGTCGTTGTCGAACGGCTTGGGCAGGTAGTCTTCGGCGCCGGCCTTCATCACCTCGACTGCGATTCGCTGACTACCGAACGCGGTGATCATGAGGACCGCGCATTGCGGATCGATCTCGCGCGCCTTGCGCAGCAGGTCGAGTCCGCTCATGCCCTTCATGCTCAAGTCGGTGATGATGACGTGGAACAGGCCGGCCTTGACCTTCTCGAGCGCTTCCTCGCCGGACTCCGCGGTCTCGACCTCGTAGCCTTCCTTGGTGAAGAGGCCTTTCAGCGCGATTACGATTCCGCGCTCGTCATCTACTACCAGCAGCCGGCCTTTCATTGTTTTGCTCGCAACGCTTCAAGCGGTTGTGTCGCCGTGACGTCTTTCGGCGCAGTGGCTATGGAAGCGGTCGCGGCGGCGATGGTCGCAGTGGAGCGTGGGTTGGTGGGCGGCGCCGGCGCTGTAGCGACGCGCGTCGGTTCGGCGACACGGGCCGGTTCTCCACGCGCGCCGTTGGCGCTGACCGGCGTTCCCGCGTCGCTGGCTGCCGCGACGTCGCGCGCCGGCTCGGCGACGCGCGCCGCATCAGCCACCGGAATCGCGATCGCGAACTCGGTGCCTGCGCCAACGGTGCTGTTCACGTCGATCGCGCCGCGATGCGCATCGATCACTTTCTTAGCGACGCCGAGCCCGAGGCCGGTGCCATTGTCCTTCGAGGTGTAGAACGGATTGAAGATCTTCGCGATTTTGTCGGCGGCGATGCCGCATCCGTTGTCGCGAATTCTGATGGTCGCAAGGCCGGCGCGCATGGACTGAATCGAGAGCTCGATCTTGCGATCGCTTTTGACCGATTCCAGCGAGTCGATCGCGTTGTCGATGATATTGGAGAAAACCTGGCGCAGCTTGTCGGCGTCGGCGCGGACAGTCGGACCACTCAAGTAATTGCGCGACACAGCGACCGAGTTCGCCTCCAGCTTCGCGCGCATTTGGGTGAGGGCGCCGTCGAGCACCGAGGCCAGGTTCACGTTTTCGAAGTTATAGTCCTCTTCCTTGGCGTATTTGAGCAGATGCGAAACGCTGCGCTCGACGCGCGCAAGTTCGTCGAGCGCGACCTTGGCGTACTCGACGTTTTCGTGCGAGGTCGGATCCTCGCCCATCTGCTGCACGAGGCTCTTGGCCGCCGCGATGGGGTTGCGGATCTCGTGCGCGAAAGTCGCGGTGAGCTCATCGAGCGAGGCCTGCTTCTCGGTGCGCAGTTGCTCCTTCTCCTGCAGCACCTCGCGGCGCACCTCGCGCTGAATCGCGGGCTCGAACACCCGCTCATGAATCCATCGCCATCCGTAGACCGCCGAGAAATGGCTGACGAGGCCGAAGCCCCAGAACAGTGCCGGCCACAGGAACCATGGATATCCGCCGATGCCGCCGGTAACCAGGTTGAGCACGAACAGGAATCCGATGATCGTCGCGTACCACATCAGGTGGATGTAGAAGCCCGCCTCGGCCGAGGCGCGCTTGCGGGCACGCTCGTAGGCATCGCGCTCCGCATCGGTCTTGAAGGTCGGAGGCCGCGTGCCGAGCGCCGGGTCGAGGCTGCCGCCGCCGTATCTGTTGGTCTGCTTGTCGAACCTGCGCTTGAACTTGCGTTCCCACTTTTCGGATTCGCGCTCGATCTTCTCGGTCAATTTTTTCTCGAAACTCTGCGCGTAACGTTCGACCGACTCGGCGTGTTGGCGCCACTGACCGTTCTCCCAGCGCCAGCCATCTTTCCAGCGGAGTCGGCGGTGTCTGCGATTTTGAATCACGGCGAATATCACGATCGATATAATGATGATGCCAAACATCGTGGTTGTGCCTCGGTCGAATGAAAGGGTGTCGCTACCTGACCTATCCCAATACCGCGAGTCCGGGCAATCAAGCTTACCTGCAACCTCGTTTGCGATCTCATCTGTAGGTCCTCAGCAGATAGAGCAAGGCCGATGCCGTCGGTTGGGTGACCAAATTCCCGTGTATTTACAGGCTGTTTTACGCACCGGCAGGCCGCGCCGTCGGTCAGGTGCAGTCCGGCGACTGCATGGCCTGGATTGCAGTGGATTGGATCTCACGTGTGGGCCAGCTCCGGGTTGCGGCTTCGGTCTCTGACTCTGTGAAGCTACCCGCCGCCCGCGAACTTGCTTTTCCCTTGACTTGAATAACGAGCGGCATATTTTCACAGCAGGGACCGACGACTGGGTTCCTGAGAGACAGTGCGTGCGGAGAAACGGCGCATGACTCGCTACTGGACGTTCACCGGGCTGCTCCGGCACGGCGCATTGCGCGAGCGGCTGATCGTGTCGCTCGATATGTGCGACCGGCGCGACGCGCTCAAGCTGGTCGACCGGCGGGTGCGCGTGGTCGGGATGTTCAAAGTCGGGCGCGCGTTATTCATGGGCGGCGGTCCGGACTTCGTCCGCGAGATCCTCCAGCGCGGCGGCGAAGTCTTCCTCGATCTCAAATTCCACGACACCCCGGACAAAGTTCTGCGCGCCGCGGTCGAGGCTGCCCGGCTCGGCGTGAGGATGTTCGACATTCATCCCCACGCGCCGCGGGTGCCGGGGTACGCATGCATCGAGACGATGGCGAAGATGCGCATCGCGGTGGCGCGGGTGTGCCGGACCGAAGGGCTGCGCCGCCCGCATCTGCTGGCGGTCACGATGCTCGCTGGCCTGAGCGCCGACGACGCAAACGCGCCGAGTGGCGCCGCGGCCGACCGCGTCGCGAATCTCGCGCGGATGGCCGCCGATGCATCGCTCGACGGCGTGTTCACCTCGCCGCACGAGCTGACTCGCGTGCGCGACGCGTGTGGCCGCCGGTTCATCATCGTCACCTCCGGCGCGGTGACCTCCGGCGCGCCGACCCCGGCGCTCAGAATGCGCTATGGATGCGACTCGAACGCATACGCGATCGGCGCTGCGGACGCGATTCGCGCCGGCGCCGACTACCTGGTGGTCGGGAGTCCCATCTGGCGCGCCTCGGAGCCCATCCGCGCGGTGCTCGAGATCACCGAGGACATCGAGCGCGGACTGCGCACCAGCTCTCGCGGCGCTCTCGAGCTGCTCGCTCCTCGCCCGCTCTGACAGCCGGACTTCGCAACTCTTCGACAGATTATCTTCGGGTCATCAATAGTCGCTTCATCGAGTGCGGGGTTGTGCGCTTCGACGAAACCCCATTACCATGCGTCCATTCGGTTTCCGTCAAAGGAGGAATTCCGTCCGTGCTCGAGATCCTGGGAGGATTGATCGCGCTGTCGATTGGCGCCGGCTTTATCGGCGCGATCTCAGGTCTCGGCGGCGGCGTATTTATCGTGCCGTCGCTGGTAGTGTTTGCCGGGATGCCGATGCAGGTCGCGATCGGCGCGAGCTTGATCTCAGTGGTCGCGACCAGTGCCGGCGCCAGCGTCGCATTCGTACGCGATGGATGGACCAACCTCCGGGTCGCGATGGTGCTGGAATGCGCAACTGTAACCGGCGCGGTAACCGGCGCGTATCTCGCCGGCGTGGTTCCGACGATCGTGCTCGAGTTGCTGTTCGCGGCGATGATGCTGCAGTCGGCCTATTTCACGATTCAGAAAAAGGGCGATGACCTCCTGACCAAGGGCGATCCACTCGCGGAACGGCTCCAGCTCGCCGGCGAGGTTCCCAGCGAGTCCGGCAAGATAGTTCACTACGAGGTGGTCAACGTTCCTGGCGGCGCGGCGCTGATGGTGGTCGCGGGGCTGATGTCGGGGCTGCTCGGAATCGGATCGGGCGCGCTCAAGGTGATGGCGATGGACTACGTCATGCATGTGCCCCTGAAGGTGTCGAGCGCGACCAGCAACTTCATGATCGGGGTAACCGCGGGAGCGGGCGCGCTGGTGTTTCTCGCGCGCGGCGACGTGGCGACGACGATCGCGGCGCCGGTGGCGCTGGGAGTAACGGCGGGCGCGCTCACCGGCAGCCGCGTCCTGCCCCTTCTCAAGGTCGAATCGCTGCGCAGGGTATTCGTGATCATTCTCCTGATGATCGCCGCCGAGATGGGCTGGCGGGCAATGAGCGGAATCTGAAATGGCAACTGGCGCAGAAACCCAGCAGGTGGCAGCGAAGGTAGCGGAAGAGCGTATCCTCCGTTTCTGGACGCCGATTCTGCTCCGCACCATCCTGATCGTTGCGATCGTGGTGCTGGTTGCGGGCCTGATCCTGGCCGCAGCCCTGACCCCGGATTACTTCGTGGATCGCTATCGCCAGGTCCAGCTCGGCAATTTGATCGGCCGCGAGAAGTTCATCGGTATCGTGCCCCGAATGCTCGCCGGTAATCCGCATGCAATTCTGACCTTCGGCCTGTTCCTGCTGACGCTGGTGCCGCTGGCGCGCGTCGCATTCTGCTTCTTGCTGTTCATCAGGGAAAAGGATTACGCCTACGTCGTGTTCACCGCCTACGTGCTGGCCGGACTAATCATCGGTGTACTGCTGGGCGGGGCAGGTTAAGAGCGGCAAACGCCGCGCTCGCGGAGGTCAGGACATGGAGATAAGAGGAAAGGTCGCGGTGATCACGGGCGGCGGATCGGGAATCGGCCGCGCCACCTCGGAGCGGTTCGCACACGAAGGCGCCGCGATTGTCGTCGTCGATATCGACGAGGCCGGCGGCGCGGAGACGGTCAAGCGAATCGAGGCTGCCGGTGGCCGCGCCGCGTTCGCCAGGGCCGACGTTACTCGCGAAGCCGAGATGCGCCGCGCCTTCGACACCGCGCTCGCGAAGTTCGGCCGCTTCGACATCCTGCACAACAACGCCGGAATCGGAGTGGGTCAGCCGGGATTTCCTGAAGCGGAAGCCGCGCGCTGGCATCTGGTTATCGAGATCGATCTCCAGGCGGTGATTCTCGGCACCGGGCTCGCGGCGCCTCTCATGCAGCGCGCAGGCGGCGGCGTGATCATCAACACCGCCTCGATGGCGGGGCTGTACCCGCATCGCAACGACGCCGTCTACGGCGCCGCCAAGGCGGGCGTCGTCAACTTCACGCATTCGCTTGGCCACTGGGCGAGCGAGCGGAAGATTCGTGTCAACTGCGTATGCCCGGGAATCGTGGACACCCCGATGGTGCAGCGAGGACTCGAGGCGGCGGCGAAGCTGGGACTGCCGAGCGTGAAGCCCGCGAAAATCATTCAGCCCGAGGAGATCGCGGACGCGATCGTGACACTGGTGCGCGATGATTCGCTGTTCGGATGCTCTCTCGAAGTGCGTCCGACCGGCCGTAAGATCGTCGATCCGCGTCCTGCTCCCGGCTTGCGCCGTTAGCGCTAAAGCCGTCCGTGGGAACCGGAACAATAGCTACTTTGCACGGCTTCGCGTCCGCGGTCATTACTCAGTCGATAGCATCGCAGAATGCGAGTACGCCTGGAGCAATAGTCAGTCGCTGATTTGAGAGTGAGTGCGCGACTGCATATTCCTAGAATGGCAGCCGCGCCGTGATCACCCACGCGTTGTGATAGCCACTATATTTGGTGACGGCTACCTGGAAGCCCGCGCCGACTACTGCACGCACTCGCCAGAACAGCGGGAAGCGCCCGAGAATCAGGCCGGGAGTGAGGTAGAGTTGATTCTTGCCAGTATGCTCGCCGTCGGGGAACCAAGTGTAGTTCGCTTCCACCTCGGGCCAGAAGTAATGATACAGGTGATACTGAAAAGCCGTGTTCCAGGCCACTGGCATGCCTAGCCGGTCCAATCCTCCGCTCGGAAACGTCACGCCGACCGTGCTCTGAAAGTCGAAATCGCCCCAACCCTTGCCGAACGCTATCGTCGGCGTGAACTGCCCGTGGCCGGTGCTGTTGTGGTCCGTACCGGTGGGCGCGCTGAAGCCCATGAACGCGGTCAGGATGTAGTTACCATTTTCTTCGTTAGCGGTCAGGATTCGATACTTAATCAGCGCCGTCCAATCGCCGAAATCGTCGGTTCCGCGATTAGCTACTCCGGCCTTTCCGGGAAACTCGTGAGACTCGTAATTCGGGATGCCCAGGATCACCTCGATGGTATCCCAAGGAATCAATTCAACTCCCTTGCCACTACCGTAGTTGGTAAGGTTCGCGCCGTGTTGCATCGCTTGAAACGACTGGTCGTAGCGGATCTCTTCTTCGAGGCGCGGGGTGACTGTGATCAGCGGAGTAATCCAATGGGGCTGCTCAGCCTGGGCCCTATCCACGCGGACGAACCAATTGTCGAAATATTCGAGGACCGGTCCCAGCACCGGATTGCCTGCATAGGACGGCGCGCCTACGCTGGTCGTCGAAGTATTCTGGAGCAGAATCCTCCCGGCCTGGAAGTCCTGCGCCGAGGTGGTCTGCGCTCGAGAACTCGGAGCTCCAACCAGGATCAGTGTCGTTACCGAGATCGCCACTAGAAGGCGATCACAATTCGTTGCGCGCCGCATCGCTGACACGGTTGCGAATTTCATGGTTCCAACTCATGCCATTATTGAGGCGAGATGATAAGTATTATGGCAGACGAATTGCGCCCCCCGTATGCGCCAATTGCAGGGCCGCGCGAGCCTCCCGCTTCGCCGAGGTCCGGCCCCCCTTGCGCGCTGGATAGCGCATCGCCAATCTCTCCGGTGATCGGAATTCAGGTGCCCTATCGCATGCGATTCATGCCGGTTATTTTTGCCTCAATGACGCTCGTGTCCACCGGGTTGGGCGGTCTCGCCGCCATTCGGTTTCGCGATCGGCTGCATCTCCTGCTCGGCTTTAGTTCCGGCGCGGTATTGGCGGTGGCTCTGTTCGACATGTTGCCGGAAATTTTCGCATTCGAGCACGGCGCATCGTACATGCCGATCGCCGCGCTTGGATTCCTGGCCTTCTTCGGGCTCGAGCGTTACACCTCGATGCACCGCGCGCGCGAGCACGTTCACGCGGTGGCAGCTCATGAGCAGGAGCTCGGCGCGGTGTCCGCCGCCGGATTGTCCATTCACAGCTTCCTGGACGGCTTCGCGATCGGAGTTGGTTTTCAGACCAGCGTTGAAATGGGACTCCTGATCGCGTTCGGCATCATCGCCCATGACCTCAGCGATGGACTCAACACGGTGACGGTGGTCCTGGCGCATGGAAACCCACTCAAGCGCGCCACGTTCTGGCTCGCGGTCGACATGATCGCGCCAGTGCTCGGCGCCGCGACAACGCTGCTGCTCAATCTGAGAGCGGGAATGCTGCCGTGGCTGCTGGCGCTCTTCGCGGGCTCCTTTCTCTACATCGGCGCGTCGGATCTGTTGCCGGAAGCGCGCGAGCACGATTCTCCATGGGTAGGTGTCGCCACTTTCATGGGGATGCTAGCAATTTTTCTGACTACCAGATTGCTGCGCGCTTAAGTCACAAAGACCGAGCCGCTTAGGCCGACACTGTGCACCGGACGCAAACGGTACACAGAGCGTTGACGGCCCAGGGAAACGGGCGTAGTCGTCACCGAGACTATCGACGGAGGCGCGGCGATGCTGACGGAACGCGAACAGGAAATCATCCGGCGTTGGAACGAGTTCTCGATGAGGCCGGGGCAGCGCACGATTCAGGAGGAAAGGAAAAGCCTCGCGGACTACTTCGAGGAGTTCAATGCGAATCCGCCAGCGGTGGGGGCATATCACGAGGCCGTCGAGCTGAAGTCAGGGCTCCGCGCGGACGTCGCGGTGCCGAGCGGCGACGGACCCCATCCGATCGTAATCTATATACATGGCGGCGCGTGGGCGCTCGGCAGCCCGGCGACGCATCGGAAGCTCGTGAAGCAGTTCGCCGCCAGCGGCTATCTCACTATCGCGCCGGACTATCGGCTGGCGCCCGAGCATCCTTTCCCGGCTGGATTCGACGATTGCGTTTTCACGGCGCAGTGGGCGGCCGAGAATGCGAAGCGCTACAGCGGCGACGCGACGCGGATGGCGATGGGCGGTGATTCGGCAGGCGGAAACTTGACGGCGGCCGTACTGTCATCCCTGTCGTCGCGGGGACGCGGTCCGAAATTCAACGCGGCGATCCTGATCTACGGCGTATTTGATTTTGCGGGCCTGGTCGCAATGGCGAAGGAGGTCGCCGAGCCCTTGGCGCAGGCTTACCTCGCGAGCAATTATCCGGCGCAGCTGGAAGATCCGCGAGTCAGTCCGATTCGGGCAATCAAGCCTGGCGCGATGCCGCCCAGTTTCATTATCGCGGGGAGCGCGGACCCGATCGGGGGAGAATCGCGGACGATTGCGGATGCGATGAATCGGGCTGGAATCGAAAACGAACTGCACATCATGGACGAAATGCCGCACGCGTTCATGCAGATGAGCGAGCTGACGGCGTGTCGCGAAGGGCTGCGGCTGATGTTCGACTTCCTCCGCCGCCACGTTTAGCGAGCGACGGAAGCTCCGACCGCGTTGCACCCGCCGACCGAGACGCCGAGCGGGACTGTCCGATTAGAGGCGCACGTTCACTACCAGCGCGCATCGCGCCGGCGGACTGTCCTAGGCAGCGGACATGGTCCGCTCCGCTGGCTCAATCAGCGGCTCCACTCTCCACTTCTTCACTTCCGGCATCACGTGTTTCGCGAAGCACTCGATGCTGCGCTCCGCATCTTCGTACGGCATGCCGCCGAAACTGAAGTTTAGCATGATCCCGTTCGCGTCGATGGTGTCACGGATGAACTTGATCTTCTCGATCACCTGGTCGGGAGTTCCCCACGGCATCAGCATCGCGAAGTCACGCGCCGCCGCGTCGGATCCGTGCTTGGAAATGAATTTGCCGACGTTGCTGTAGAACTCGTAGCTCTTCTTCGTGCCGAACTCCGGCGAGGTCATTTCGTAATGCTTCATGACCGTGTGGTAGTTGGCGGAGATCCACTTCATCGCCATCTCTTCCGCGCGATCTTTGTTCTCGTCGACGAAGCAGAACCCGCCCGAAATCGGTTTGGGCTGCGGCGCTGTGCCGTTAACCTCGCGCCACACCTTGTGGTAGACCTCGAAGTCTTTTTTCACTGCGTCCCACGGCTTCTGCGGAATCACCAGCAGGCCCACGCCGAGTTTCGCCATTATTGGCATCGAATCCGGCGAGACCGCCGCCGCATAGGTTCGTCCCTTGAATGAGCGCGCCGGGAACGGCCGAATCTGGCGGCGCGGCTGTTTGGTGAATTTGCCGCCCTCCATGTAGCCCTGCTCGAGCGCGTTCAAAACCAGTTCGGCGTACTCGACGAACAGCGCGCGCCCCTCGTTCTGATCGACCCGGAAGCCGTCATATTCGATTCGCGCCAGCCCGCGGCCGAGCCCAAGGATGACGCGGCCGTTGGAAAGATTGTCGAGCAGCGAAACCTGCTCGGCGACGCGAATTGGATCGTGCCACGGCAGCACGACCACGCCGGAGCCCAGCTTCACGTGCCGGGTCCTTCCCGCCATGTAAGAAAGGAATTGCAGCACGTCGGGGCACATCGTGTAGTCGTCGAAGTGATGCTCGACGCACCAGATCGATTCGAACCCGAGCGGCTCGGCCATTTCGGCGAGACGAAGTTCCTGCCGATACACTTCGCTGTCAGAAAGAGCGTTGTTGGGATTTTGGAGCACCGCTCCATAACCGACGTGCATGATTTACGTCCTCCGCCGCGGCGAATCGCTGCGTTTCGATATCCGAGTATTAGAACGCTACCGGCAAAGGCACAAGCGCGCGAGTTGCGATTCAGCGCTGCCGCGAATCATCGCTGCGGATCTCTGCGAAGCCGAGACCCCGATGCATCTGGTAGCCGACCAGATTGCGCAGCTCTTTGGAAAGAGTGCGCGCGAGCGCGGGAGGAACGTCGAGATACTGGTTCTCTTCCTGCCGCAGCCATCCCAGCGAATAGGAGAGAAACACGCCGTAGCGCCAATCGTTGGAGCGGTTCGCGCCCGCACCGTGCAAGGTTCCGCTCATCCAGATCAGCACTGAACCCGCGGGCATCGCGCCGATCGCGATCTCATCAGAGCGCGCCTCGCGTCCTTCCGGCCATCGATGGCTTCCCGGGACGAGATTGGTCGCTCCATTTTCGGCGGTGAATTCGCTTATCGCCCACATGCTCGCGAGAACCATATCGGGGCGGGGAACTTTGAAAAATTGATACGCGTCGTCCTCGCGATGAAGAACCTGCGTGCGAGCACCCGGTCCAACCACCAGCCCGGAACCCACGTGCAGTTGAAAGCTCTCGCAGTTGGGCTTCAGGATGGCGTCGCACGCCGCCAGCATCATCGGATGCGTAACGAAGGTGCGAAAGGTCTCCGACTTCGCGATCAACCCGGTAATACGCTTGGTGTGAGCCGGATAGAATCCGGCGCTGTCAGTAAAATATTTATTGTTGTAATCGATCGCCGCGTCAGCGTCGGCTTTCTCCAGATGAGGCGCGAGCTCGCGCGCGATCGCGTCGCGCGTAGCCTTGTCGGTGACGCCGGTCACCACGACGCAGCCGTCGCTTCGCAGCGCCTCAACCATCGCGGCCGACGAATCCGTCGACGATATGACCGGGATTGAAGCCATCGGCGATACACCCTCCTGGCGATTGCGCGAACACTGGCAGGCGGGACGATAGTATAGAGGATACGATCACGCCAGCGACCTGGGGTGCTTCGTGCCCTTCGACAATCGAAGTTAAATTTTGTCAGTGGCCAACGCGAGCCGGGGACTCGCCCGCTCAGCGCACGGCAGCGATCATTTGTTCATAACATTAACAATTTGCAATTCAGCGCTTGAGGCTGGCAATTCCAATTGCACTTTCTCCTGACGGAACCGAGTGAATTGCGGCGATACAGCCCCCATCTGCAATTGCATCTCGCAGGGCCGGTTCTTCGTCTAAATAAGTAGAGGTGAATGAAAATGAGGCGCAAGATTTTGATGCTATTGGGCGCGCCTCTTCTAGCGCTTGGAATGCTGGCGCTTCAAGGGTGCTACGACTTAGCTCCCGAATACGGGTACGGCGGCGGATATGGATCTCCTGCATACTCCGGCGCCGAATGGGGTCCGTCGTACGCATACGGCGGCGGATACCCCGTGTATGAACCTGGCTATTGGGGCGGCGGCAATGGCGGCTGGTATGGCGGCCGTGCCTGGAATCGCGGCGTCTATATCGACCGTGGTTGGAATCACGGCGGCTATGGCAACGCACATGCATTCGCCGGCGGACATAACTTCGGTGGCAATGCAGCCGCTGGTGGCCGTTCATTCGCTGGCGGTCGTTCATTTGGTGGTCGTTCACTCGGTGGCGGTAGCCACGCAGTCGCAACGCATGCATCTTCCGGTGGGCGCGTGAGCGGCGGACATGCGAACGGTCACCGTCGCGGTTGACCGTCGCGAGTGACGCACCCAGTGGTTTTCTGAATCACGCGCCGGTTCTTCGATCGGCGCGTCGTCACCGACGCGCAGAAATGCCGAGGGCACGACGCGCGATGCGCGCTTCGTGCCCCTGGCAGCCGAAATTAAAACTTGTCAGCGCGGAGCGGCCGAGGACTCGGCCGCCTGCGCTGACTGTTTAGTGGGCCGGTGACCGCGTGCGGCGCTTCGCGCTGCACACGGTCACCGGCTAACACGCCGCGGCGCCCTGCACGGCCTGAGCTC
>DATDGX010000115.1:0-26266 GCA_036521875.1 Binataceae bacterium (SeqCode)
ACCAGGATGAACATCGCGATCGCGAGCACGCGGTAGATGTCGTTGAACGCGAGCATCTCGGCCTGCGCCTGGATCATGTCGTAGATCATCCCGAGTCCCTGCTTGTGACCGCTGATTATTTGCGGCAGGTAGTTGAACGCGCCCGGCGCGTGCGCGCCCACGTTGCTCATCTTCCACGCGTCGAACACCGTGAAATGTTCGGCCAGCCGTGACTGATGAACCTGCTCGTGATTCACCAGCACGGTGGTCATGTACGAGATGCCGATCGCGGCGCCAGCATTGCGCATCATGTTGTAGAGGCTCGCCGCGTAGCCGATGCGCTCGCGCGCGACGCACGAAAGCGTACTGGCCGAGAGCGTCGGGAAGATCATTCCCATCCCGATGCCCATCACGATGCTCGGCCACACCACCACCCAAGTGCTCACCTGCAAATCCCAGCGCGACATCGTCCACAGGCCGTATGCCATCAGCAGATAGCCGAGGCCGATGAGCGGGCGGGTGTCGTAGCGGAAGCGCGCGAGCTGTCCGACGATCAGCATCGAGACCATGGTGCCGAGGCCGCGCGGCGCGAGCACCAGTCCGGCGCGCCACGCGGTATAGCCCATCAGCTCCTGCAGAAAGATCGGGTTGAGCAGGCCGGTGCCGAACAGCGCGAAGCTCATCGTCACGATCAAGCCGACCGAGAGCGTGAACACCGGAATTTTGAAAATCCTGAGATCGAGAATCGGCTCGCTGAAGCGCAGCTCGTTGATGACCAGCATCACGATGCATGCCGCCGATGCGCCGGTCGCATACCAGACCCACGGCGACGAGAACCAATCGGCGCGTTGCCCGCGGTCGAGCACGATCTGCATCAGGCCCAGCCCCACTGCGAGCAGACCGATGCCGGCATAGTCGACCTTGCCGCCGCGCGCGCGGCGCTGGCGCAAATAGGTGGGGTCGTGCACGAAATACCAGACCATCAGCAGCGCGGCGGTGCCGATGGGCAGGTTGATGTAGAAGTTCCAGCGCCAGTTCCAGTTGTCGGTGATCCATCCGCCGAGCGTCGGCCCCATGATCGGCGCGACCATCAGGCCCATGCCCCAGGTCGCCATCGCGAGCTGCTGCTCGTTGGGCGGGAAGGTTTCCATCAGGATCGCTTGCGATGACGGCACCATCGCGGCGCCGGCGGCGCCCTGGATGAGGCGGAACACCACCATCTGATCGAGCGAGCGCGCCGCGCCGCATAGTCCCGAGGCCGCAACGAACACGGCCACCGAAGTCATGAAGTAGCGCTTGCGTCCGAAGCGCGACGAAATCCATCCGGTCATCGGGATCATGATGCCGTTGGCGACCAGGTAGCTGGTCAGCACCCACGCGATCTCGTCGACGCTCGCGGAGAAGGTGCCCTGCATGTGGGGCAGCGCGACGTTGACGATCGAAGTGTCGAGCACCTCGAGCGTGGTACCGAGCATCACCGCGAGCGCGACCAGCCACTTGTAAGTCGCGGGTCCGGATTCAATGTGCTCGATCGCAGTGGTCGCAGCGGCGCTCATGCGGAGGACGGAAAAATCCGGCCCATCGCTACATCTTAACCGAGCGCGGAAAGTGAAGGCAGACTCAAGTTGCCGGCGGACCGCGTTCATCAACCGGTAACATTCGCGCGCTAGGCTGATCGGGTTGGAAGAACCAGCAGTTACGAGCGCGGGCGCCGATCGTGCTGACAAGATCGCGCGCCAAGACTACGCTGCAGATATGCGGCTCGCGGCTATCGACGTCGGCTCCAATTCGGTGCACATGCTCATCGCCGATGTCGGCAGCGACGGGCACATCGAAGTCGTGGACCGGGTCAAAGAGATGGTCCGGCTGGGGCGGCGCGTATTCACGACCGGCCGTCTGTCGAGCGAATCGATGGACCTGGCGGTGCGCGCGCTCGGAAATTTTCGCCGCCTCGCGCGGGTGCGGCGCGTTGATCGGATACGGGTGGTCGCAACCAGCGCGGTGCGCGAGGCGCGCAACCGTACGGAGTTCATCCGGCGCATCCGCCGCGAGACCGGGATAGCGGTCGAGGTAATCTCCGGCATCGACGAGGCGCGGCTCATTTACCAGGCGGCGCGGCATGCGCTCGGCCTCGAAGGGGGACCGCATCTGCTGGTCGACGTGGGCGGCGGCAGCGTCGAGCTGGTGTTGGTCGAAGACGGGCGTCCGCTGTGGATGCGCAGCGTGAAGCTCGGCGCGGCGCGGCTGGCGGAGCGGTTTCTCACCGACGATCCGCCCTCGCGCGCGCAGCTGCGCCGCCTCGAGGCGCATCTGGAGCGCGCGATCGGTCCGCTGATGCGCAAGGCGCGGCGCAAGAAAGTGATCCGCGCGATCGGGACGTCGGGCACCATCAATACGATGGTCGCGATGGCGCGGGCCGCGCGCCGCGAGGAGCTGGGCCGCCTTCACGGCGCGAGCGCGTCGGCGCCGGAGATCGCGAAGCTGACGCGCGAACTGGTCGAAGCCAATGCGGCGCTCAGAGTCGAGCTTCCCGGCATGGATGCGAAGCGCGTCGACCTGATGCCGGCGGCGGCGGCGCTCATCGACTTCGTGCTGCGGCGCAGCGGTGCGCCGGAACTGGTCGCGTGCACCTGGGCACTGCGCGAGGGGGTGCTGCTGGGACTGGCGCGCGCGAACAATCATCGCTCGTCGGCGGATGCGCGGCGCGAGTCGGTGAACGTGCTCGCGGCGCGGTTCGTCGGCTCCAATGCTCACGGCAAGCAGGTTCGGCGGCTGGCGCTGAAACTTTTCGACGCGACTGCGCCGGTGTTGGGGCTCGGCAAAGGCTCGCGCGAACTACTTGAATTCGCGGCGCTTTTGCACGATATCGGTCACGCGATTGACCATGATAGACACAATCGTCATTCTTATTATCTAATCAAAAATGCGGAGCTGTCCGGTTTCGATCAGGATGAAATCGAAGTCATCGCCCAGGCCGCGCGCGGGCATCGCAAGCAGGCGCCGAAACTCGACTCGCCGGAACTGAAAGCGCTCAGCCCCGGGAAACGCCGAACGGCGCGCGGGCTGGCCGCGATTCTGCGCGTCGCGGACGCGCTGGACCGCAGTCACTTCGGGGTGGTTAAAAATATCGAGGTCAGCTACTCTCCGGGGCGATTGATCGTGGGTCTCGATTCCAGAAACGAAAAAGCTGACCTCGAACTATGGACATGCGAGAGAAGAACGGACCTGTTGTCGAGGCTGCTGGACCGGCAAGTGATCTTGCAGCGCTAGACCAGGTGAACGGCGCGAGTGCCGCAACTCCCGCGGCGTCCGTCAAGCTCGCGACCAAGAACCTGCTCGCGGCGCCGCATCCGTATCCCGGGCGGCTCATCGCGGTGGAGGGCATCGACGGCTCCGGCAAGTCGACCCAACTGCTGCTGCTCGATCGATGGCTGCGCGCGCGCGGCTACCCGGTGCACTTCACAGAGTGGAACTCGTCGCGGCTGGTGCGCCGATCGATGCAGCGCGGCAAAAAGAAAAACCTGCTGACGCCGACCACCTTCAGCCTGCTGCACGCGGTCGACTTCGCCGATCGCCTCACCTATCAGATCCTGCCGCCGCTCAAGGCGGGGATGATCGTGCTCGCGGACCGCTACGTCTACACCGCATTTGCGCGCGATGTCGCCCGCGGCGTGCATCCCGATTGGGTGCGCGGCGTGTACAGCTTCGCGCTGCGGCCCGACCTTACGCTTTATTTTCGCGTGCCGATCGAAATTTCGCTGGAGCGGCTGCTGGCCGGACGCGCCAAGCTCAAGTATCACGAGGCCGGGATGGACGTGGGCCTTTCGAGCGATCCGGTCGAGAGTTTCCGCCGCTTCCAGAGCCGCGTGCTTGGAATCTACGATCAGCTCGCCGAGGAATTCGCACTGCGCGTGGTCGACGCGACCGGCGAAATACCCGCGCAGCAGAAGATGGTGCGCAAAGTGGTTCAGGAGATCCTTCGCGACTACGACAGCCATCGGGCCAAGGGAAATCATGCCGTCCCGATCCAAGCGAGCTAAAACCTGGTACGGGCACGGCCTACCCTACCTGACGCGCAAGCGGCTCCCCGGCCATCTCATCGCGATCGAGGGCACCGACGGCGTCGGCCGCTCGACCCAGATCGAGTTACTGCGCCCGTGGCTCGAGCTCGAGGGCTACGCGGTGAGCAACACCGGATGGACGCGATCGCCGCTGCTGTTCGAGACCATCAACGACGCCAAGGCGGGGCATCAGCTGACCGTCACGACCTTCAGCCTGCTCTACGCCGCCGACTTTGCCGATCGCCTCGAGCACGAGATTCTGCCGTCGCTGCAGGCCGGCTTCATCGTCATCGCGGATCGTTACATGTACACGGCATTCGCGCGGAACACCGTGATGGGCGCCGACCCGGCGTGGTCGCGCGACTTGTTCGGGATGGCGATGGTGCCGGACCTGGTGCTGTACCTCGACATCGACGTCGAGTCGCTGATCCCACGCGTGGTGCAGGGCAAGGGGATGGACTACTGGGAGTCTGGGATGCATCTGGCCCTCGCCAGCGACATGTTCGATTCGTTCCAGCGCTACCAGAGCTCGCTTATCGACGAGTACCGGCGGCTCTCGCAGGAGTTTGGCTTCATCGCGATCGACGCGAAACGTCCGATCGAAGAAATACAGACCGCGCTGCGGATGCATATCGCGGACTACCTGAAGCTCGCCAATCCGCCACGCGCCGCCGCTCTACACGAGGAGTCCCCCGCTCCATCGTTTCGCAAGGAATAAGCTGTGGCCGCGGGAGCCGACTCGCGCGTGCGGCACAAGCTGCGTCTCGATCCCGATGAGGCGCTGCGCGCGGCGGTCGAGAGGACCCTCGCGGTCGGCGTCGACGCGATTTCCAATGAACAACCGGCCGCGGCTGCCGGACAGGTCGAGCCGATTCATCAGTTCCGCGTTGCGATACGCCGCCTGCGCGCCGCAATCGATCTGTTCGCCACCGCGATGCACGCGACGCAAGTCAGGATTCTCAAGCGCGACCTAGGATGGTGCGCGAGCCAGGCCGGTGTGGTGCGCGAGTGTGACGTGGTCGAGCAAATCATCGGCGCGCGCGGCGGCAGGATCGAGCCCTCACTCACTCAATCGTTGCAGGAAATCTTTCACTGGCTCAGCGCACGGCGCCGCGCAGAGCAGGAGAACCTTGGCGCGACCCTGGAATCGAAACGTTACCTTGCGCTGATTGCGAGGCTCGCCAAGCCCGCGCTCAGGAAGCTGCCAGAGGCCACGCTGGAGTCCGCCGCACCGGCCCTTCTGCAGCCGATGGTGCGCGCTACGATCCGCGCGGGAACCAATCTCAGCGAGGACGCGCCAACCGACGCATTTCATCGCCTGCGGATTCGCGTCAAGCGGCTGCGCTTCGCGGCCGAGTTGCTTTCGCAACTCGGCGGCAAGCGAATGCGCAAGGCGGCTCGGCGCCTCGAGGATTTGCAGGAATTGCTCGGAACCTATAATGACGTGGCGGTGGCAATAACCTACCTGCATTTGTACGCCGGCTCGGAAGGCGCCCGTCCCGAAGCGGTGCTCGCCGCGGGTGAATTGATCCATAGCCTGGTGGCTCGCCAGCGTAAGCTCGGGCGCCGCAGCCTCAAGGCGTTCAAGCGTTTCGAGCGGGCCGGAATTTCGGCCGACATGCTTATCGAGGCCCGCTCCACGGTCAAAGAGCAGCGGGCGCATGTCGAGACAGGGGCGGAAAGCGCGGCATGATTTTGTACGTTTTGCGCCACGCCACGGCCGAGGAAGCCGGCGACGACGGCGCACGAAAACTTACCGCGCGTTCGTCGGAAAAGATGCGCGACGCGGCCGACGGGATGCGCGCGCTCGGCCTCAAGTTCGAGGTAATCCTGACCAGCCCGCTCGTGCGCGCCGCCGAGACCGCAGAAATCGTCGCCGCTGCATATGCGAATACGCCGGCACCGCAGGTCCTTCCCGCGCTCGCAACCGGTGTCGCCGCCGCCGAAGTCGTCACCGCACTCAAACCCTTCGCGCGCTATAGCGACGTGATGATCGTCGGCCATGAGCCACAGTTGAGCGAGCTCGGGTCGATGCTGCTGAGCGGTTCGGCCGAGGTGGTGCACATCAGGCTGAAGCAGGGCTCGTGCATCGCGCTCGAGCTGCCGGCGCGATTCGATCGCGGTGGCGCGGAACTGCGCTGGATGATGACGGCGCGCCAATTGCGCCGCTCGCGCAAGTAACCGACTCGCCGTCCGCGCGGCCTTTCAAATTACAGAGTGACGAACTTCATGCGTGCGGCTTCGATGTAATTGCGCGCTCACCTTTCACGCAAGTAGACTCGCACCTGATCATGAAGCTTCGCCATCTTGCCGCGCTCGCCCTCGTCGGATGGTATCTGATGATGCCGCCGCCAAGAACTGTCGGAGATCACTTCGAAACTAACTTCTCCGCGCCACTGTCCAAATGGACGAAGATACGCAGCTTCGATCTTCAATCGCAGTGCGAAAGCGTGCGTGAGAGCTACCAGCAAAAGCCCACTGGTAATTTGATAAACTTGCTCGGCGCAACGCAGGCGCAGGCGACCACCAAAGCTTCCCAGTGTGTTGCGACCGACGATCCCCGCCTCAAGATGAACTAGAGAAGCGGAAGGCGCACGCCCGCAGTGACGAGCGCGCCGCTCATCACTCCCATCAGCGCCTCGCCGGCGACCAGTCCCGCTGCGAACAGAAGTCCGGGGCCGCCGCTCTCGGTCACGCCGCCGCTCTCGTCTCGAGCGCGCGAGAGTAATGCGCCCGCGAGAGCGCCAAGGAAGATCGTTACGCTGAGGCCGAGGGGAAGGTAGAGCCCGATGGCGACCGGCATGATCGGCGTGCGCCATCGCGAGCCCGCGCGCTCGAGGCCCCGGTCGGCGACGGCGAGCATCCCGGCGAGTACGGCGCCGATAGCGATGGTCCCCCAGGGCAGCCCGCCGTTGAAGACTCCCTGCGCGACTTTCGCCATCAAGAATGCCTGCGGCGCGGCGAGTGCTCCGGCGCGCGCCGTCGCCGTGCCCGCGATTCCATAACCGGCGACGAGCAGGTTGAGTATCGGGGCCATCACGAACGACGACGCGATCGCGCCGAGCAGCACCGCGATCTCGAGTGAGCGCGGCGTGGCGCCGACGTAGTAGCCAGTCGCGAGATCATGCATCGAGTCGCCGGCCATTGCCGCCGAGGTACAGACCACGGCGGCGGCGAGAATCGCCAGGTTTGGTCCCACGGCGCCGGTGGTGCCGCAGAACTTCAGGAACAGCGCAACGGCCAACAACACGATGACGGTGACGCCCGACACGGGGTTGTTCGAGGCTCCAACAATTCCGGTGATGTAGCCCGCGACCGCGGTCGCGAAGAATCCGACGATGGTCAGCAGGAGCGCGAGCGCGATGCTCAGCCATATCGATCCGCTGAGCCAGATGCAGAGCGCGAAAATGACCGGCACACACAGCGCAACCGCGGCCAGCACGGCGCGCGCCGCGAGATCGGTGTCCTCACGCGCGACCGCCGCCGCTTGTTTCTCGCGTACCACCCGCACGCTGTCGGCGAGCGCCGCGGCGATTCGGCTGCGCAGTCTCCACAGCGTCACGACGCCGCCGGTGAGCATCGCGCCGACGCCCAGGTAGCGCGCCTGCCCGCTCCAGATTTGCGCCGCCGCTTCCGCCGCGCCGGGCGAATGCGCGCCGGCGAGCGAGAGTATCGGAATCGCGATCAGCCATTCGAAGGCGCCGCCCAGAAATATCAGCATCGCGATCCGGATCCCGACGATGTAACCGACGCCGAGGAGAGCTGCGGAAATATCGATGGAACCCGCGAACGCTGCGCGGCCAACCCATCGCGCGCCCGATAGCGCGCCGGGAATTAGTCCGAGCAGGTCCTGCACAGCTTTGAGAGCGGCCGCGATGAAACCGGCCCAGACCAGCGGCGCGGCGTCCGCGGCGGCATCACCGGCCCGTAGCACCTGGGCGCAGGCGAGGCCCTCGGGAAACGGAAGGCGCTCTTCGACGATGTATGCGCGGCGCAGGAAGACGACCAGCAGTGCGCCCATCGTGGCGCCAGCCACGCATAGCGCGGTCACCTCGACGTACGGAAGCGGTCCGGTGCGGCCCAGGATCACGAGTGCGGGGAAAGTGAAAATCGCGCCGGCTGCGACCGCCTCGCCTGCGGAGGCAATCGTCTGTACGACGTTGTTCTCGAGGATCGTTGCGCCGCCGAGCGCGCGCAGGATCGCCATCGAGATCACGGCGGCCGGAATGCTCGCCGACACGGTGAGTCCGGCGTACAGACCGAGATACGCGTTGGCGGCGCCCAATACCAGCGCGAGTACGACTCCGAGCAGGATCGCGCGCGCGGTGATTTCGCGTGGCGCCGAAGCGCTCCCCGCAGTGGAATCTTGTGATGCGACCCCCGGCACGCCCGCCACTATATGCCATCGCATCGGCGCGATAGCGAGCCGCAGTCATTCAAATCGGAGTGAAGGAGCCGACGGACGCTAGTTGTTCGCGGCGCCTTTGGGATACTCGACCGGCTGGCCCGCATCGCGCCAGCCTTGTATTCCGTCCACCATCACGCTGACGTCGCTGTAGCCAGCATCGACCGCCCTCCGGGCGGCCTCATGCGAGGCCATTCAATGCTTGTCGGCACAGTAGAAGACGAGCTTCGCATTGCGCGCGGTCGGCAACTCGTCGGCGACGTTGTAATGGTCCGAGGATGAGAGCGGACGCGCGCCGATAATCATGCCGGCCGTTTCACGCAGCCCGCTGCCGTTCGCGTCGTAGATGCGAACGTGCGAACTCTTGTCGCTCATCAGTCCAGCCAGCTTCTGAACGTCAATCTGCTTGAACGTCTCGGACGGGCGCTTATTGTTGAGCAGCGTTCCGATGTCCAAAGCGATAGCGCTTGTAGCGACCATCATGGTCGCGGCGGCTACCAGAGCAATCGAGGCGACTAACCGGCGCATAGCAAATCTCCTGAATACGTTACTATGTTATCAGAGCCTCCGATCAGCAAAAAGTTTCGTTTTCCCGAGGAGATCGGTCAGCGGCCGGCGTGTGCATCATTGCGTGCCGCGGTCGCGACTAAGGCGGAGAGATCACGAACCTCCGCGCCGCACTCGATCGCAACGCAATCCGGCTTGATGCCTCAGATCCGAGCGGTTTCGGCGGGTTCGTCGATCACGCGGTTCTCGATGTGCCCGATGCGCTCAATTTCGATGCGAACCACGTCGCCGGCCTTGAGCCATTTGGGCGGCTGCATCGCCGCGGCCACGCCGCCCGGCGTGCCGGTCGAAACGATTGTACCCGGCAGCAGAGTGAACACGGTCGAGAGCGTTTCAACCTGCTGATAGCAGTCGAAGACGAGGTTTTTGGTGTTGGAGTGCTGGCGCATCTCGCCGTTGACGAAAGTCTTGAGGTCGAGCGCGTGCGGATCGGATACCTCGTCGGCGGTGACGATCCATGGACCGATGGGCCCGTGCGTGTCGAACGACTTGCCGAGCGTCATGGTCGGCGCGCGGCGCTGCCAGTCGCGCACGCTCACGTCGTGAGCGATGAAATAGCCCGCGATGACTTCGCGCGCGCGCTCGCGCGGCACGTGGCGGCATCTGCGGCCGATGACAAACGCCAGCTCGCCCTCGTAGTCGAGCGCGCTGGAGGCGCGCGGCAGATGAATCGGATCGAACGGCCCGGTCACGCAGCTCGACTGCTTGTTGAAGAACATCGGAAACTTGGGCTTCTCCATGCGGGTTTCAGCGATGTGATCCGCATAGTTCAGGCCGATCGCCAGAAATTCGGGCGGGCGATGAATCGGCGCCTCGAGCTTGACCTGGGCGAGCGCAATGCGGTTGCCGCCGGCGGAGGCCGCCTTGCGCGCGCGCTCGAGAGCCCCGGCGCCGGCCTCGAGAAACGCCACCATCTCGCGCGGCAGTTCCGGCGCCGCGGCGGACAGATCTACCATCGAGTCGTCGGCGACGACGCCGATGCGCGTGCTGCCGCCGTGGGTGAACGTCGCAAGTTTCATCTCCGCCTCCCTAGCGCAGCAGGCGCTCCATCATCGCCGGATCCGACGACGAGCCCGCCAGAGTCGTGCGCAGCAGCTCCTGGAGCGGAACGCCCTCATGATGCTTGCGCGCGAGTTCGTCGGCGTCGTAGGTGATGCCGATCGGATTGCGCTCGAACTCGCCACTGTGGAACCAGCCGTTGAGCTCTTCGACGCTCGCGAAGTTGTCGATTTGCAGCTCGACCCGGTTGCCATCGGGATCGCGGTAGTACATCGAGGTTGTCGGCCCATGATTGATCGTGACCGCCGGCATGATGCCGACGCTCTTCAGCCGTTCGTAGGTCGCAACCAGGTCGTCGAGGTTGGCGTAGGTGTAGGCAAGATGGTCGAGGCCGACGGCGTTGCGCGGCCGATCAACCAGCCCCGGAAATCCGGCGATCGCGATGCGGTGATGCTCGTCGTCGTAAGTCATGAAGGCGAGCATCTCGTTCGAGAACGCGATCTCGGCCTCCAGCACGGTGCGGTACCAGTCGACCATCGCGCGGAACTTGTTGGTCTTGAGCACTGCGTGCGCGAACTTGCTGGGAACGATGCGTTTTCGTTTGTCACTCATGGCCCGTCCCTCCTCAAAAAGATGCGATGCGGCGGCTTATTCGATCAGAGCACGAAGCGGAACGCGTCGCCATGCTTAACGATTCGCCCCGCCGACGGCGTCGCGAAGTGCGTGCCGAACACCAGCACGCGACTGTCAACATAGCGCTCGCAGAACGCACGGCGCGTCTTCTTCGCCTGCGCGCCATCCGAGTCGAAACTGTCATCCCATTCCGGGTACTGGCACTGGACAGGATGATGCATCAGGTCGCCAGTGATGACGGCCTCCTGACCCTTGGACGAGATGCGCACGCTGTGATGACCGGGAGTATGCCCGGGGGTCGGCTCGAGCCACACTTCGTCGGTGATGCGATGAGTCGAGTCGACCAGGTCGGCCTGTCCCGCGTCGACTACTGGACGCACCGAGTCCTCGACCGGATCGCGCATGTCTTTGCCGTCGAAGCACGACCAGAAATCCCACTCGGTGCCGCCGATTATGTAGCGCGCGTTAGGAAATGTCGGGACCCACTTACCGTTCTCGAGCCTGGTGTTCCATCCCACATGATCGACGTGGAGATGCGTGCAGACCACGCGATCGATCGATTCGGGCGTGTAGCCCGCCTTCGCGAGGTCCTGGAGAAACGGCAATTTCAAATTGCTCCACGCGGGATTGGAGCGAACCTTGTCGTTGCCGATGCAGGTGTCGACCATGATGCGCTTGCCCTTCGACTCCAGAACCAGCGCGTGGATGCTCATGCGGAGCTTGCCCTTCTCGTCGGCGAAGTGCGGGAGCATCCAAGATTCCTTTTTCATGTTCTCGGGAGTCGCGTTGGGCATGATGAAGGTGCCCGGCCACGGCGCCTCGCTCTCGATAATCCGTGTAATTTTCACATCGCCAAGCTGCCAGGAATTCATGCCGTGAGTCCTCCGTCGGATGACCGTGGTATGGCCGGAACTTAGCGCCAAAAGGCTCGCGCCGACAATCTCCGCGCGCGCAAGGATCGAGCGGGTCTGCGTTGACACCGCATCGGCAAATGAACTACTGACCGAAAGCCTGCCGTTCAACGACTGACGGAGCGATGCGATGTCCAAGGTGCGTGAGTTCGGTATTGGCTTCGAGAATCTGGCCGCGCGCGATCAGGTCAAAAGCGCGCGCCTGGCGGAAGAGCTGGGCTTCGGCACTTTCTGGGTGCCCGAGGATCCCTTTTGGCGCGGCGCGTTCACAATCGCCTCGGCAGCGGCGGCCGCGACTTCGCGCATCAGGGTCGGGATCGGCGTCCTGAATCCCTACACGCGAAGCCCCTCCACGATCGCGATGGAGTTCGCGGCGCTCGAGGAAATTTCCGGAGGGCGATCGATCCTCGGCATCGGTGCGGGACTGAAAGACTGGATCGAAGGACGCCTCGGCATCCCCTATGCCAAACCCACGTTCGCGATGCGCGAGACCATCGAAATCGTGCGCCGGATGTTCCGCGGCGAACAGGTTAACTTCGCCGGGCGCGTGTTTCAGAACCACAAAATCGCGCTCAGCTTCAAGCCGCCGCGCACCGAGATTCCGATTCACCTCGGCGTGATGGGTCCCAAGAATCTCGAAATGGCCGGCGAGACCGCCGACGGCGTGCTGCTCACCATCATGTCGTCGCCGGCGTATATCCGGTTCGCACTTGAACATGCGCGCAAGGGACTCCAGAAGGCGGGCCGCGACGCGGCGAGCTTCGAGATCGGCGGTTACATCTTGTGCTCGATGGGCGACGACGATCGCGCGGCGCGTGAAGCGATAAAACCGACCATCGCAATGATGACCGCGTTCATGGCGCCGCAGGCGGAACACGCCCTGTTCGCGACCGCAGGGCTGGACCCCGACGTGATCCGCGCGATGGGCGCAAGTCTCGCGCGCGGCGAGGTGCCGGTCGCGATGGTCACTGACTGGATGATCGATACGTTCACGCTCGCGGGAAGCCCGGACCGATGCCGTGAGAATCTCGCGAAGATGGTCGACGCGGGGCTGACCTCACCGACCTTGTTCGATCTCGCCGGCACGGCCCCCGACCGCCTGCTGCACGACGTCCACAAACATCTGATGCCGCACTTCCTGTAGCTCAGGCCGGTGCGGCACCGCAGCACATGCGATCGACGACGTCGAGAATGACCTGAGTGCCGCGCTCGAAGGCGTCGCGGCCGATGCTCTCGTTGGGCTGATGCGCCTGCTCGAAATCGCCGGGACCGCAAATCAGCGAAGTGATATTGGAACCGGCGAACCATCCACCGTCCGTGCCGTACAGCGCGCCGCCTGAGTCTCTCGCTCCGCTCGCAGCGAACAGCGCCCTTTCCAGCGCGGTACCGCGGGGCGACAACAGCGGCGGCACAACCATGGGAGGGCCAATCTCGATCGTCGCGCGGCGATCTCGCGACGCGTAATCGTGCGCGTCGATTGCTCGCAGCCGGTTCGCGATCTCGCGATGAATTTCCCGCGGGTCTGCGTCGGGCAGCGAGCGGTAGCTCACGCGCAACAGGCATTCCTCCGCGATCATATTGAGCGCGATACCGCCCTGGATGGTCCCGAAGTTGAGCACGTCATACGGCGCGTCGGGAAAAATCGCGGCGAACTTGTCGCTCGCTGCCGCCCGGCGCTGCTCCTGCAAGCGGCCGATCGCCTCGATCACGTTGCCCATCACGGCGATCGCGTTGACGCCCGCCGCGGGCGCTCCGCTGTGGCCGCCGGAGCCGCGCACCGTCACATCGAACAGCACGATACTCTTGTGAGCGTGGCAGACCTGCCACGAGGTCGGCTCGCCGATCCATGCCAAGCGTGGCACCGGCGTCGCGCCGAGGATTAGCGTCAGCGCGGGAGCGATTTTCTCGGCGCCCAGGCATCCCACTTCCTCTCCGGCCGTGAACACGAACACCAGCGGGCGAGCGAGCCTGGCGAGATCGATTCGGCGCGCTGCATCCACGCACTCCGCGATGAATCCCTTCATGTCCGTGGTGCCGCGCCCGAACACTCGCGCGCCCTCGACTTGGAGGCGCAGCGGCTCGCGAGTCCATCCCGGCTGGCTCTCGAAGGGCACCGTGTCTATATGCCCTGAGACGATCAGGCCGTCGGGCCGCGACGGTCCCGCCCACGCTACGAGGTTCGCCTGCGCGACGCCCGCGAGCTGAATCGTCTGGAGCGCAGTCTTGAAATTCGCCGCGGCTAATTCGCGCGATAGGTAGTCTATCGCGGTGAGATTGCTCTTCGCGCTGACGGTGTCGAACGCGATTAGCCGTTTCGCAACTTCGTACAGATACTCACTCATGGTACATCGCGATTCTACTTCCGAATTTCGAATAGATCATAGTATCCGGATCCGCGCGGATATCGCTTGACCAGGGTTATGCAAGTCGAGTTGGAGTTGACGCTCAACTGATGTTCTTCTTTATCAGTCAGCATCAGGTACGCCACTCCTGGCTGACCGGCGAGCCATCCGCACAAATTCGGCTTTGGATCGATCGGCAGATAGAGATCCGGGGTGCCGGCGTAAAACGCCGCACGCTTGTCGCGTGAGACGACGACGCCGTGGTGCGCGTCACCGCGCGCGATGTCAGCACCGGCGTCGCGAAACGCACGCTGGTCGTAGCCGATTGGCCGCAGCGTCCGCGGTAGCAGCACAATCGCTACCAGCGCGGCCAACGCGCCCGCCGGCATCCGCACGCCGCGCCAGTCGAGCGCGGCGATCCATCCCGACGCGACTGCGATGCCGACCATTACCCATCCGAACGCGAACGGAATCAGATGCAACAGGAAGCGCGGCCCCGTGTAGGAGGCCGCGAAACCGAATACATAGAACAAGGTTACGCTCGCGAGAAAGGCCTCTCCATAGTTCCGTACCATCGACCCGCCGCGGTTCACGAGGCCTATCACGAGGAACAAGGTGAGCATCGGTCCCAGCGCCTCGGCGTAGAAATACGGCGACATCAGAAGATCGCCGCCGACTTTTCGCAGGTACCTTGCCGGCGCGACCTGCAGAGGCGCCCAGATCGAAGTGTGAGGTGAGTAGCCGCGCAACTGCCAGGTGTTCTTGTCGTTCGACACGTCCCCCATGCCATACATCACGGCGGCCTTGAGTTCGCGGCTCACGACAAAATGATCGCTGGTCGAATTCAGGTAGATTAGAAATGGCGCCGCGACGATCAGGAATGCCGCGACCAGGTACGCGGCAGCCGCGATCGACCATCCGAGTCTCCACTCTCGCCACCACAGCGCGCCGACAATTAGAAATCCGGCGCTAACCACCGGCATCCCGATCGCCTCGGTGCGGTACCAATACGCGATACCGTACAACAGGCCAGCACCCGCGAACCATCCGAGACGTTGGCGGCGAATAGCCATTAGCGTTAGCAAAACCGCCGCAACGATCATGGTGATGTAGCCGGCTTCGGTCCGCACCGACGCTGAGTATTGGGCGAGGTCGGGATGAATCGCAGTGAGAATTGCCGCGCCCGCGGCGAAATCTCGGCGCGCGAAGACCTCGCGGACCAGGTAATACACGGGCACCACTGCTGCGGCGCCGAGCAAGCTGGAAATCAACTGTCCGGCGATCTCCCAGTCGGGTACCAACAAGTGAACGATCGAAATCAGCCACGGATAGAGCGGCGGGAAAACCGACGCGAGCGCCTTGGCGGTGTTGCCCGCCGCCAGGTTCCGCGCGATGCCGACGTACGCGACGCCGTCGCCGGAAATGCAATAGCTAGTGAATGTGAGATAGAGACGAATAGCCAGTGCGGACAGGGTGACGATCGCGAGCAGGTTTCGCTCGGAGCAACCATCGAGCGACGCCGGTAGCCATCTCGGCGAGGCGCGGCCTTCAGATTCGCCGGATCGCATCGCGTTACTGGCTGCGAGTCGGGGGCGCATCTGGTCGAAGCCGAAGAGCTCTCCGCGCGCGAATCAGCGGCGGCGTTTCTGCGCGTGTTTGGGTCGCGGCGCTTTTGATTTCGGGCGCTTGCTCGAGGCCGCTTTCGACTTGGGCTTCTTGCGCTTCTTCTGCGGAATCCTAGCCGCATAGGCAAGCGACTTCGCGATCCATGCCCTCAATTTCTCGCGATTGGAAATTATCGAATCGGGAAGAACCACGTATTCGGTCATCACGCGCCCGGGCCTCGGCTCGAACGGCTTCGCGCCATGGCTCCGGACCAACTCCCATCGCGAATCCTCTGGCAGCCGGAGGATCATGTCCTCCTCGAACAGCCCCATGAACATGTTGTCGTTCACGAACGCAGCGGGAAAGCCAAACATCATGCGCCGCGCGGCGGGCGGTCCCGGGAAGATAGTCTCGAAGACCTCGACGAGCTTCTGCGGCGACTTGATGAACTTCATCATCATCCGGATCGATCGACGGCGGCGGGCGCTCGATCTGTATATCGCCACGCGCTCGCGGTTGCTACTCGAAATCGCGCAGCGTAAGAACTAGCAGCACTTCGAGCGACTCGAACCGGGAGGCTCAAAATGATTGGCAAGGCGATCTCGTTTGCCTCAGGAGTGATCTTCGCTCTCGCGGTGGCTCTGGCCGCGTGCGGAGGGCCGGTCTACGGTGGAGGTCCAGGGCCAGGCCCCGGCTACGGCCCGCCGCCCGGGCCGCCCGGACATCCGGTAATCAACCAGGCCATCGGCGAGCTGCAGCGGACTCGGCAAATGCTGATCGATCAGGCGGCGAGCGGTTTCGGTGGTCACAAGGCTTCGGCGATTGCGGGAATCGATCAGGCGATCAGTGAGCTGAATATCTGCCTTTCGATGCCTTAGCCCGAGCGCCGCGTCGGCGCTGGTATCAGAAGCAGCATTACGTCGACTTCCCGCTTGCCCACCGTGTAGCCGTCGCATACGGCGCCGCCTTCGGGAAGTAGATATCCCTCGCCGGGCTCGAGGACGATCCGCACCAGCGGATAGTCCGCAAGCGCGGCGAAGAAGCGATGCGCCAGCGCCGTACCAGAGTCCGCCGCGTCACTATCATTGCGTGGGCCTGAGTAGCCGACTCTCTCGCGAACTTGGGCCGTCGAGAGATTCAGCCACACTAGCGAGGTCGCTTCATCACCAAGATTGAATCCGGCGATCGCGCGCGGAGAGTTCGCCGCTTCCTGAGCTCCTGGCGTGGCGAACGGCGCGCAGTTGAAATCAAGGCCCTGCAATTCGCTAGAGGCCGTATCGACTCGCGTCGATGACTGTCCCGGCCGCGACGCGATTACCTGGAGCTTGCAGTCCGACGGCAGCTGCCATCGCTTGAAGCTCGCATACGCGGCGAGCTCGCGCGCAAATTCGTCAAGACCATGAAACTCGGCGCCAGACGGTGAATCCTCTTGCTGCCCGGCCAGCGACCACCACTTGGCTCTCAGATGCGCTGGGATTCCGAGGAGCGTCAGCGCTTCCGTCGACTGCCCAGAGACCGAAGCGTCGATCAGCATAGCCGCTTCCAGAGCGGACGCCGGTCGCCAGTCGTGCCGGGGAAAAAACGCTGGCCCGGAGGCGCTGACGCCGCTGTTGAGGAGAATCCGATCCTGCCATGCGAGGCGAGCGTGGAAGCGTGGCGCGACGCGGATGCGAACGCCGGCTTCGAGCTCCATCGACGATGGCTGCCTTCAGGATTTTGCCGCCGCGTCGAGCGCCGGGCGGTCAAGCTTCTCGAGGATCACATCGACCATCGCTTTGCGCGTCAGCCGGCAGAACATGGTCTCGGTCGAAGCGAACGAACCATTTTCGAAATATTTGTTCACCGGGGCACCACCGCCGCAGAAACGGAAATACTCGCAGGTCGCCTGGCAGCGTCGAATACCCTCGGCGATGTCCCTGCTCATCGCCAGAAATTTACTGCTGCTCACCGCCGACTCGAACGAGTCCCGCTCGACGTTGCCAAGCGCGAAGTCGCCGTAGTGCGGACTCGACAGGCCGAGGAGTTCCGGAGAAAAGGTGCTGAAGTTCCCATCGCAATCGACCGAGACTATTCCGAACGGCGCTGTTTCATGGCTGAGAGGAACCTCGTCGCGAGCGGCTTGCAGAACCGCCGCGATGGTGGAACCAAACTCCCGCATTTGAATCTCGAAGCCGCCCTGGTTCACCAGGTCGAAGAAGCGCGACATGAAGCGGACGTAGCGTTCGAAGATCTCGCCCGCCTGCAGAGAAGATTTCTGATGCGGCCCCTCGACTTCCTCGACGTTGAAACCAAGCTGATGAATTTCGTTTTCGACGTAGAAATCGTATAGCTCGTCAGGATAGTCCAGGCTCTCGCCGGTCAACACTGAGATTACGTGGAAGGGAATCTCGTGTTCATTGAGTAGCCTGATTCCATTCATCACTCTGCGATGGGTTCCGGCACCGCGGCGGGTTTTGCGAAAAGTATCATGCAGAAAATCGGGACCGTCGATACTAACTCCAATACTAATCTGGTTGCGCTCGATAAAGTCACACCACTCGCGATCGATTAGTACTCCATTGGTCTGAATCGAATGAGTTACGGCTGCGTGGTCGCGACCATTAGCGCCATTGTATTTGGCTATTATGCGTAGTGCGTCCTGGTAAAATCCGATCGGCAACACCATCGGCTCGCCTGCGTGCCAGACGACGGTGAATTGCCCGCGGACGAGGGAGCTTGAGAATACCCGCTCGAAGATGCGCTCCAACACGGCGGGCGCCATCTTTTTTTTCGAATCGCGATCGGGAAGGTAGCAGTATGAGCAATCGAGGTTGCAAAAAGGAGTAGGCTGCAGGACCAGGAGATCGAGAGGTCCCAGGAATGGAGTGAACTTATCCGCGGGCATCGCGCAAACCTCGCGCCGGAACCCGCGGACGCGCGCCTCGGCGCAGCCCGGGCCGAGCGGAAGAAAATGAAGCCGAGAGCGTTACCAGTTGCGCCAGTTATGCCAGTTGTGCCAGTTCGGCCAGCCCCAGCGCCAGCCTCCGTTGTGCCAATTGCCCCACCAGGCGAGCTGGAGGTTGGAATCGCGCGCCTGATCCTGTTTCGCGCCGGGTGCATACTGCGAGCGCACGCGGTCGACGCGATTCTCGATGGAAGTATCAGTGTTCGCCGGTGTGATTGATGCATCCGCCGGGAGCGCGCCGAGAAACGAAGTAGCCAACAGCACGCTGCCAGCGCCAGCCTTAACCAGGTTGAACAGAGAATCCTTCAACTTGCGCCGCGCATCAGGCTTGTCAGAAGTCACCGTACACCCCCATCGGGACAGATTGCTCGCCACTCGAAAGAACCAGTTGACTCTAAAATGGAGCCGTTTGGATGTCAACTCAATTCCACAGCTCCGGCCAGCTCGATGCGAATTTGCCAGCCACGCACGTGGGCTCCGAGAGCCTGTGCCGCTGACCCGGCCGAGGGTTGACATTGTTTCGCGCAGTTCAGTAGCATCGCCCGGTAGCGTCGTTCGTAACGGTATAGCTGCTCCGGGAGAACAAACCATGCGTCTGCGCCCAATCCACTATGTGGCAATTCTGATCGGCTCGATACTTCTGATCGGTGCAGGAGCCGCGCCAGAGATTGTCGATAATCCGGCGTACAAGAATTGGGCGGCATTCAAGGTCGGCACTTCGATCACGCTCAGTCACAATGTGAATATGGGCCTGGAAGGGTGGGCGATGCACGATCCGACCGGCGAGCCGCCGGGGCCCCGGGAGATTCGGCAGACCTATGAGCTCGTCGACCTCAACCCTGACAAGGCGGTGGTGACCGAGACCACCACCGAGATCGGGGACAACAGTGAAGCCGAGTTGAGCACGGTCAAAATAACCTACCCCGCCAAAGTCAGGTCCGCGAACTTCGAGGTTACACCTAAGGACAAGCTGGAAGGCTTCGCCGAAGGTGACGAGGAAGTCGACTTGCTCGGAAAGAAGGTGAAGGCCCACTGGGTCGATACCAAGATGAAGATCGGTGACAAGATCTCGGAATCGAAAGTCTGGATGTCCGATGACGTTCCCGGCGGCGTCATCAAGGAAGTAGTCACCAAGAGGCAAGGCAACAAGAAACTGATGGAGTCGACGACCACCACGCTCGAGATCAAGCGGCCCTCCTGAGCAGCACATGTCATCTAGCTACGTTTATTGTGCTGTAGTAAGTAGCTATTCAATTGACTACCAGGTGTCGACACAGGGACGCTTCTTGCCGGTCCGCGGTGGCGGTGGCGGCGAGGAGCGCAGCCCGGCGGTTATCCATCGTCGCGATTCGAGCGGATCGATCACGTCGTCGATCTCGAAATGCGACGCGGTGCTGACCGCCTTCCCGTGCCGATACATCCGATCGACCATCTCATCGAAGAGTTTCTTGCGCGCCGCCGAATCCTCGACCGCCGCCAGCTCGTTGCGATAGCCGAGCTTGACCGCGCCTTCGAGTCCCATCCCGCCGAACTCGCCGGTCGGCCACGCGACGGTGAACAGCGGAGCCTTGAAGCTGCCGCCGGCCATCGCCTGCGCGCCCAGGCCGTAGCCCTTGCGCAGGATGATCGTGAAGACCGGAACGCTGACATTCGCACCGGTCACGAACATCCGGGCGGCGTGGCGGACCAGCGCGGTCTTCTCGACCTCGGGGCCGACCATGATGCCGGGGGTGTCGCACAGGAACAGCAGCGGAATGTCGAACGCGTCGCACAACTGCATGAAGCGGGCGGCCTTGTCGGCGCCGTTGCTCTCGATCGCGCCGGCGAGATGCGTCGGATTGTTGGCGATCACGCCGACCGGCCGTCCCTCGATCCTGACGAATGCGGTTACCATGCCGGGGCCGAAGTGCCGGCGGATCTCGAGCACCGAGCCGGTGTCCGCCATCGTCTCGATGATCGATCGGACGTCGTATATGCGCAGTCGATTCTCCGGGATGATTCCGCGCAGCAGCCGCTGGTCCGCGCATTCCCAGTCGCGCAACGCTCCCTGAAAATACGAAATATATTTTCGAGCGACGCGCACCGCCTCGGCCTCGTCGGCGACCGGGATGTCGACCACGCCGTTGGGCACCTGTACGTCCATGGGGCCGACTTCCTCGGGACGGAAGATGCCGAGACCACCGCCTTCGATCATCGCGGGACCGCCCATTCCAATGTTGGATCCTTTGGTCGCGATCACGACGTCGCAGCATCCGAGCAGTGCCGCGTTGCCGGCGAAGCATCGGCCGGAAGTTATTCCGACCAGCGGCACCAGACCGCTCAACCTCCCGAAATAATTGAAAGCCATGCAATCGAGACCGGCGACGCCGACACCGTCGGTATCGCCGGGACGCCCGCCGCCGCCCTCGCAGAAGAACACCAGCGGCAATCGCGACTTCAGCGCGATTTCGAACATCCGATCTTTCTTGCGATGGTTCTGCTGCCCCTGGGTGCCCGCGAGCACGGTGTAGTCGTACGACATGAGTACGCAGCGGGCCGCGGTGTCCTCGAACAGTTTGCCGTTTATTGTGCCAAGGCCCGCGATCATTCCGTCGGCGGGAGTGTTCCTGATCAGGTCGTCGAGGTCACGACGCCGGCGTTGCGCCGCAATGACCATTGGTCCGTACTCGACGAAAGTGCCCGGGTCGCAGAGATCGTCGACGTTCTCGCGAGCGGTGCGTTGATACGTTTTGCGGCGGCGGGCGACTGCATCGGGCCGCGCGGCATCAAGTCCAATCGCATGGCGCTCGTGCACCTCCGCGAGATCCGCACGCACACGATCGAGGTCGACTTTCTCGGCATCGGCAGTCTCCGCGGCCTCGACCACGGCCTCTTCGATAAACGCCAGCGGATGCCCCTCGAAGACGGCATCGCCTTGCGCGACCGTGATTTGCCGCACGATGCCGCTCAAGTGCGCCTTGATGACGTGTTCCATCTTCATCGCTTCCATCACGAGGAGTTGCTGGCCGCGGCGCACGAGATCTCCCTCGCGCACATCGATCGATACGATCGTGCCCTGCATCGGCGCGTTGATTGCGGTCGTGTTCTCCGGTCCGGTGAGGTCGTGCGCTGACAGCGTCGTCGCGACCGCGGTGGGCTCATTCGATTCGGTCGGCGCGAAGCCTTGCGACTTGCCGTGATGGAGCACGGCGAGCGGATCTCGCGCGTCTATTTGTGCACCTGCGCGCTGAGCGCCTGCGCGTTGTGCACCTGCGCGCTTCGCACCCGCGATGGTTGTGGTCGGTTGGACTGGCTCGATGGATCGATCAAAGAAAAGGCGCTGATGCGCTGAAGCCTGCGGACCGACGAGCGCGGCAATATTGTCCTCGACGAATCGAGTGTAGACACGATTGGCCACAAACTCGGGATGGCGCAGGAGGTTCTGCAGAAATCCGATATTGGTGGGCACGCCTTCGATCCTGAACTCGCACAGCGCGCGATAGGTCTTCGCCACCAGGTCGGCAAAGTTCGTGGACGAGTGCGCGATCAGCTTGGCGAGCAGCGAGTCGAAGCTGGGGTTGGTGGTGTAGCCAGTGTAAGCGAACGTGTCGGTCCGCAGGCCGGGACCCGACGGCGCCTCGAACGCCGTGAGAGTCCCGCCCGACGGTTTCGCGACGCCATCGGCGCCCATCGATTCCATATTGATTCGCACTTGCATCGCGAACCCACGGGGCTCGGGAATCTGCGCCTGCTTGAGTCCGAGCTCCGCAAGCGAGCGCCCCGCCGCGAGCTGCAGTTGAACTTTCACCAGGTCGACGCCTGTCACCTCCTCCGTGACCGTGTGTTCGACCTGGAGCCGGGGGTTCGCCTCGATGAACGCGAATGCCGGCTCCGCGTCGCCGCGGGACGCATCGAGTAGAAATTCGAAGGTGCCCAGGTTGTCATAGCGTGCCTGCTCCGCGAGCTTCACCGCCGCCGCCGTGAGCCGCGCGCGGAGCCGCGCGGATAGTCCCGGACTCGGTGCTATCTCGACCAGCTTCTGATTGCGCCGCTGGATGCTGCACTCGCGCTCCCATAGATGACTCACCGCGCCGGAGCCATCGCCGATAATCTGCACTTCGATATGGCGCGCGCGCGGCATCAACTGCTCGACGTAGACGTCGCCGATCCCGAACGCGGCACGCGCCTCGGACTGGCAGCGCGCGTGGGCCTCTTCGATTTCCTCCGCGCGATGCACGACGCGCATGCCGCGGCCGCCGCCGCCGGCGACTGCCTTGATCATCATCGAGGCGCCGCCGTTCAGCGATGCGAAAAACTTCTTCGCCTCATCGAGGCTGGCCGCTTGCGAGGTTCCCGGCAGCACCGGCACGCCGCATCGTTCCGCCAACGAGCGCGCCTGCAACTTGTCACCGAACAGATCGAGTATCTCCGGGCGCGGTCCGACGAACGTGATCGCTGCTTCGCCGCAACGGCGGGCAAACGCGGCATTCTCGCTCAGGAAGCCATAGCCAGGATGGATCGCGTCGCAGCCGGCATCCTTGGCGACGGCAATAATCTGCTCGGCGTCGAGATAAGCCTTAGCGCCGACGCCTTTCAGCGGCCGCGCCTCATCGGCCTTGCGCGTGTGCAGCGAATGGGCGTCGTCTCCGGAAAAGACCGCGACCGTGCGGATACCCATTTCGCCCGCGGCGCGCATCACCCGGATGGCGATCTCCCCTCTGTTTGCGATCAGTAGACTGGTCGGACTCATGAGACGTGCTGTGACCCCGCGATTATTTTTCGTTCTTCGTAGTCGAGCGACGACTGGGTGGTTCCGCGTTTTCTTGTGTCACGATTTTTCCCATTCGGCCATCGGCGGCGCATCGCGCCGCGCGAGTGAGTTTAGCGCCATCGCGGCAGTTCGCATAAGGTTGAAGTGGTTCGCGTTGACAACACTCCAACATCTTTCGAGTGTAACCCAAGTACACTCGCGCAAAACACTTAAGCGGGGAACATGAATCGGCGCGTATCTGTTGGGACGGTATTCATCATCTATTATTTGGGGTCGATCGCGTTTGCACAAACCGCGACCGCTCCAAAAGAGCTGCCGTGCAATCAACGGCCGCTACGCGGAACGCACCTTCAAGTTGCCCAATCCTTTTTACTACATTCCTTAATCGTTAGCGGCCGGCGGGAGCTGCGTATGGGCGGGCGCCTGAGGGTTGTGACCCGGCGGGCGTGGCGGGAGCGGCCGGACCGGCGCTCGCGCCGCGCTTCAAGAAGCTCATCGACCAGAGGCGAAATTCATCGAGGTATAGGTACATGACCGGCGTCGTATAGAGCGTCAGCATCTGGCTGACGATCAATCCGCCGACGATCGCGATTCCGAGCGGGCGGCGCAGCTCAGAGCCGGTCCCGGTCCCCAATGCCAGCGGCAAGCCGCCGAGCAGCGCCGCCATGGTGGTCATCATGATCGGCCGAAAACGCAGCAGGCAGGCCTGGTAGATCGCGTCGAGCGAATTCTTGCCGTCCTTGCGCTCCGCTTCAAGCGCGAAGTCGATCATCATGATCGCATTTTTCTTGACGATGCCTATCAGCAGGATGATGCCGATGAGGGCGATGACGCTGAGCTCGATGCGGCAGATCATCAGGGCGAGCAGCGCGCCGACGCCGGCCGACGGCAGCGTGGAGAGAATCGTGATCGGGTGGATGTAACTTTCGTACAAAATTCCGAGCACGATATAAACGGCTCCCAGAGCCGCCAGGATCAATAGCGGCTCACCCTTGAGCGAGGCCTGGAAGGCTTGCGCGGTGCCCTGGAAGTTTCCGCGAATTCCGGCCGGCAAGTTTATCTGTTTCTCCGCGCTGTTGATTGCGTCGACTGCCTGGCTGAGCGCGACCCCCGGTGCGAGGTTGAACGAGATGGTCACCGCCGGAAATTGCCCCTGGTGATTCACCGTCAGCGCGGTGGTCGAGGGTGCGTAGTGAGTAAAGGTATTCAGCTTGACCTGCTGGCCGGTATTTGACTTCACGTGAATGTCCTGCAGCGAGTCGGGGCTCTGCCAGAACTGCGGCGCGACTTCCATCACGACGTGATACTGATTCAACTGAGTATACATAGTTGATACTTGCCGCTGCCCGAAAGCATCGTACAGAGTATCGTCGACTACTTGCTGGGTGAGCCCGAGCTTGGAGGCGGTATCGCGGTCCACGACCACCGAGGCTTCGAGGCCGCTGTTCTGCTGGTCACTGCTAACGTCGACCAGGAGCGGAATCGTGCGGATCTTGCGGAGCAGGAGCGGCGCCCACTTGTTGAGCTGATTCAGATCGTCGCTCTGGAGTGTGTATTGGTACTGAGCATTGGCCATGCGGCCGCCGACCTGCACGTCCTGCACCGCCTGCAGGTACAGACTCGCGCCCGCGATGCCGGAGACGTTTTTACGGATTCGGCCGATTACCTGATCGGCGCTGATCTTTCGTTGCGAGAGCGGTGTGAGCGCGATAAACATGCGCGCGGCATTGGTGGCGCCACCGTTCCCGCCGGTAAATGCAATTACGTGGTCGACGGCTTTGTCCGCCTTGATCATGTCAACGAACTGCCGAAGCTTCAGGCTCATCGATTGAAACGAGGTGTCCTGGTCGGCCTGAATCGCGCCCATCAGGCGGCCGGTGTCCTGCTGCGGGAAAAAGCCTTTGGGAATGATGACGTACAAGTAAGTACTCAGTCCGACCGTCGTGAGCGTCGCCGCCAGCATCAGGCGCGGATGCTTCAGCACCCATGACAAGCTGGTTTCGTAGTGACTATGCATCCAGTCGAACGCGCGCTCGCTGGACTGATACCAGCTTCCATGATGCTCTTCGCGCGAGGGGCGCAGCAGATGCGCGCACATCATCGGGGTGGTGGTCAGCGAAATGATCATCGAGACGAAGACCGCGACCGACAGGGTAACCGCGAATTCGCGGAACAGGCGGCCGACGATTCCGCCCATCAGCAGGATCGGGATGAACACCGCGATAAGCGAGATGCTGATCGAAACCACCGTGAACCCGATTCCGGTCGCGCCCTTCACCGCCGCGTCATACGGAGACATGCCCTGCTCGCGGTAGCGCGAAATGTTTTCGATCACCACGATGGCGTCGTCGACCACGAAGCCGGTCGAAATGGTCAGCGCCATCAGCGAGAGGTTGTCGAGGCTGTATCCGCACAAGTACATGACGCCGAAGGTTCCGATCAGCGAAATGGGAACCACCACTCCCGGAATCATGGTGGCGCGCAGGTTTCGCAGGAATAGAAAGACCACCATGATGACCAGCGCGATGGAGATGAGCAGCGTTATCTCGACGTCGTTCACCGAGGCGCGGATAGTGGTGGTACGATCGAGAACCACCGACAGGTCGATGGCGGGGGAAATCGAGGCCTTCAACTGCGGCACCGAGTCGAGCACCCGGTCCACGGTGTCGATGATATTTGCGCCAGGTTGCCGCGAAACGATGATCAGCACGGAAGGCTTGCCGTCGACCACGCCCAGGTTGCGAAGGTCCTCGACCGAGTCGCGGACTTGCGCGACATCGGAGAGGTGTACCGCGGCGCCATTGACGTAGCGGATAATCAGCGGCGCATAGTCGGCGGCCTTGAGGAGTTGATCGGTGGTGCTGATCGAATACGCAGTGGTGTCGTTCGCGATTTCGCCCTTGGGACGGTTGGCATTGGCGGCGGCGAGAGCTGCGCGGACATCCTCGAGGCTGATGCCGAGGTTGCTGAGCTGGGTGGGATTGAGCTCGACGCGAACCCCGGGCAGCGCGCTGCCGCCGACCGTGACCTGGCCGACGCCTTCAATCTGCGAGAGTTTCTGCGCGAGGAT
>DATDGX010000116.1:0-3201 GCA_036521875.1 Binataceae bacterium (SeqCode)
GAGCGCTCGCTGCTGCTGCTCGACGAGGTGGGCCGCGGCACCAGCACCTTCGACGGTCTCGCGATCGCATGGGCGGTGGCGGAGCATCTGCACGACGCGACGCGCGCCAAGGTGTTGTTCGCCACGCACTTTCACGAGCTGACCGATCTTGCGCGGGAACGTCCGCGGGTAAAGAATCTCAGCATGGCGGTGCGGGAGTGGGGAGGCGAGGTTCTCTTCCTGAGACGGGTCGTCGAGCAGCCGGCCTCGCGGAGTTATGGAATCGAAGTTGCGCGCCTGGCGGGTTTGCCAAACACCATCATCGGACGCGCGCGCGAAATTCTGGCCAATCTCGAACAGGGTGAACTGGATGAAGCCGGGATGCCGCGGCTGGCGCGTGAGCGCCGGTCCTCGAGTCCTGCGACGCAGATGAACCTGTTCACGCCGGCGGAGAGCCGCGCTGTCGACGAGTTGAAGACGCTCGACGTGGAGCGGCTGACTCCGGTCGACGCGCTCAACACCCTCGCACGGATCGTGGAGCGGCTGAAGAACAGTGGCGGCAGTGGCGGCTAAGTCCCGCGTGATAAGACCTCCCCTCAGCGAGGCAATTCAAAAAGTCGCGATCGCGATCACGATCGCAATTATCGCATTCGCATCAAGTCCGGCTCAGTTCGCGACCGCCGCAGATGGCGACGTCGATGCCGCCGTGCTGAGCTCTGCCTCGCTTCGGCGCTATGGAGGTTCGCTGGACGTCCTTCTGGAATTTCGCGCCGAAGCGCCGCGCTGGACTCTCACCACGCACGGCAACGAGTTGTGGCTCGACTTCAATGGCGTTCAGCTCGACATCCCGCCGCGCCCGCTGCTGGGGCGCGAGACTTCGCCGATCTCATTCGTGCGCGCGATTCCTCTCAATCGCGGAGGCGTGCGAGTCGTGGTCGGTGTCGAGGGCAAGACTGACTACGCGGTCGCGCGCGCGGGCAGTGAGGTGGTGATCCGCGTAGCGACGGCGGGCAGAGTGCCGAACCTCGCGGCTTCGCTGTTCGCGGAGAGAGAACTTCCAGCGACGGAAGCTGGGCCCGCCTCCGATACCGAATCCGTCACGGCGCGCATGGCGACGCAAGTGGAAGCAGCCCCGGAGCCGCACGCGTCGAGACCGCCCGTTGTCGCATTCGCAAGCGCGCCTGACGCATCGAAATCCGGCGGATTGCAGTCGGTCAGCGCTGAACACGCGCCCGGGCATCCGATCGTGATGATCGATCCCGGCCACGGCGGCTACGATCCCGGGACGCTCTCGGAGACGGGCGTCGCGGAGAAAGATCTCGCCCTTCAAATCGCGCTTCGCGTCAAGCAGGCGCTCGAGGGGCGCGGAGTGCGCGCCGAGATGACCCGCGCCAGCGACGTATTCATCTCGCTCCCGGAGCGCACGCGCCTGGCCAACCAGGCCGGCGCGGATCTGTTCGTATCGATCCATCTCAACTCGAGTCCTAATGAGGAGACCACCGGAATCGAGGTCTATTATCTGAACAACACGACCGACCGCGCGACGATTCGCCTCGCCGCAATGGAGAACGGAGCGGCTGCGACCTATAGCACCCAGGACGGGGCGAACTTAAACTACATCCTGAGCGACTTGCGGCAGCAGTATAAGGCGCAGGAGTCGGCGTCGCTCGCGCGGATGATCGATACGGAGACGGTGGCGAATCTCGAGGCCGGTTTGGGAATCAGCGTGAACGCACTCGGAGCCAGGATGGGACCCTTCTATGTGCTGGTCGGCGCGCAGATGCCGGCGGTGCTGGTCGAGGGCGGTTTCCTCTCCAATCGCGACGAGGCGCGGCGTCTGCAATCCGCGCAATACCAGGAACTGCTGGCCGACGGCATCGCCTCGTCGGTGGTCCGTTACTTGAACGCCGACGTCGCGGTGGGCGACCTGTGAGCGCGACCCCCGGCGCCCGCCCCACCGCTCTGCCCGCCGCCGACAAAATCCCGCGCGGCGAAGACGCTCTGCTGCGCGAGTTCGAGCGGTCGCGGACCCCGGGCAAGACTGCGCGCGCATATCTGGACATGATGCGCGAGGAATTGGCGGAGCGTCACTTCGCCGGCGCATCCGGCAGCGAGATCGTGCAAGGCTGCACGCTCGCGATGGACGACCTGATGCGGGCGCTGTATCGCTACGCCGACGCGGAGCACAGCCGGCGTATCCCGAAGCTCAATCAGCGAATCTCGATCGCGGCGCGCGGCGGCTACGGCCGCAGCGAGCTCAATCCGCAATCCGACATCGACCTGCTTTTTCTTCACGACTACAAGCGCGGCCCCTACGCCGAGATCGTGACCGAACATATCCTGCACGCGCTGTGGGACGCGGGCCTCACCGTCGGGCACAGCGTGCGCAACGCCCGCGAGACCGTGCGGATGGCGAACGAGGACCTGAAGGAGAAGACCGCGATTCTCGACGCGCGCTTTCTAACCGGCGACGAGAAGTTGTACGGCGAGCTCGACAAGCTGCTGGTAGCCGAAGTCCTCAACCGCAACCAGGACAAGTTTTTCAAGGCCAAGCTCGAGGAGAGCCGCGAGCGCCACGCGAAATACGGCGATTCGATTTACCTGCTCGAGCCGCAGCTCAAAGACGGCGAAGGCGGCCTTCGCGACTTGCACACGGCGCTGTGGCTCGCGAAGGTGAAGTACAAAGTTCATTCGCTCGAAGAGCTGGTGCAGAAGGCGGTGATACTCGACGCCGAGCTGGCCGAGGTGCTGGAGGCGCGCGACTTTCTATGGCGAGTGCGCAACTCGCTGCACTTCCTGACCAAGCGGCACTTCGACCAGCTCACCTTCGAGATGCAGGAGCGCATCGAGCCGCTGCTGGGCTTGCAGCCGGAGGCGGGACAGACGGCGGGGTCGGGCCTGATGCGCGCGTACTACCAGCATGCCAGCACGATTCATCGTTTCGCCGAAGGACTGATCGCGCGGGTGACCGAGAGCGACGCCACCGGGCGTTTTTTTCGCCGTTCGCCGATCCGCAAGATCCGTCCCGGGGTGCTGATTCAGCAAAACCTGCTGAGCATCGCGGAGTCCGATTTCTTCGCAAGCGATCCGCTCGAGCTGATCGGGATTTACGCCGACTGCCAGGCGCACGGCGTCGGACTTTCCGGCACCGCGTACCAGCTCGTACGCGACAACCTGGGGCTCATCGACGATAAGATGCGGCACGATCCGCGCACCGGCGCC
>DATDGX010000117.1:0-35068 GCA_036521875.1 Binataceae bacterium (SeqCode)
CCTGGTGCGCTCGTCGTAGTCGAGCGTGAGCTCGGGCATCAGCGCGCTGTACGCGGTCTCGTAGAATTTGCGCGCGGTCAGCATCAGAAAGTAGAAGCCCAGGAACCACGCGAACAGGCCGGCGTGCAGATCCGGCGGCGACAGCAGCAGGAAATAGCACACCGCCATCGGGATCGCGGTGATGAAGAACGGACGGCGGCGGCCCGTGCGGAAGCGCGCGCTATCCGAAATGTTGCCGACCAGCGGATCGGTCAGCGCGTCGAGCCCCAGCGCCAGGAAAAATGCCAGCCCCGCGAGTCCCGGGGACAGCCCACGCCGGTCGCTGTAGAAATAGAACAGATGCAGTCCGAGCAGTGTCGAGCAGAGGTTGAGACCAGTCTGGCCCTGCGCATAAATTAGGATAGGCTTAAGTCCTATCTTCTCGCTCAAATCCCGGTCCGCCACAGCCCGCAGAGATTAACCGATAAAGATGCCGAGAGACAGTGTGATCGTGACCGTGACCGTGACCGTTCCATGCGCGGGAGAACGGCGATGAGCGCGACGTGCAAATGGCGCGCCTCGGCGGCGAGCGCAACGAGCGCCCCCGATTCAACAGGCAGGCCGCGCGCGGCGTCGCTGCTCGCGCTTATCCTCGCGATGCTTTTCGCATTCGTGATCGTGGGATGCTCGACGAGTTCGGATACCGACCCCGGCGACGATACCGATACCGAGGGAGAGCCGCTGCCGGCGCCCGCCGCGAACGTCCAGATCAATTACGGGCACCGAGGCGACGCGCTCGCGCGCGCGACAGTGACCAAGTACTTCTCGGTGCAGGTCATCGATACGAAAGCGCGTGACGCGCGCCGCACCGAATCCCTGGCGCGCTTCGACGGCGGGGTTCCGGTCTGGGAATTCAAGGCCGACCACGGCCTCATCAATGAAGTGTCGACGCTCGCCCGCAGCACCAAGTACGCGGTCCGGACGCTGGACTACGGCAAGCTGCCCCCGCACTTCGAGCAGATCATCCCCGACGATGGGCCGCCGGAACCGCTCGACCGCGGGAGCTTCTACGTGTTCGAAATCGAGCGCGAGTCGGGTTCGATCAGCTACCAGGTGGTCAAGGTGCTCGCTGACGGATCGCTTCAGGTGTATGCGGCCGCGCCGCGCGCGGGCACCAGCTATCTGCTCTGCTGCAACGTGGTTTCCGATTTTTCCGAGCCGGTCCTGATGCCCGATCAGTCAATCGAAAATCCGGAAGTCGAGCAGCCCCCGCCGCCGCCCCCCGAGTCGCCACCCCCCGATTCGCCCTGATCCGAGCGCAGCAGCGTCGCGAGCGTCCAGCCCACAGCGAGGCGGCCGGCGGCGTGGCGAGCGCTCGGCCCACAAGCGCGGGCGCAGCAGCGGGCAAGCGCTCGGGCGACAAGCGCGGGCGCAGCACGGTGGCGAGTGCTTCGGACTGTCGCCATCCAAGGCGACTGTCGTTCTTTTATCGCAGCGACGCGTGAATTGGCCATCGGGGCGATTCCCCTTTTTGTACAGAGACTGCAAAGCCTTAAGCCTCGCACGCACGTAACAGCCTCGATCGGTGTTCTCATCCGCAAAGAAAGGCCTGAAACCAGGCACTTTTTTCATGTTTGAATATAAATTCAGTTATGAATTGACAAATCGCCATTGACTCATCATTCATAATCGACTACAAATTCAGTCAGCGGAGAGAGTTTGTCAACCTGGTCGCTCTAGAGATGCCAGAAATCACCCCCCAAATATCTGAAGCTCCCGCCAACCGGTTCGATCGTCGGCGCGAGAAGACGCGGCTCGATCTCGTCGAAGCCGCCATCCGCGTCATCGCGCGCAAGGGATTCCATCAGACGCGCATCGCGGACATCGCGGCGGAGGCGGACGTCGGGCTTGGCACCTTCTATCTACACTTCAAAACCAAGAATGAGATCTTCACCGAGCTGGTCGAAGTCGGCGCGGCAAAGCTGCGCGAGGAGATCGCGGCGGCCAAGGCGGGCGTCAGCGACCCGGCTGAAAAACTCAAGATCGTGATCGCGACGGTGCTCGATGCCGCGGCGCAAAATCCGGAGGACTTCCGCATCGTCTTCACGCACGAGCCCGCGTTCCTGGAGCTGACGGTCCGCGTGCACGAATGGTTCATCGCGGATTTGCGCGACGACCTGGCGCCCGCGATCGGCGAGCGCGCCGACGCGATCGCGAACCTCACCATCGGGATGCTTTCGCAGGCGGTCGCGTGGAAGCTCGATCGCGGCGGCATCTCGATAAACGATCTGAAGGACATAACCGTAAATTTTGCGTTAGGCGGATTGGAGCGCGCAGCACGGCTCAACGCCCGCTGATTCCGGAGGGTTCCCCGATGTTCAACAAGGTAAGGACTGAAGTACACACCAAGCTCGATAGCGTCTTCCATTGGGACTACGACGTGAAGTCGCCGCAGCTCGACCGGCTCTACGAGAATGCGAAGCGCGATCAGTGGAACGTCTCGACCACGATAAACTGGGATCGCCCCATCGATCGCGAAGTGCTCGACATGTCGATGATGCCGATGTTCCAGACCGAGCTGTACCGCTCGATGAGCGCCACCAACAAGGAGCAGCTCGCGCGCAAGTTCGCGGCGTGGCGGCTCTCGCAGTTCCTCCACGGCGAGCAGGGCGCCCTGATGGTATGCGGGCAGTTGGTCGACGCGGTGCCCGACCTCGACTCCAAAATGAATGCGGCCGCGCAAGTCTTTGACGAGGCGCGCCACGTCGAGGGCTTTCGCAAGTACATCACCAAGCTCGACAAAATTTATCCAATCGATCCCACCCTCGAGCGCCTGCTGACCGGCATCATGGAGCATGATCGCTGGGAGCCCAAGTACGTCGGGATGCAGATCGTCGCCGAGGGCCTTGCGATCGCGGCGTTCCGCTTCATGCAGCGCGAGACCAAGGACGAGCTGCTCAAGGAGCTGCTCGAGTACATCATGAAGGACGAATCGCGGCACGTTGGCTTCGGGATGCTCGCGTTGCGCGAGGCGGTCCGCAAGCTCAATGGTAACGAGAAGAAGGAACTCGAGGAGTTCACCTTCGCCGCCTGCGACATGATGGTCACCAAGGTCAACAACGGCGTGGCGCGCGACGGCTTTCTGTCCGGCGCCTCGGTGTTCGAGGAAGTCGGCATCTCGATGGCGGATATCGAGGACGAGATGCATCGCAACCCGCAATGGCAACAGGCCGAGAACGACATGGAGAAGCAGTTCAACTCCTTCCTGTTCGTCGACACGATCATTCCGTGCCTGCGCCAGCTCGATCTGATCAATGATCACACCGAGTCGTGGTATCGGCAGCTCGGCGTGATGGAGATGGCCACCGCCGCATAAGTATTTTTTCCTCTCGCGACTAATCCAAAGGGCCGGTGCTCGAGCGCCGGCCCTTTTTTATTCAACGCGAGAGAGAATCAGCGGCGGAACTTAACCGTCAGCGGAGTTTTTCGGGGACTTTTCGGGACTCCTGCAGAACTTTTCCAGCGCGGCGTCTGCAAGCTCGTAGTCCGGCTGCCGGCTCACCTCGTTTATGCGTCCGTTCTTGCGGAAGCCGAGACTCACGTACAGCGCCGCCGCGGCGACGTTGGCCTCGAAGCAGGTGAGCTGGATTTTGCGGCATCGCGGATACTCGCGCGCGAACATCCGGATCACTTCGTTCATCGCCGCGCGCCCATATCCTTTTCCCTGCTCCGCCGAGTCGATCATGATGTCGTCGACCCAGTAGTCGTCGGCGCTGTTCGGATTGGCGAAGATCGTCACATAGCCAACTACGCGCTCGCCGTCGCAGATTGCCATCGGGACGTACTCGAATTCATCGCCATAGCGCTTGACCAGGCATCCGGCGAGCGACCATCCGGGCGCCGCCACGAACTCGCGCTGGTCGGCGCGCAGCTCGAGCTTCATAATCGCGCGCCAGTTGCTGCGATCGGCCTTGTGGAGCGTGACCTTCACCGCGCGTGCGCCCATCGCATTTCACCCGGTCTGCACTTTCAGGAAAATATCGCGGGTGCCTTCGGCGCTCAATTTTTTCACCGAGGTTATCCGGTCGCTGAATTGCGCGAGCGAGGACAGTTCCGCCGAGCCGACGTCGACCAGCACCGCGAAGATCGAAAACTGCAGCGCCGCCTTGCGCTCGCGCAGATGCGCCAGCCATTCGGGACTGACCTGGCTTTCGCCATCGGTGATGATCACGATATCGCCGCGCTTGAGCTTCTTCTCGCTGAGCAGTCCCAGCGCCGCGTCGAGCGGCTGCTCGAAGTCGGTGCCGCCGCCCGGGAAGTACTCCGCCATCTCGATCACTTTCTTCAACTCCGGCTGATAGCGGCGCTCACGATTGAGATCGAGCACCTTGAGGCTGCCGTCGCCCGAGGAAAACATCACAGCGCGGAACAGCCGGCGCTGCCGGCGCGCGATGTCCATCAGCGTCAGCGCGACCGCCTTCGACCAGAGCTCCTTGTCGCCCTGCATCGAGGAGCTCACGTCGATACAGACTACCATCGGGCCCTTGCCCTTCTGCTCGTCCTGGCGCAGGCGATACTGCAGCACCTGGCCTTCGAGCAGGCGGCGGTGGAAGTCGCGCTTGAGGACCGGATGATGCATCGCGAGCAGCTCGGCCGGTATCAGGCGGCCGAGCTCGTTGCCCAGTTCGACGTCGTAGGCCTCGGCCACACCGCGCTCGAGCGTCTTGCGCTTGAGCGCGCGCGCGTCCTGCTTGAAGCGGCCGACCAGGCGCGCCAGCTCGCCGAGCTTTTTATTGCGCGCGAGGCGCCGCCCGAGCTCCAGGCGCTCGCCGGCAGGCAAGCGCCCGCCCTGGCCGAACTCGCGGCTGAAATCGTGGCTGTCCTGCGCGGCCCGATCGATCTCCTCGGCCAGCTCCGCGGTCTTGAGCTGCATCCGCTTGAGCTCGGTCTGATCGCGATTCTTCAAGTCGCTGTCCATCTGGCGCGCCTTCTGATTGAGCCGCGCCTCGGATACCTTCGCAGCGCGCTCGGCGGCGTCCGCCAGCTCCGCGATTTTTTTCCTGGTCTCCGCGTCGGGCGCGGGCTCGCCCTCTTGGGTCACGCTCGGGTCGCTCATCTCCTGCAGATTCTTGAGTGCCTCGGCGCGCTGCTCGAGGTCTTCCTCCTGATGCGCCAAATCCCAGAGGTCAAGCATCTCGCGCCGGTTGACCAGGCGCTCCGAGCGCACCATCTCGAGCACCTGCCCGCCGAGCACCACCGCGGCGATCGCGGCTTTGTCTTCTTCGAGCGTGGTGCGCGTCTTGAGCGCCTCGAACGCGGGGCTCGGCACGAGCTGCTCGAGAATGGTGCGGTTGAGCGCGGCGGCGCGGCGCACCGAGTCGGGCTTTTCCCAGACCAGGTTGTACTTGAACAGTCCGAGAAAGAGGTCCTGCAGAAGCGCGGGGAAATGCGGCACCAGGCGCTCGCCGGCTTCGACCAGCTCTTTTATCGACGGCGCATCGGCGAGTATTTCACTCCACGCGCGCCGGTCGTAACGATCGCTCTCGACCCAGCCGGCGTTGTGGGGCACAACCGGGATATACATCCGCCGCGGCTTGATCAATTTCGATTTACGCGCCATCGCCTTCCGCCATCGAGTTTATCGCGCCGCATCCAGCCTCGCCATTGGAATGTCGCCAGCGCGAGGCGGTATGGTCTGAATCAAGACTGAGGGCGGGAAATTGAGACAAACTGAAAACCAGCTATCGGGGATCAATGTGTTCAAGAACCGGCTTGGATATAGAGTAATCGCAGTGGGGGACGCCGGTGAAGTTCCTTTTTCCAGAAAAACTCAAACACCTCGCCGACGAGGCCGATCGCCTATGAAGCTCCGCTATATCGCCTATATCGCCGCCGCGCTCGCGGTTACTTCGGTCGCGAGTAACGCACTCGCTCTAACGGGCGAGCAATACCTGCCAAAGGCCAAGGTTCCGCTAGCCCAAGCGCGCAAACTCGCGCTGGAGACTTATTCTGGCAAGATCGTCTCGGAAGAATTGGAACAGGAGTCAGGAGGTAGTGGTCTCCGCTACTCGTTCGTCATTCGCCACGACAAAGCCAAGCATGAAGTCGGAATCGATGCGAAAACTGGCAAGGTTTTAGAAAATTCGATTGAAGGCGAGCATCCCGACTAGACTAAAACATCCCTTTCGGCAATTTAGATACTTGCCTCCGAATTAGGTCGCGCCGGCGCGCGCGGAATGATCGCCATTGTGGCGGGCTTTCCCGGTTGCATCTCCATGACGCTTGTATGTATCCAGTGTTGCAGCACAAGATTAGGGGAGAGCGGCTTTCTGGCCCTCCGCATCGCTACTCTGTTCTGGAAGCCGCTCGCCATTGATGACCACGGAAAGCGGAAATAATCCACTGACCCCGCGGCGCCACGCGCTGCTGCTCGCAGCGGTGCAGGAGTTTATCGCCACCGCGGAGCCGGTCGGCTCGCAGCAACTGGTCGCACGCCATCCGCTCGGCGTGCGCGCCGCGATGGTGCGCAACCTGATGGCCGAGCTCGAGGACGCCGGCTACTTAAGCCAGCCGCACACGTCAGCGGGTAGAATCCCAACCGAAAAAGCGTACCGCTACTACGTCGACAACCTGATGTCGACGCAGCACCTGGGCTTCGAGGATCGCGCGCAGATTGAGCTCCATTACTCGAGCGGACGGCGCGACTTGAGCGAGATCGTGCGCGATACGCCGCGGCTGCTGGTCCTGCTGACCGGGCAGGCGGCGCTGGTGATGGCGCCGCGGCTGGAGGCCGCGATGGTCGAACGGGTCAACTTCATCCGGCTCCGCGAGCGCGAGGTGCTTGCCGTATTCGTTCCCAAGTCCGGCGCCGTGCAGAATCGCCTGGTCGATACCGACAGCGACCACAGCCAGGCCGAGCTCGATCGGATGGCGAGTTATTTGAACGAATCACTCGAGGGACGCACGCTCGACGAGGCGCGTCAGTGGATCGAAGAGCAACTGCGCCACGAGCGCGCGAAGTACGATCATTTCGTGCGCGACGCGCTCACGCTCGGCGACGCGATCGCGGGCGAGCTCGGCCGCGCCGAGCTCTACGTCGACGGCAGCCTGCAGGCCCTCGAGCAGCCGGAGTTTTCGGATCGCGGCAAGATGCGCGATCTGATGCGCGCGCTCGACGACAAGTCCGCGCTGCTCGAGCTCCTTGAGCGCACCATCCGGCATCACGGGCTGATGGTTTCGATCGGTTCGGAAAACTACGACTCGCGCCTGGCGAATCTGAGCGTGGTCGCGACGACCTATGACAGCGGAGCGATGCCGCTGGGCAGCCTCGCGATCGTGGGCCCGGTCAGGATGGACTACGACCGGGTGATTCCGCTCGTCGATTATACCGCCCGCGCTCTCTCACGCCTGCTCGAGCACTGACGACCTCCGAGCTGCTCCGTCACGACACCGAGCGCGCCGGAGCTAGATCCTCATTCTGCGATCCATGGCACGCACTCCCGCTCAGGTATCCGGCCTGCTTCGTCATCTTGCGGCGCGCCTCCCGGTTATTCTCGGTGGAAATCTGGTGGGCATGTACCTATACGGGTCGCTCACGCAGCGGGCATTCAACCCCAGGCGCAGCGACATCGATTGCATCGTGGTGACGCAGCGGGACTTGAGCGATGCGCAGTTCATGAGACTGGGTACGTGGCTGGTCGAGGCTGGTAAGTCAAACTCGTGGACATCACGACTGCAAATGACCTTCCTCATCAAGGACGAAGTCCTCACGATGAATTCGAAGGCCTGGCTTTATCAATTCGGAAACCTCAAGCGCAGCGACTCGGATGGCAACCCAATCATTTGGACGAATGTTCTGAAGAGCGGCATAGTACTCTACGGGCCGAACCCCGAATCATTCGTTCCGTCGATAACTCCTGAGATTTTTTTCAAGGCGCTGAAACGCGAGGTTCACTATCTGCGAGAGGAAATCAGCGAAAAACCTGACAGCGAATGGAGAGACGTCCCATTCTATCGAGCCTATGCAGTTCTCACGCTGTGCCGGATTCTGTATTCGCACGCGAAAGGCACGGTTGTCTCCAAGCCCCGAGCCGCCAAGTGGGCAATCGAACATCTTCCGCAGAAGTGGGGGAGGATCATCCTTCTAGCGCTCGACAGCGACCGCGATGCTGAAAACCGATCCCCAGGTATTTCCTTGTTGCGCATAAGGCAGTTTATCGATTTCGCCGACGCTCGACTCCAGGCCGCTCCGGCGGGCGGACGGTCCGCTGAATAGCTGATTACTCAGTGGGGGCGCTAACCAGGTAGCGCGGTTAGCCAATCAAATACTCATTCGATTACTATTTAGTCGTTCATTTGTTATTGAGTAATGACTTGCGCAGCGATGGATTGTTGGTTCGCGGGTCAAGCCAGATTCCGAAAAACGCACGACCGAACGACGGGTCGTCTATCTCGCCGGTCTGCTTACCGTTCAGATAGAAATAGGTGTCGTGATTGGGCGCGGACAGCGCAATCAGTCGATCCCCGTTCTTCAGATTTGGCACCACTTTGGCCAGCTCGGAGTGCCACGCGGCTCGCTTCGCGGAATCGGCGTCGCTCAGGCGCGCCATTTCGTCCACGCCCACGTTGATCAGCGTGTCGGCGGGTATCGGCCGCAACACCCGTACGTCGAGCGCATGTGGCTCATCGGGATTCCACTTGACGTGGACCACCCATAACGACGCGTCGTAGACCTTGAAGCCAAACAATTTGTGGCTCCCTTTTCCCAATGGATGAATTCCCGGCGCCATTTCCGCGACCGGCGACGGAAGCGGCGGATGCTCCTGAGCCTGTGCCGGTGCGACCTGAAAAGCCAGAATTGCGGCCGCGATCAGCGTCAGGATCGTCACGACGACACCAATGCGATTCGACAGTCGAACGGTGGTGATCCGATGCGCCATTTAGTCGATACCTCCCTATCCGCCGTTAACTAAGCTGATCCCGCCCGCGGCGATTCATCTGACCCGATTTCGGCGTGGCTCGCCGGTCGTGCCTGGACTCGGCGAGTCTAGACCAGCACACATCGCCGTCAAAGTTCTCTCGTGCCCGGCGCGATCCCGCCCGCAAGCGGCCGGAAGACGGTTCACTTGCGCATTCAACGGCTGAACGGGCCGCAGCGAAATAGCTTGACGCGGCGGCCGAAAGTCGATTTAATAACTAACGTGTCAGTAAGTAATACTCCGGCCATAACTTCGCCGCCTCGCTGGCGGCGGAGGAAACATGCGCGCCCCGCGGAGATCCTCGATGCCGCGCTGGACTGTTTCGCCGAGCGCGGTTTCGCCGCGACCAGGCTCGACGAGGTTGCTCGTCGCGCCGGAGTGACCAGAGGCACCCTGTACCTGTATTTCCCGAGCAAGGAAGAGCTGTTCAAGGCAGTGGTGCGCCAATCGATCGTGCCGATCATCGCTGAGCGCGCACAGGCCATCGCAAACTCCGACGCTCCCGCTGCCGAGACTCTCTCCGCGTTTCTTCTGTCGATTCCCGCCGCGTTGCGCGGATCGAAGATCATCGCCATCCCCAAGATCATAATTTCCGAGTCGCAGAACTTTCCCGATCTCGCTCGTTTCTATCTGACCGAGGTGCTGGGCCGTGGCCGCCGCAGAGTCAAAGGGCTGATTCGGCGCGGAATCGAGCGCGGCGAGTTCCGCGATCTAAACGTCGATCAGGTCTTCTTTTGCGTGATGGCGCCGATCGTGATGGCGATGGTCTGGGAACATACCTTCGCGACTTTTGACAAGGAGATGCCTGAACTGCCGGCACTTTGCCGCACTCACATTGACCTGCTCCTGCACGGATTGCTCAGGAGCAAAAGGAAATGAGACGCATCGCAATTGCGGCGGTTCTGCTGATGCTGGGCGGCGGATGCATTGTCGCATGCCGCCGTCCCGGCTCTACCAGCCTCGTGGAGTCGGCCGACGAGGCGAAGGCGGGCTCAGGTTGGGTGGCCGAGTTTGCAACCGCGCTGGGCATCGAACGCAACCCCGCGACAGTCTTCAGCGGCTACATCGATGCCGACTATGTATTCGTCGCGAGCTCGATCGGCGGCACCCTGACCAACCTGGCAGTCGCCCGCGGTGACAAGGTCGCTAAGGGAACGTTGCTGTTCCAGCTCGACGACACCGCTGAACGTGCGGCCCGCAACGAAGCCGAAGCACGGCTCGTGCAAGCGCAGGCGCAACTGGGCGATCTGCTTACCGGGCGACGGCAGCCCGAGGTCGAGGCAATCATCGCCCAGCGTACCCAGGCCGAAGCATCGCTGCGCGAATCCTCAGCCGACTACGATCGTTACGTGCGGCTGCGCGCCGCGGGTGTGGCGAGCGAGCAACAGCTCGATGCCGCGCGCTCCAAGAAGGATGGTGACCGAGCGCTGGTGGATGAGTTCGGAGCGCAGGTTCGCGCGGCGCGCCTGGCCGGCCGCGAGGAGCAGGTTCGCGCTGCGCGAGCCGCGGTCGAGGCTGCGCGTCACGACCTGGCGCAGGCGGACTGGCGGCTTTCGCAGATGATCGGCACTGCGCCGGCAGATGCGATGGTCGTCGACACGCTGTTCCGTCCTGGCGAGATGGTGACGGCGGGGCAACCAGTCATCCAGTTACTTCCACCCGAGAACCTGAAGATCAGATTCTTTGCGCCCGAAGGAATGGTCGCAGACATCGCCGTGGGTGCGACGGTGCGTGTCACCTGCGACGGTTGCCGAGCGCCGGTTGTCGCGGCGATCCGTTTCATCTCACCGCGCGCGGAATTCACTCCACCGGTGATCTACAGCCGCGAGCAGCGCTCGCGGCTCATGTTCATGGTTGAAGCGCGTCCGCAAGACCGCGCCGATACGTTGCAAGTGGGGCAGCCGGTCGACGTCACGATGGAACTGCGGTGAACGCGATGGGACCGGCTATCAACGTGAAAGGCCTGGTCAAGCGCTTCGGCGACAAAACCGTGGTCCGCGACTTCGCCATCGAAGTCGCGCGCGGCGAGATCTTTGGCTTCCTCGGCCCCAATGGCAGTGGCAAGACCACCACCATTCGAATGCTATGTGGCTTGCTCACCCCCGACGCCGGTGAGGGGACCTGCCTCGGCTTCGACATCCGTACCGAAGCCGCCGAGATCAAGCGGCGCGTCGGCTACATGCCACAGCGGTTTGGACTCTACGAAGACTTGACCGTGCAGGAGAACCTCGAGTTCGTCGGGCGCGTTTACCAAATACCCTCACTGGTCACGCGGACTGAAGAGATCATCGGGCAGTTTGGATTTCATCCGATGCGTGATCAGCTCGCCGGCACCTTGTCCGGCGGCTGGAAGCAAAGGCTGGCGCTGGCAGGCTGCGTGCTTCACCACCCCGAGTTGTTGTTGCTCGACGAGCCGACCGCCGGAGTGGATCCGAACACGCGTCGCGAGTTTTGGGAGACGATCCACGAATTGGCCGCGCAGGGAGCAACCGTTCTGGTCAGCACGCACTACATGGATGAGGCCGAGCGATGCCATCGAATCGCGTATCTGGCGTGGGGCGATCTGCTCCTTCAGGGCACCGCCGCGGAACTTGTCGAGCGATCGCGGCTGATAACCTGGAGAGTCACCGGCGTCGATCTGCCGCAGCTACTGAGCCGGCTCAGGGGACGCCCAGGGGTCGAGCTGGCGGCGGCGTTTGGTCCGGTCCTTCATGTAACCGGGACCGATGCTGCCTCGATCGAAGCTGGCATCGCACCTTTCCGCGCCGATCCCCGCTATAGCTGGACCCAGGCACGGCCCTCGCTCGAGGACGTGTTCATCCACGCGGTCACGCAGTTGGAAAAACGCGGACAATGACTAAAGAGCGATTTTCAGCCGCCCGCTTTCGCGCCGTTCTGATCAAGGAATTCATCCAGATGCTCCGCGATCGGTTGACGTTCGGAATGATCGTCGGCATCCCGATTATCCAGATCATCCTGTTCGGCTACGCGATAAACGCCGACCCTCACAATCTCCCCACCGCCGTGGTGCTTGGTGACACCAGCACTTTTGCCCGCGCGATTTTGAGCGCGTTCGAAAATACCGGTTACTTTCGCGTCGTCTCCTCGCCGGACGACCTCAGAACGGCCGAGAAGCAGATTGCGAGCGGGGAGGTGCAGTTCGTTATCGACATACCGGTCGATTTCACGCATCGGCTGGAACGCGGCGAGCGGCCCGCGATCCTGGTCGAGGCGGATGCCACCGATCCGGTCGCGACCGGCACCGCGCTCAGCGCGGCGTCGCAAGTCGGGCAGACTGCGCTGATGCATGATTTGAAGGGCCCTCTGGGCTCCCTGCAGCCGGCCGATCCGCCCTTCGATGTGCAAATCCATCGCCGCTACAACCCGGAGGGTGCCAGCGAGTACAACATCGTCCCCGGCTTGCTCGGGACAATCCTGACCATGACGCTTGGGATGATGACGGCGGTCGCGGTCACGCGGGAACTGGAACGCGGGACCATGGAGAACCTGCTCGCGACGCCGGTGCTCCCACTCGAGGTGATGGCTGGCAAGATCATCCCGTACGTCGGTGTAGGATTCATCCAGGTATGCGTCATCCTCGCGGCGGCCGTCTTGCTGTTTCACGTTCCGATGATGGGCAGCCTCACGTTGCTCTTCGGCTGCATCTTCGTGTTCATCGCCGCCAACCTTGCGGTTGGATTCACCTTCTCGACCCTCGCGACCAACCAACTGCAGGCGATGCAGATGAGCCTGTTCTTCTTCCTGCCATCGCTTCTGCTTTCTGGCTTTCTTTATCCGTTTCGCGGGATGCCGGTGTGGGCGCAGTGGATTGGCGAATTGCTTCCGCTCACCCATTTCATGCGAATCGTGCGGGGAATTCTCCTCAAGGGGAATCGATTTTCCGAGGTCTCGCCCGATCTGTGGGCGATCGTACTGTTCCTGCTGATCGTTTCAACGATCGCTCTGCGCCGCTACCGAAGGACGTTGGACTGATCGCAATCCCTGAATGAATTCAAAGGCTTACCGGCCATAACCTGGAACCGCCGGCAGAGTCTGCAGATTCTCCATTTTGCGCGTCATTTCTCGAATATCGGGCTGGCGCACGGACAAATAGTGCTTATGTTTTCATTGCCATTGACGTCAGCTCACGAATCTTCGACGTCATGCAATTGGGGACTTGAGCAAGCGACATAAAGACCATCCATTCGGGCATCCCGGCTCACCTCACGACGGCGCCGATGCCGACGAGCGGGCCATCGGCGATATCGCCGAACCGCATGGGGACCATACCGGCTCCGCGGCAGGCGGCGACGTCGAGGCGCTGAAGGCGGCGCTCGCCGAGAAGGAACGGGAGCTTGTCGAATTCAAGGACAAGTACCTGCGCACGCTCGCGGAGTCCGAGAATGCGCGCAAGCGGATCCGCCAGCAGAGCGAGGAGTCGGTCCGCATCCAGCGCGAGAGCCTGCTCCGCGACCTGCTGCCGATCATCGACAACCTCGAGCGCGCAGTCGCGGCCGCACGCAGTGGCGGGGGGGAACATTCGATCGTCGAAGGAGTCGAGATGGTGCTGCGCTCGCTGCTCGACTTCCTGCGCGCCAATGGCGTGACGCCGGTCGCGGCGGTCGGGCAGCCTTTCGACCCGAGCCGTCACGAGGCGGTCGATCATGTCGAGAGCGAGGTGCATCTGCCGAATACAGTGGTCAATGAATTTCATCGCGGCTACCTGATCGGCGATCGGGTGCTGCGGCCGGCGCGCGTTTCAGTGTCCAAGGACGCCAGCAACGGCAATCAAACGGATGGCCAGGGATCAATCGCTGGCAGCGAAAAGCCGCGCGGTGAATAGCAAATCTCAAATCCAATTTTGAATTAGTGACTAATAATTTTTATTCAGAGGTCCGCAGACAATGGCAAAAGTAATCGGTATCGACCTGGGAACCACCAACAGTTGCGTAGCCGTGATGGAAGGCGGCGATCCTGTCGTTATCGCGAACTCGGAAGGCAGCCGCACGACTCCGTCGGTGGTCGCGTTCACTGATTCCGGCGAGCGCCTGGTAGGTCAAATCGCGCGCCGCCAGGCGATCACGAATCCGACCAACACAGTATTCGCGATCAAGCGACTGATGGGCCGCCGCTTTGAGGAGCCCGAGGTGCAGAAGGCGCTGAAGGTCCTGCCCTACAAAGTCGTCAAGCACGACGACGGTGCGGCGTGGGTCGAAATTCGCGGCAAGACCTACAGCCCCGCGGAAATTTCGGCGTTCGTCCTGCAGAAGATGAAGCAGACCGCGGAGGACTATCTCGGCGAGAAAGTCACCGAGGCGGTCATCACCGTCCCCGCCTACTTCAACGACAGTCAGCGCCAGGCGACCAAGGACGCGGGCCGCATCGCGGGCCTCAACGTGCTGCGCATCATCAACGAGCCGACCGCGGCCTCGCTCGCGTACGGGCTCGACAAAAAGAAGGACGAAAAGATCGCGGTCTTCGACCTCGGCGGCGGCACCTTCGATATTTCGATTCTCGAACTTGGCGAAGGCGTGTTCGAGGTCAAGGCGACTAACGGCGACACCTTCCTCGGCGGTGAAGACTTCGATCAGCGCGTGATCGACTACCTGGCCGACGAATTCAAAAAGGACCAGGGCATCGATCTGCGCAAGGATCGGATGGCGTTGCAGCGGCTCAAGGAAGCGGCTGAGAAAGCCAAGATGGAACTCTCGACCGTGATGGAGACCGACATCAATCTGCCTTTTGTCACGGCGGATCAGTCGGGCCCCAAGCATCTGAACATCAAGCTCACCCGCGCGAAGCTCGAAGCGCTATGCGCTGACTTGCTCGACCGGCTCGACGGTCCGTGCATCACGGCGCTGCGCGACGCCGCTCTCAAGGCCAGCGACATCAACGAAATCGTGCTGGTCGGCGGAATGACCCGGATGCCGGCGGTGCAGGAGCGCGTGCGCAAGCTGTTCGGCAAAGAAGGCCACAAGGGCGTCAACCCGGACGAAGTTGTCGCGATCGGCGCCGCGATCCAGGCCGGAGTGCTGAAGGGCGAGGTCAAGGACGTCCTGCTGCTCGACGTTACGCCGCTGTCGCTCGGAATCGAAACGCTCGGCGGCGTGTTCACCAAGCTTATCGAGAAGAACACCACCATCCCGACGCGCAAGTCACAGACCTTCTCGACCGCGCAGGACAATCAGACTGCGGTGACCATTCGCGTCTTCCAGGGCGAACGCGAGATGGCGTCCGACAACAAGTTGCTCGGCCAGTTCGATCTGATCGGCATCCCACCCGCGCCGCGCGGCATGCCGCAAGTCGAGGTCACCTTCGATATCGACGCGAACGGAATCGTCAACGTCCACGCCAAGGACCTCGGCACCAACAAGGAACAGTCGATTCGGATCACCGCCTCGTCGGGTTTGACCGAGGAGGAGATCAAGAAGATGGTGCGCGAGGCCGAGTCGCATGCGGCCGACGACCATTCGCGGCGTCAGCTCGCGGAGGCGCGCAACAAGCTCGACAACCTGATCTATACGACCGAGAAGACGCTCAAGGACTACGGCGCGCAGCTCGATGAGTCCGCGCGCAAGACCGTCGAAGACGCGCTCACCGAGGCCAAGAGCAAGCTCGAGGGCAAGGACGCGGACGAGCTGAACCGCGCCGCTGAGGCGCTGTCGACCGCGTCGCACAAGCTTGCCGAGGCGATGTACTCCAAGACTCGCGGCGCGGCGGGCGGTCAGCCCGGAGCCGATAGCGCTGCGGGCCCGCAGGACGGCGGTTCTTCCGCTGGCGGCGATGGCGGCAGCGCAAGCCAGGGCGGAAGCAGCGGCAAGGAAGACGTGGTCGATGCGGACTTCAAGGAAGTGAAATAGCCAATGCCTGAGATCCGGCGCCCCGAATCGCGGGCGCCGGACATTTTCACATAACGATGCGATAACAATTCAATGACAATGGCATCACCTACAGGTATCCAATAGAATCGCCACTCGATGCCGTCTGCACGTAAACGCGATTATTACGAGGTGCTCGCTGTTGCTCGCGGCGCCGGCGACGAGGAACTGAAGAAGGCTTACCGGCGCCTCGCAATCCAGTTCCATCCGGATCGCAATCCCGGCAACAAAGAAGCCGAAGAGCGTTTCAAGGAACTCAACGAGGCCTACCAGGTCCTCTCCGATCCGGAACGCCGCGCGCAATACGATCGCTTCGGTCACGCCGCGTTCCAGGGCCCGCAAGGCTCGGGACCGTTCGGCGGGTTCGATTTCACCCAGGGTTTCGAAGAAGTCTTCTCCGACATTTTCGGCGATTTTTTTGGCACCGGCCGCGGGCGTTCGCGCTCGCGCACCCGCCGCGGTGACGATCTCCGCTACGACCTCGAGATAGAATTCGAGGAAGCGGCCAAGGGCACCGAAAAGATCGTCAAGTTTCAGCGGCTCACCCAGTGCGATGCATGCAACGGCACCCGCGCCCGCGGGGGCGCCGGCGGCGCGAAGACCTGTCCCAACTGCAAAGGCAGTGGCCAGGTGCGCACGCAGCAGGGATTCTTTTCGATCTCGACTACCTGCTCGCAATGCCGCGGCGAAGGAATGATCATCGCGGACCCGTGTCCGAAGTGTCAGGGACAAGGACGCGTCCGCCGCCAGGAATCGCTCTCAGTCAAGATTCCGCCGGGAGTCGACAATGGCTCGCGCCTCAAACTCCGCAGCGAGGGCGAGGCGGGTTTCGGCGGCGGTCCGCAGGGCGACCTCTACGTCGTAATCCACGTCAAGGAGCACGAGCTGTTCGTGCGCCAGGACAACGACGTGATCATCGAGGTGCCTATCAGTTTTCCGCAGGCCGCGCTGGGAACCGAGATCGAAGTTCCGACTCTTGACGGCAAGGTCAAAGTGAAGGTTCAGCCGGGCACGCAGTCGGGCAAAGTGTTCCGGCTCAAGGCCAAGGGAATCGTGGATCTGCACGGCTACGGCCGCGGCGACCAGCTCGTCAAAGTCGTGGTCGAGACTCCGCGGAGCCTCACACAGCGCCAGCGCGAACTGCTCGAGGAGTTCTCGGGCCTCGACGGCAAGGCCGTCAATCATCCGCTCTCGAAGGGTTTCGTCGACAAGATCCGCGAGATGTTCGGCTAAGCGAGGTGACCCTGACGATGGCATGTCATAACTGCGACAGCGGTACCGGATTCGGGGCGCGTTACTGCGACGAGTGCGAGCGCTGGACGATTCACGCGGAGAAACGCCACGTGCTGATCGGCGCGGCGATCGTACTGGTCGCGACGATCGTGGTGCTCATCTCGATAATCCAGCCCGAGTTGATTCCGCCGATGATGGGGGGCGCGTTCGCGCTCGCCAAGCGCGTGGTTAAGCGCACCGCCTGAGCCCGATCGTCGTGGCACTCTCGAGGCCATCTCAACCAATTTTCATTTTTCGTCTCCGCGAGAGTTGCAGACTGAAACGATCTCAGCCGTTGCCGCGATGCCAGGCCGTCGGTATGGCGATACACCATCGCGGTGCACATACCAATTGATCCAATCGGGCGAAACCCACCCGCGTTTCGCGCTTCCCTTTCTTCACTAACCGGAAGACTGTCACACCCCTTCGTCCAGTGGCCCCTTCAGACGGCTGACCTCGAGCCCGCTCCCCACCGAGAGAAGCACCGAGGACATGCCCGGCACTGCGCGCCGATATGCGAGTGCGTCCGGCCGCGATTGGACAGGCTGCAGCATATTGTCAGCGACCAGGATCGCGCCCGGGTTGAGCTTGGGAAGGAACCGTTCAAGGCAAGGGACGTAGAGATCCTTCCAAAGGTCGACGAGAACGAAATCGATTCCGTCGGCAAAGGTCGGAATAGTTTGCAACGCGTCGCCCGGCCTGAAGACGACATAGTCGATAAGCCCCGCCCTGGTCAGTGCCGCCGCGGCATATACCTGCTTCGATGGGGCGACGTCACAGGTCGTCACTTTGCCGCCGGTCTCCTTCGCGGCCATCGCAAGCCAGACGGTCGAATAGCCAGAAGAGGTTCCGAGCTCGAGAATATGCCTGGCCCCAGCGCCCTGGGCCAGCGTCTTGAGCAAAGCGCCACTTTCCGGGCCAACCGCGAGCAACAAATCGTCCCGGTTGATGCTGCCGCCCCCGCGAACAAGTTCGGCCATCATCGCCCGCTCCTTGACGTTACGCGCTTCATATTCTTTCAAGACCGTCCTAACCGCATCGTCCATAACGTTCTCCATTGACCCGGAATTTCCGTTTTCAACTCTCCGATTTTAACTCTTTTAAAAGTGAAAACGAATTTTGTCCGGACTGCTGCCCCGGAAACTGCCCTGAGCCTGCCGAGGGGACTCCGGCAGCCTTCGCTCAACGATGACGGCGTTTTTTTGCCTCACCGAGACGACAGCGGGTTGACTCCGCTCATGGTGAAGACTGTTTCCAGCGCGCGATGGCGATCGCATGGGCGATAAAGATTCAGGCGCTGAAACCTCAACGAGGTTTCAGCCTTCCCGTCAGTGACAGAAAGGGGAGCGCGAAACCCGGGTGGGTTTCGCAGCCTGAGATCAAGTCTCGCCGAATAAAATTCACAAACTGTTATGACACCACCGGCGCGCGGCCCAGGCGCTCCCAGAGCGCCGCGCGCATCACGCCCGCCGGCGCCGAGACGCCATTGAACAGCTTGAACGCGAGTTCGCCCTGCGCGACCAGCATCCCGGCTCCGTCGGCTGCGCGGCGTCGGAGCGCGATCGCGGGCTTGATGAATGCGGTCGGTTCGCGCGCGTACACCATGTCGTAGAAAGTGCATCCGGTGGCGGTAGCCGGGTAATTGAGCGGAGCGAAACGCGCGGTTGTGAGACCCATCGGGGTTGCATTGATCACCAGCTCGCACTCGCCTAACAGCTCGCGATCGGTAAGCGCGTCGAGACCACGGGCGACAATTTGACTGCGGCCGATCTTGAGCCTCGCGAAGCGCCGCGCCAGCAGCATCGCCCGCGCCGTGGTCCGATTCGCGATCACGATTTGTCTGGCGCCACGCCGCAGGCATGCGAGTACGGCCGCAGCGGCGCCGCCGCCTGCCCCGATCACCAGTGCCTGCTTGCCGCGCAGGTCCACGCCGTGCTCGCGGAGATCTGCTTCCAGTCCGCGCGCATCGCTGTTATCGCCGAGCAGCCGGCCGCGCCGGTTGACCACGCAATTTACCGCGGCGAGGAGCCGCGCCTCCGCGTTGAGATCCTTGATTAGCGCCGCAGCGCGTTCCTTGTGAGGAACGGTGAGATTCACGCCGAGAATATTGAGCGCGGGAATCGCGCGGAGCGCGGTTGCGAGTTCCTCGGCTCGCACGTGGAACGCAAGGTATGCGCGATCGATGTTGAGCGCCGCATATGCCGCGTTGTGCATCGCGGGCGACAGCGAATGCTCGACCGGATCGCCGAACACCGCGCTTAGCTGAGTGGTCGCCGCGATCGCGCGGATTTGAGAGGCAGCGCTCACTGATGGGGCGGCGTCACTTCGCGGTCTTGCTCTTGGCCGCGGCGGCGCGGACCTCTTCGGAGGTGAACACCCACGAGTACTCGAGCCCGGCGCGTTTGAATGCCTCGGCAGCTCCCTCCCCGCGCTCGACCAGCGTAATCGCCGCGAGTACTTGCGCGCCCGCCGCGCGCATCGCCTCGACCGCAGCCAGGCTTGAGCCGCCGGTGGTGACCGCGTCCTCGAGCACCGCGGTCTTGGCACCTTTGCGGAACGCTCCCTCTATCTGCTGCTGCAGTCCGTGCGCCTTGGTCTCCTTGCGGACGAAAAACCCGCGCACTTCGACGCCGTGCCGATACGCCGCAGCGATCGCCGCGTCGGTGACGGGGATAGCGCCGGCTGCCATCCCGCCGATCTGCGCAACGCCGGAGCGCTTGACCAGTTCCAGCACTGCCTCGCCGGCAAGATAGAAGCCGCGCGGAAGGTAGAGCGTCCGTTTGCAATCGACGTAGTAGTTCGATGCGCGTCCGGAAGCGAGCGTGAGATCGCGTTCGAAATATGATTCGCGGGCGAGCATCGCGAGAAGTTCCGCACGGTCATCTGCTTTCATAGTGTCGGTCACGGTATTCGCGTTGCGGGCATTCGCGCGATTCTTATCCGAAGCGGCCCGTGGAACAAGCGCCCCGCGAACAAGCCCGATGGATTGCATTCGATTTCGGATGCTAGTGTCGGTCACGATCGCCGCACTCTCGTGGTCAAGCTCCGATGGTCATCTCGCTCCGCACGTATCTGATTCTGCTCGCCGCGGTCGTGGTCGAGCGGATTCACGAGCTCACTATCGCGCGTGGCAACGCGCGGCGCGCGTTTGCCGAGGGCGCGATCGAGGTTGGCCATGCGCACTACCGCGCGATCGTCGTGATGCACACGCTGTTCATCGCGTCGTGCGCTTGCGAAGCGATATTTTTCCCGCATCATGTCGCTCCGATGGTGTCATGGTTAGCATTGGGCGCCGCACTCGCGGCGCAGGCGCTCCGCTATTGGGCGCGGTCGAGCCTCGGCGAGCGATGGAACACCCGGATAATCGTGCTGCCCGGCGCCCCGCCCATAACCCGCGGCCCGTATCGTTTCATGCGTCATCCGAATTATCTGGCGGTGATAATCGAGATGGCTGCCGTCCCAATGGTCGGTGGCGCAATCGTCACCGCGGCGGTCTTTACGATCGCGAATGCGATTGTCCTGGCGATTCGAATTCCTGCGGAGGAACGCGCGATGGGCGCGCTGTATGCCGGCGCATTCTCCGACGAGCGCCGATTTATCCCGAGGATCCGTCACGACCGCGCCGACGCCTGAACGCTAAGGAGCGGTGTGGACGAATTCTCGCCGTGCGAGGCGAGCCTTAAAGCGACTACTGAAAATGCGGGCGGCGCGGACGTGCGCCATGAAGGACGGCACGTCCGCGGCCCGCGTTGCGGAGGTTAGCGCGTTGCGGAGGTTAGTCGGTGGTGTCCTGTGAACCCTCGCTCATGCCCTTCATGCGTTCGCTATTCATGCTCTGGCCGCCGGGCATGGAACTGCGGTCGTTCATCCCCTCAGGCGAATGCGTCCAGGTCGAGCCGGAAGTCGGTGCCATGAAATTGCCCGGGTTGGTCCGGATGTCTTCCTTCGCGTTCGGATACTGCGCGAGGTACTGCTGCAACGCCGGATGCTTCTGCAGGAAGGCAGCGTTGTCGACCATGCCGGGATGGCGGGCGAGCGCCTTTTCCATCGCAGGGTCGGCTGCCGCAAGCTGGTTGAACGCCTGCAGTTCCGTGAGCTGCTGACTGTCTGCGGCGCCGCGTTGGAAAACGACCGTGCTGTTGCCGCGCTGCACCGTGCCGAGCACTTGATCCTGGGCAAAAGCGCCGGTAACAAATGTGCCCGACAGCACAATCGTCGCAACCGCGAATGCAAATCGCTTCATGGAGTCACCTCCTGTGACGGAATCAGTTGGATCACAGCCAGAGTCGTGCCATCAGACTGCAAATCGGGAAATGCGCGTAAATCCATGGTTCCGATACCACCTGAATTGCACGGCTGATATTATCGCGTCGTGATTGTCGCTCCTTTTCTCTTTTTTTACGCGATACTTTTTTTCATAGTTCTCGCTTTCCTGTTCGTCCTGGTCGAGATCCACGTAATCAGTTACGCCTTCGAGATGGTCGGGTTGCCGCCCGGGTTGGCGTTTGCCGCGCTGCTCGCGAGCCTGGTCGGCAGCTACATCAATATCCCGCTATGGCGAATCTCCGGGGGCGACTTGCATCCGGCGGCCGTGGTGCGGAGCTTCGGCGTGCGCTATCGGGTGCCGGCGCGCTGGGACGGCTCGACGATGGTGGCGATCAATGTCGGCGGCGCGATCATGCCGGTGCTGATCTCGATCTACATCCTGGCGCATTGGCCCGGCGTGCTGGGGCCCGCGATGCTCGGTACTGCGATCGTCGCGCTGGTGGTCAATCGCTTCGCGCGCGCGGTGCCGGGGATGGGAATTGCGACGCCGATGCTGATACCGCCGATCACGGCGGCGATCGTCGGGTCGTTGCTCGGCACGACGCAGCATCATGTCGACGCGGTCGCATACGTCAGCGGCGTGCTCGGGACGCTCATCGGCGCGGACCTCGTGAACCTGGGCAAGCTCCGCGAGTTGGGCGCGCCGGTCGCATCGATCGGCGGCGCCGGCACTTTCGACGGGATTTTCCTGACCGGGATCGTCGCGGTGCTGCTGGCCTGAGACCTGCCCCGGCTGGGAGCGACCAGGTTGACAAACTCGGACGGAGAACTGACGCTTGACCAGCTAGGCTGGCTTGAACTTCACCAGGGTGTGCTCTGGCGTGACATCGTCGAAGTAAACTGTGACTGGCATGTCTACGCGAACCTGGTCCGCTGGTGCGACGACGTTGCTCGTCATCCTGACTCCCTCGTCCAGTTCGACGATCGCGAGCACGTAGGGCGCGTCGGCGAACGAGCGGGTCGAGGCGCGCCGCACGACGGTATAGCTGTAAACTTTGCCGCGGCCGCTCACGCGCTCCCAACTGAGATCCGCGGAGAAGCAGTGCGGGCATCGATCGCGCGGGTAGTAAATAAATTTGCGACACGCGCCGCATCGCTGCAGCGTCAACTCGTGACGCCGCGCGGCGTCCCAGAACGGACGGCTCGCCGGCGAGGGCTTCGGTAGCGGCTTCAAATATTCGCTCATGACCTGCGCTCCATCACCAGGCTGGCCTGCTCGCTCATGATTCCGCCGTTGCCGTTGATGTAGGCGAGCCTGGCGTTCTTGACCTGGCGCTCGCCGCCACGGCCCATCAACTGCCGAATGCCCTCGGTGACGTGACTCATGCCGCCGGCGAGGCCCGGCTGCCCGAACGAGAGCTGCCCGCCATGCGTGTTGCACGGAAAATCGCCCGCGTAGGAAAGGTCGTGCTCCATCACGAACGGGCCGCCTTGTCCTTTCTTGCAGAAGCCCGCGTCTTCGAGCGTCACGATCACGGTTATGGTGTAGCAATCGTAGGGGCAGACGAAGTCCATGTCGGTGGGCTTGAGCCCCGCCATCTTGAAGGCCGCTTCGGCGGCGAACTTGATCGGCGAGGTGGTGATCGACGGCGCGTAGGTGATGCTGGCGTGATTCGAATACTCGCCGGCGCCAAGCAGCCATGCCGGCGGATGCTTCGCGCGGCGCGCGACCTCGGGCGACGCCATGATGACCGCGGCGCCGCCGCTGCACGGACTCACGATCTCGAACAGATGAAGCGGGTCGACGATCATCCTCGAGCTCAGTACGTCTTCGATGGTGAGCGGGCGATCATTAAAAGTCGCGAGCGGGTTCTTGAGCGCATTCATACGCTGATCGACCGCGACCTTCGCCATCTGCTGCGGCGTGGTGCCGTATTCGAACATGTGCCGATGCGCGATCAGCGCGTAGCCGCAGTTGGCGCCGATATTTCCGTACGGCGCTTCGAACTCGCGCTGCATCGACACCGTCGGCACCCGTTGATCGCCGACGCGATTCAAGTCCGCGACCAGGCATAGCACGGCGTTGCACATGCCGGCATCGATTGCCGCCGCCGCGCGCCAGATCATTCCGGCCGGGCTGGCGCCGCCGATATCGACCACGTTCAGCATCCGCACGTTGAGGCCGAACGCCTCGGCGGCGCTCGCCGGGTACAGCATCCCGGGGTCGGAGAACGGCATCCCGACCAGGAAGCCGTCGATATCTTTCGCTTCGAGGCCCGCGTCGGCGATCGCTTCGGCGGAGACTTTGCCCATCAACTCGAGCGCGGTGTGATTGCCCGGCTCTTTCATCGGCTTGAGTTCGCCGATTCCGATTGCGGCGGCCTTGCCCTTAAGACTCATGTGAATCGCTCCTGCTAAGTCGCGTCCTGCTACCGATTACCACAAAAGTCCGCGCCAGCGTGAAGGGCGGCGGCATCCGCGCGCCCGGATGCTGACAGGCGCGGCCGCATAATGTAGCGTTCTCGATTCGAGGAGTTTTCGAAATGGCCTTTATCATTTGCGACGATCACAATCTCGACGTCGAGGCGGACGGAGTTGACGCCGCGGCGGCGAAAAAGCTGATGCTCACCGACGCCAAGGCGGATGCGAGTGCGGCGGAGAAGGAAATAATCGCGTTCGGCAAAGTGCATCGCGAGTGCAACATCCGGATTCTCGCCGGATGAATCGAATCGCGCCGCAACCTGACCAGCGGCCATTGTGGACCAGGCAGGCGTAGCGAGAGGATTGATCATGACGAGAGGATTGAGCATGGCGAGAAGAGTGATCATGAAAAGACCGGCCATCATGCGATCGGTTACGAAACGAACGCCGATGAGTCTCGCGACCGCCGTGATGGCGACGATGCTCGCGGTGGCAGGTATCGCATCGACAGCCGCGACCGCCGCGGCTGGCGCCGCGGAAGAGACGGAGATCAAGGCGCTCGAGTATCGCTTCGTCGCCGCGGTCAAAGCCAAAGACGCCGAGGCGATCATGGCCAACTACCTGCCCGGGGAAAACCTGGTGGTCTTCGACGTAATCCCGCCGCGCCAGTACGACGGGGCGCAGGCGTATAAGAAGGACTGGGAAGGGGTGCTGGCGAGCTGCAAGGGGCCAGTCGATTTCGAGTTGACCGAGTTGAGCGTAACGGCCGACCCCAAGCTTGGCTTCGGCCACAACATCCAGCATCTGTCGTGCACCAGCGCGGGCGGCAAAATAGTCGACCTGACGTTTCGCGTCACCGACGCCTATCGCAAAGCAGGCGGCAAGTGGCTGATAGTGCACGAGCACGTGTCGGTGCCAGTCAACATCGCGACCGGAAAAGCGGACCTCGCCTCGAAGCCCTGAGGGCAGGGGTAGGCGGCAGGTAAGAGCAAGGATCCGGATACTGAAACCTCACGAGGTTTCAGGCTTCCCTTTCGGCTAAGATGCGCGCTTCGCGGCAGGGGCTGACCCCTGCACTCACCGCCACTCAAGAAGCCGAAGCCGGCTTCGTTGTCGCCGGCGGAGAGAAGTGTGGACGTTTCTTTGCCGGCGACAACGGAGCCGGCTCCTCGCATTGAGGCGCAGGGGCTTGGCCCCTGCCAGGAAGCGCGAAACCCGTGAGGGGTTTCGCAAGTTGGCCCTGCATTGCGGGACGACTCGCGCCTCTCACGCAGTAACGGCAGCGGCAATCGTGTTGACCCGTTATCGCGTGGGCGGATACTATTCCCGCGCGGGGTGGAGCAGTCTGGTAGCTCGCCGGGCTCATAACCCGGAGGTCGAAGGTTCAAATCCTTCCCCCGCAACCACGAAATTCCTCACGCAGAGAAGGACTCTACGACGACTGGCGATTTCCGAGCGTAACCCTCCGGATAGCCTGGTGTCCGTTTTGGTGTCCGTTGCGGTGTAGGATCGCGCCCATCGAGGATCGTCGCGTAGTGAACGAATCAATGCAGACCTCGGCGGCCGTGGAGAAATCGAAACCAGCGAAGGGTTGGACCTTCGCGGCTTTCCGCGCGTGGCGCGAGCGTGAGCATCCGCGAGCGTCGTACCAGATCACGCCGCGCGTGTGGCGACCGCAGAGCCTTCCGCGATTGGAGCGCTACGCGGATGCAAACCCGCGAGTGATAAAGAATTGGGAACCGCGGCTTACCGGCTTGGCCTACTCCGAATCGCTACAACCTGCGAGACGGGCGGTGCACGCCGCGCTCGCTGTCAAACTGGTGGTAGTCGCGAAGCCGCGCCGGCGGAGTCTTTGACGTACAAGCACGCACGTGCTAGCTCGTCAGGCCATGGACGTTAAGGACATGGCGCGGATGGGCGGGCTGGCGAAGTGGGCGAAGGTCCGAAGCAAACGCAAGCGCAGCCAGATCATGAAGCGAGTGCGGCGGGGCAAGAAAAACTCCAAACCACGCAAGCGCACGTGAAACCGAACTATGGTGAGCCCGTCGCGAACTGACCAAGGATGGCCAACGTGATCGCCTGGTATTGGTTGGCTACAGGGGCGCTAGCGCTTGCCGGGGCGATTTCCGTCTACATCTTGGTTGCGTGGCGGCACGCGCCAAGGGCATCTAAGGCGATGAAGTGGGTAGCCGTTGGAAGCCTTGTAACGGGAGTACTAACTGGTTTTTTATTCGATCAGGTGCTTAGACAGATGCGCGAAAAGGGAGTGAACGATCCGTTTGGCGTCTCGGGTGTGAACCCGTGCTCGCCCGACGGCCTTCCAGCGGCAGACTTAGGTAAGGCAATTGTCCTGACTGACCAACAGCACGCCGGTGATCCGAACTGGGTGAGCATAGGAACGATGTCCTCATTGTGCGGGCCGGATTGGAAGCCCGGAGACGATCAGCCGTGCCAGGCCGTTTTCCTGGCACGTCACGCATTAGGACTCGATCTTACTAAAGGGGACGTTCGCAAGTGCATTCCATATGAGGAAGTTGCTGAGCTTTGCACCGGTGGAGACGTAGCCAAGGAATCGTCGTTTTGCAAGCAGGCATTCGACTTCCAGCGACGTAGGATGAGTCCGTGATGGGAGGCGCGCCCGTTGGACGAGCACCCGCCTCGCGCTGTCCGCGTTGCGGCGCCGCGGCGCTGTTCTCCAACGCCCGCTTCTGCGGCCATTGCGGCGCTCCGTTAACCGGCGGTGGGTGGTTCAGGCGTCAGCATAAACGGCGGCACCCAAAATGTTCAGGTGATGGGAAACCATGTTTCGGACAACCGTCGTCCCTCCTACGGCGGGATTGTCGGAGGCTTTTCTTCTTCGGTGGACAGCGGTGGCCAAGTTTCCGACAACGTCGTGCACGGCTTTGCCCAGGGAGTAGCGCTGGGTTCGAACAGCAATGGTTTTGAAGTGGAAGATAACGATCTGCTTTTGAATACAGTATGCGTTCTGAACTTTGGCACCGACAATGTGATTGCCGGCAACTCATGCTCCTGAGAACGGACGAATGGAAATAAGCCGCCCCGAAAACGTCGAATGCGAATATTCCACGTTAACTGGAGAAATCGGTGTGCCCGGGCCTTTGAGGAATGCGGTCGGCTCCATAAGTTCTCTTGAGGAAACCCGGAGGTCGAAGGTTCAAATCCTTCCCCCGCAACCACCAAGTCGCCCACGTTCAGAGGCATTTCGAGCAACACGATGACGTGACCGCGGATGTGGACTGATTGGTCGCGAGCCAATCTGTGGGCCAATCGGAGCGCGATTTGCAGGCAAGCTCGGCGTCTACCGCGTGCTCGATCTTATCGATTGGCATGAAGGCCGTGCGCATCCAGCGCTTCAATAGCCGTTTGACGTAGCGCTACGTAAGTGATATCGCTCGCTTGCATGGACACCAAAGACGCGGGTCGCAAGGGCGGGCTCAAGAAATGGGCGAAGGTCAAGGGCAAGCGCGCCCGTAGCGAGATCATGAAGCAGGTGCGGCGCGGCGAGAAGTTATCCAAGCCGAGCGAGCATCGTAATTTCCATTCCACAAAGGCCCTTCACAGCACGGGAACCAAGGCTATGGAACCGGCTCTGACAGGTAGGTCTTAACCCATGCAATCTGCGGTTGAATTACGAGCTCGCATCGCCGTGGAAAGGCGGCAGATCGACCGGCTGCTGGAAGAGAACTCCGCCCTGAAGGACGAACTTGACAAGTCAGAGGGGGCGCTCGATCAGCAGCTACTGTCGGTGGCACACGACAACCCGTATCTTAGGGCCCAGTGTCTTGTGCTAACCGCCAACCTTGAACAACTATCCGACCTAAAGGAGGAACTGGAACCTTCTCTGGCGAAGAAGCTGATCCCGCTAGTGGAATGGAAGGTCAGGGCACTTAGAGCAGAAGACTATAACCCCGAAGAACCGCCTGCACTAGATCTGTCCGAACTGGAGCGAGAACTGGAACCTTCTCTGGCGAAAAAGCTGATCCCGCTATTGGAATGCAGGCGCAAGGCGCTTAGAGCAGACGTGATTTTCGGGGCCCGTGTAATAAGAGCGCTTCACGTCGCGACTCACAAGCGGGCCGCCCTAAGCACCGCGGATCGATCTGGAGAGAGCACCGCTGACAAGGTCGCGCTCAGAAAAGCGCTGGACGGCGACCAGCGCCTCCGACTGCAACTCGAATCAGAACGCGCTAGCATCGCGGTCGCTATACACGAAATAGACGCTGCTCTGCTCAAGGCCGAACCGAAGACGTAAGACCGCCGCAGCGCCTGTCACGTACCGAAGAAGGAGCAAACAACAAGGCTAAGAGTGACAAGTCTGTCTTTCGGCCTGGGATGCAAATGAGTGAGTCTGCCGCGAGCTTTCCAGCCTGCCCGACTCCGGCGCGACGGCGCACGCGCCGCATGCACGCTTCCGCGCGGCAAGAAGGTCGGCAAGCCTCGTAAGCAGTGATCGAATCCGGCCCTTCTCTGCCGGGGGAGCAAGCCTATGGGTCTTCTTCTCGTCATCTACCTCGGCTGCCTCGTGTTCGGAGCTGTTCTCTACTTTGAGTTGCTGATGTTCGTCTGGCATGGATCGCATCTCTTCCGTGAGATGCGTCGGCGGATGGCAGAAGCCCAAATTTGCAGCAAATGCGGGCGCGAGGTCTTGGTGGCGAGAGCGAAGTTTTGCGGGAGGTGCGGCGGTCAACTGATCAAGGCAGCGTAGCCGACTTGACCGTCGGTCTAGACGTGAAACAGGTAGAACGTCCCATCGAGACCATGGTGCGATGAAGATGCGGCGCCAGACGATCGCAACTTCCCCGACCTGCCCGCGTTGCGGCGCGGCGGCGCTGTTCTCCAACGCGCGATTCTGCGGCCATTGCGGCGCGCCGCTAACTGGCGGTCAATCCGGACTGCCTGAATGGCAGCGGCCGGCGACCGCGAAATACCAGCACGTGGTGATGAGCCGGATGGCGCTGTCGTGTCCGGAGTGCGGGTACGCTATGCGCTTCGGCTTCCGCAAGGTCTGTCGGCGTTGCGGTGCGAAATTGGTGATGGTCCCGCGGCTGTTCCATGTGAACCACGTGCGGATTTACGTCGCCGGGCCGCGGGCAGCATTTACGGCGCTCGTTGTTGAGTGCGTCCATTGGGTGATCGCAATCGCGGCGTTGACGCTGATCGTCAAGGCATGTGTTCCGACGAAGTGAGTAGTTCAGTCGATTGCCAATCGTATTGCCCAAAGGCTCCTCCGTAGATCTTCTGCGTTAGCGCTGGCTGGCTGGTTTCTCCCAGGGCTCGGCGAGAACTAGTTTCTGTCCCCAGATGGCCGCTACCGAACTCGACAACCAAACACGCCGCAGCGCATCCAGATTATCGCAACCCACGCTTCGGTCCATTCGACAATCAGCGTGCTGGAGGGTTTGCGACACTACGAATTGCACCGTGGACGTGAAGTCGGGAAAGTGCGGGCGGCGCAGCGCTGCGGCCGGGAGTTCCTCCTGGCACATCGGCTGTTTCGGTCCCATCGCACCGGCGAAGTGATCAAGCCCGCATTCACTCGCTTCTATTTTCCGCCCCGATGGCACTACGACATCCTACGCGCGCTCGACTACTTTCAAGCCGTCAACGCGCCGCGCGACCCGCGCCTGGCCGAAGCGATCGATATCGTCCGTAGCAGCCAGGGCGAGGACGGGCGCTGGCCGCTGCAACATTCGTACAAAGGGAAGACGTATTTCGAGCTTGAACGGCTCGGCGCGCCGAGCCGCTGGAATACGCTGCGCGCACTGAGAGTGTTGAGGTGGTGGGATCGGGGGAGCGTGCCGCGGGAAGGGTGAACGACTGGAGCCGGCTCGCTGTCTAACGGGTGTTGACGCCTGGCGATTACAGCAGTTTGATTTGCTCGCGCGCTCCGAAAACAAGCGAAGAGAGCGGCGATGAATAGAGCTTTGACGAATTTCTGATGCTCGGCGGACTTAACCCTGCGGCCTAGCCGGCGTTTTGTTTCTGCGGCTGCGCCTGGCGGTCGAAGCCCGGCAGGATCGCCTGGATGAATGCGTTCTGCAGAATCTCGACTATCGCCTGCCACGTGCTGGCGTTGGGGTTCTTGAGCCTGCCGGTTAGCTCGACCCTGGTCGCAACCTGCTGCGTGCTCGGGTTCTTCAACAACTTGGCTGCCACCGCAAGGGCGAGTTGGTAAGCCTGTTTCGTGAGCGGCTTGCTCTGGTCCTTCGCGCGATTGTAGAGCTGCAGATCGCTGAACATCGGCTTTACGTAGCCGGTCACGTCGCCGTCGTGCACGGCCATCTGCATGTAGAGCGCGAACAACCCCGCGCTGACGTCGAATCGGCCGTAGGCGCGCAGCAAATCGTTCATCGAAGGCAGCTCGGTATTCTGAATCGCAACGTCGCTGCTGAAATCGGGGCCCTGCGCGGACGATACGAATGTGGCTTCGAGGGTGGTGTCTCCGTTGCCCATGAACTTGCCGCGCAAATGGACGCGCGCCGGGCCATCGGACTTATGATTGGAATAGTTTGCGAGTTTCATCTGAGTATCGGAAATGAATAGCGTGTAGTTAGGACTCTTCTCCTGGTCCTGGAACGCGAAGTTGCTATGTGTCACATCGAATTCCTTTACCCGGAGCATCACAGCATCACGATTATTCTGTTTCTCGATCGCCTTACCCGCGGTGGTGACTCGCTGCGATTCCGCGCCGGCAGTTTGCGCGGTGTGGACGTAGGTTAGGTCGACGTCGTCGAGCGAGCCTTTAGTCACTTCCATCCGGGCAACTTTTGGCGAGTACTCGAGCAGGCCGTTGCCGTTCAGGACTCCGCCGCGAAGGGTGAGGTTCACGCGGCGCGATGCGGGTGTGGCCGCATTGAGCGGGATGTTAAAGAACTGGTATTTCACGCGCACGCCGGCGAACGGCTGCATCAGGAAGTTCGCGCGGCCGTCCGCATCGATCTCGCCCTTGCCGAAAATCACCGCACGAAAGTGCAAATCGGAAGGGTACACATCGCCCTGATAGTGGAGGTTGCGGATATTGGACGCGGTGAGTGCAAGGTCCTGGACGTGAAGCGGCCGCTTGGGATCGGTCGCGTCGAGGTAGGTGATGTCGCCGTCCCAGATTCTGAATTGGTTGATCTTGAACGGGTAAGCGCTTTCGAGCGCATCCTGCCAGCCCTTCTTTTGAATCGGCACCGTGTCCGCTTTTTCGGCTACGACCTGTGGGGTATCGATGCGGATTTTGGGATGCTCGAGGATTACGTCCGCAACCACATGGCCGGTTACCAGTTCGTGCCACTGGATCGTGAACTGAAGCATCGCGAGGTCAGCGACCGGCGGCGATGGATGATGTTCCTGGATGACATTGAGGCCGTTGAGGGTGAGTCTTCCGCCGAGGATTTGCAGATGCGCGTGGGCGAGGGCGGCGTGATAGCCGGTGAGTCGCTGGTTCATCGCGCGCTCGATTCGCGGGCGGATGACTCCGTCGAGGAAGAACGACGCGATCGCCGCGGACAGCATCACGAGCACGATGAACGCCGCAAAGCCGAGTGCGATCCGGCGTGCGAGCGCAATCCGGCGCCGTCCTGGATGACCACGCGGTCTATCTTCAGTCGGTGTTTTGGTTTCGGCCTTTTCTTCGGATGCCATGACGAGAAACCACAGCCGCCCCGGGAGCAGGCGACAGCCCCTGCACCAAAGGGCACGCAGGAAGCCGGCTCCGTTGTGGCCGGCAAAACTCAGCATTGGTTATGCCAGTCGCCGCTGCGTTTTCAGCTTAGCGTTCCTGCGGCCTTTTCAGAAAGTTTTAACTCGCCTATCGGAAAAAAATCGGCAAAACTTGCAGGGCGAGCCCCTGCACCCAAGGGGCACGCAGGAAGCCGGCGACGGCGGAGCCGGCTCCGCCCCCGGGTCCAGGTGCCGGCGCCTGGCGATTACAGCAGTTTGATTCCGTCGCTATTGAAGCGGCTGGCGAGGCGCCGGATGAATTCGTGTTTGATCAGATCGATCGCCGCACCCGAAGTCGCGTGCAGTGAAATGGTGAAGGCAATCGCGCCGGCGTTAACGGAATTGAACCGCACGATCGGCTCGAAGCCGGCAATCCCGCCCTCGACGGTTTTCATAACGTCGCGCGCGACTTCGACTGCGATGCGCGCGATCTTATCGAGGTCGGCGGTACTCTCGACGCGCAGATCGATCGGAATGACGATCGCGCCGTCGAGGGCGCGGAAGTTGATGAGGACGCTATCGGCCAGCTTGGAATTCGGGATGACGACGGTGCTCTCGTTCGGCGTGCGGAACTGACTGCTGCGCCATCCGAGTTTCACCAGCCATCCCTCCTGTCCGCTCTCGAGGCGGACGAAATCGCCGACCTGAACCGGCTTGTCCGCGATCACGAAGAACCCGGAGAACATATTTTTCAGGGTGTCCTGAAGCGCGAGCGCGACCGCCAGCGAGCCGATACCCAGCGAGGCGAGAATCGGACTTATCGAGATTCCGATACTCTCGAGGAACATCAGAAGCCCGAGTCCGACGATCAGGCCGCGCAGCGCGCCGGTTACCAGGCCATAGCTGTCGCTCAGCACCGGGAAGCGTGAGGCAGCCCGCTGCATCCACATCCGCAGCACCTGATCGACGAACACGATCAGCGCCGCGACGAGTCCGCCGACGACGACGGTGTTGATCGCGCCGCGCCACGCCGGCGGAAGCGGGCAGACGTCGGCCGCCACCGCGAGACCGGAGACCAGAATCAGGATATTCAGCGCGGTCGAAAGGGGCGCGATTACATGGTCGACGGTTTCCCAGTGTGCGCGCTGGGCAGTGCGCCGAATCAAAAAGAGCACGAACTGCTTGGCGAAAAAAAAGACTATCAGCCAGCCGGCGAAGACGATGGCGCCGACCGCCAACGTCGATATCGCGGAGCCGCCGGCGAGGAAACCACCGGCTCCTGCGAGATGAGTAGCTATTGCGGACATTAACGGCGAAAGAAAACGCGAGCCGCTACCGGTCCCGGGGGACTAGAGTAGCGGCTCGCGCGAGGATATATCGCGAGTAAAGAGAGTGCTAGCGCCCGGCGGCGGCGGCGAATGAACTCGAGCTGGCGCTTTCCGAACCCATCTTCATCTGGCTCATGCTCGTCGCGACCTGGCTCATACTCGTCGCGGCGCGGTCGGCGGCTGCAGACGGCTTGAGGTTGCGAGTTCCGGCGCGCTGGCGTTTGAGTCCCCCGCGCAGGCGCTCAGGATTGATTCCGAGCGCATAGCAGATATTGACGAATGTGAAGGGACTTCCTTCCGAGGAAGAGTTGATCCACTGGTTGGCTTCGGCAAAGTCGACGCGCTTGGTCAGCGAGCGCTCGGCGGAGTCATAATCGAGGTAGCACTTGATCGCGTCTTCGAGGACCGCGAAGAGCAGATTGCGCTCGCCGTCCATGCGGGAATTTCGCCGCGCTCCGTAGAATTGAGCCGGAAGTATGGACGCGAATGAAAAAACGCTTCCCGAATCATCTGCGATATCCGTGGCTGGCTTCATCGTCAATTGTCTCCAGTTGAAGTTGTGAACTGATTGAGGCTCGCGAACTAAAGCAAAGTCCGGACCACTCAAAAGTGTCAACTTTCAGGGAAATTTTACGATTCCGATCGAGAAAATCTTACTTGGGTAGCACCAAGTGCCCAGCACCTCGACCCGGGGCGGAGCCGACTCCGCTGTCGCCGGGCAAGGAAGAACGAGACGTCGTCGCGCCGGGGGGTGTGGCGCAGGCGAGACTAAAGAAACGGGGTCGAAGCGACGCGATATCACGATCGGCGACTACTTCGACCCCGCAGGACGGCGGCCGTCGTTACTTATTCTTGCCGCAACAGTCCTTGTACATTTTGCCCGAACCACAGGGGCACGGGGCTGACGGATTGGGATTCGCCATAGTTGCTCACCTCCTTGGCTTTGGTCGCTTGAATCAAGCAAACCGGCTGCCACCAGGTGCCGACACCTCGACGGGTGCTGAGCCGGCTCCGCTGTCGCCCGGGCGAACAGCGCATCCGCGCGAAAGGTGGCGAGAGCGCCTGTGAGTGCTTCAGTCGTGGATATGGTCGAAGTGTCGCGATCGTCTAAGCGCTCTCCAGCCAGGCCGGGGACCGGCCGAGGCGGGAAAGTACGCGAGCCACGCGATCCGGCTCACCCAAATCGCTCCACGCCACGCCGTTCATCGGCAGCACAGCCATTTCATGAGCGAATCGCGTCAGAATCTGCTCCGAAAATCCGCTCGCAGGCAGGAAGGAATAGAGCGCCTTGACGGCTCGTTCCTCCATGTGCGTGCCCATCAGGACGGTCTGGAACAGCGTATGGAGCCGCGGCAGGGCGCGCTGGAAGAGGCCCATCAAGGTGGGCACGTGCGCCACCATCACGAAGCTGTTCCAAAGGCATGCGCGGGTCCATAGCTGGGTGGCCACCTGGAGCGGTGGCTTTTCCCAGAAACGCCGGATCCGCGAAATCACGCCAAGCCCGGACCGCCAGATAGGGGTCTTTCCGTCCGGCTCGATCCAGCCATATTGATCTTCCGGGCTGTCCGCTTCGACGCCGAGCAGTACCGTGAGTTCGGGCCGTATCGCGAGTACGTCGAAGGCCGCGTCGATGTGGCGCATGAAGCGCGCGTCGTCACTGACGTAGTGATCGGATGGAAAGATCGCGACCGAATCGATCCGGTTGAGTTCGGCGCGCACCAGCGCATACAGGATCGCCGGCGCGGTTCCGCGGTTGGCCGGCTGAACGACCAGGTTTCTCGCGGGCAGGTCGGAGAGCAGCGGCGCATAGTAATCTTCGTGCTCGCGGTTGAGCACCATCAATGTCCGCGACGCGGGAAACATCAGGGACGTGCGCGAGCGGGTGTCGTCGAGCAGCGTGCGGTCCCCGATAATCGGGCAAAACTGTTTGGGTAAATCGGCACCGGTGATTCGGCGCGTCACCGGCCTCAGTCTTCTGCCATCTCCACCGGCCAGGATGATCGCGGCTCGAGACACCCTCTTTTCCGAGTCGTCAAATTGCATATCCGAACGCTCCCCGACGGGCGATCTCAAATTGACTGCATTTGGTTCCGCAGCCGGTTCACTGAGGTGCGAAGATCCGGATCACGGTTGACGCATGCAAGTTATTCGCCAAAAAAAGCCGGCTAAACTGCGCTCGCGATTTCCTCCACGCCAGAGCGGAGATCGCGTTCCATGTATCTCATTTCGATGTGGTTCGTTTTGGCGACGCGACCATGAAATATGGAAATAATTTCCG
>DATDGX010000118.1:0-5185 GCA_036521875.1 Binataceae bacterium (SeqCode)
CCTGAGCTGTCCGCGGAAGTTGAACGTTCCCGACGGCATCAATTGGGTCATGAACACCACTACCATGTCCTCCTTCGGGTCGACCCAGAAGATAGTCGAGGCCGCTCCGCCCCAGTAGTAATCGCCTTCGCCGAGTGCGCCGGTTGCCACCTCGCCGAGCGTCATCGCGAAGCCGAGGCCGAAGCCGATCCCATCGTTGGCGGTCTCCGAGAAACCGTCGATCGCCATCTGCGCGAGATCCTTTCCGCCGGCAAGATGGTTGCGATGCATCAGCTCGAGAGTACGCGGCCCCAGAATGCGCGCGCCGTCCAATTCGCCGCCACGCCGCAGCATTTCGCAGAAGCGGAAATAGTCCGCGGTGGTGCCGGTCAATCCCCCGCCGCCCGAGAAGAATGTGGGCTGTTTCAAATAGCCACTACGCGCCGGGTCGTCGAGCAGCTTCAGCGTTTTGTCGGGCTCGCGCTGGTAGTTCGCCGCGAAGCGCTCGGTCTTGCGGGCCGCGACCATGAACGAGGTATCCTTCATATCGAGCGGATCAAAGATGTTTTGCTGCAGGTATTGATCGAAAGGCTTTCCGGAAATCACCTCGACCAGGTAGCCACACACGTCGGTGGACAGCGAGTACATCCAGCGCTCGCCCGGCTGGTAACGCAGTGGCACCTTCGCGAGTTTGCGCGCGAACTCACTCAGCGTCTCGCCCTCGCCACGCTGCACCCCCTCTTTGCGATAAACGCGATCGACCGGATGGGCCGTGGCGCCGTAGGTCAGACCTCCGGTGTGGCTGAGTACATTACGCATCGTAATCGGCTTCGCGGGCGCCACCGTCTCCATGCCGGCGCCTTCGCCCGAGACCCACACCTTGTGATCGCGCCATGCCGGGATGAAGCGCGAGACCGGATCATTGAGCTGGAAGTAGCCCTGCTCGTAGAGAGTCATCAGCGCGACGGACGTGATCGGCTTGGTCATCGAGTAGATGCGGAAGATGGTATCGTCGGCCATCGGCTTGCGGCGCTCGCGATCCATCAGGCCCAGCGACTTGAAGTAGGCGGGGTGGCCATGCCGAGCCACCAACGTCTGGCATCCGGCAATTTTGCCGGAGTCGATATAGTTGCGGTTGAGATGGTCGGTTATCCGGCTGAGCCGCTCGGCCGCGAACCCGGCCCGCTTCGGTGCCAATTCCATTACGTCTCCTCCAAGGCTCAATGACTAGTTACTAATTGCGATCAGCCAACTGGCTAATAGACTTACCATTTCTTTCCAGCCTGGGCGAAACCGGCCGGCGCAGACTCGGCTGGAAGACTGCGCCGCGATCGAATAAGAGTAATAGCATGACATTCACATCACCGGTAACGGCTTCGATACGCTTTCTGCTGATCAGCTTTCGCCGCGCAATTTCGCTTTGGTCGACGGCGTTCCTGGCACTGGCCGTTCTGGTGTCGATGATCGCGCTCCCGCCGCTCACCGTATCGGCGCAAACCGCGGCGGGTGACAGTGCCGCCGGCGCGGCGCTGAAACGCGCCCTCGACTCTTCGAGCCGGCCCGCGACCGATAAGGACCGTGACCGTTATCGGCATCCTTTCGAGACTCTGACCTGGTTCGGATTGAAGCCCGACATGACGGTGGTCGAGATCTGGCCGGGCGGCGGCTGGTACACGGAGATACTCGCCCCGTACCTGAAGCAGAATGGAAAACTCTACGCGGCGGTCGCGCCGGGAGAGAATACGGCTGCGTATCGAAAAAAACTGGCCGGCGATTCCGCGGACTATGGCAAGGTTGTCGTCACCGCCCTGGACCCTCCCGCCAAGCTCGAGCTTGCGCCGCCCGGCTCCGCGGATATGGTGCTGACGTTCCGCAACGTTCACAACTGGATGCGCCGTGGCTATGCCGAAGATGTCTTCAAGGCGATGTACCGTGCGCTCAAGCCGGGTGGCACCCTCGGCATCGAGGAGCATCGCGGCGACCCGGCGAGGGCGCAGGATCCCAAAGCGGCCTCGGGTTACGTGCGCGAAGATTATGTCATCAAGCTGGCCGCGGACGCCGGCTTTGCGTTCGTAGGAGGTTCGGAGATCAACGCCAATCCCAAGGACACCAAGAACTATCCGCAAGGCGTGTGGACTCTGCCGCCGACCTTGAGACTTAAGGACGTTGACCGGAGCAAGTACGAGGCGATCGGAGAAAGCGATCGCATGACACTCAAGTTCGTCAAGCCGATCAAAATCGCCGGCAGGAGCTGACGCAGTGGCTGAGCAGGGGCTGACCCCTGCACCCACTTCCACGCGGGAAGCCGGCTCCGTTGTCGCCGGCGGAGAGCTGAGCCACGCTGACAGGTTGGAATCGCTGAGCGCGTGGATTTCCTCGCAACGGGGAGGTACGAGATGAAGCGAATCACACTTAGTCTGATTGCGTTCGCGTGCGCGATTGCGGCGCCGCATCTCGCGTGCGCCCAGGCCACTTGTCCTCCCGAGCTCGCCGTCGAACAAAAAGTGTCTGCGCCGGGTTCGGACTGGACCGTTGCTTACTCCCGCGACAAGACCGCGGTTGCGGGCGTCACTATCTTCGAAGGCCTACCGGCGGAGCAAGCGTCGCTCGTGCCCGACAGCGAAAAAAAGACCCATGACACCGTCATCCAGACCTGGAAACTGCCGAAAAGCGATCGTGGCTACTGGCTGCAGTGTCAGTATGTGAATACCACGGCGCAGATCTACCGACGATTGCCGGCCAACGTCATGCGATGCGATGTCAGCTACGAGCGCAACGTCAGCTACGGCGGCGGAGGTCTAGTAGTCAAGAGCGTGAACTGCAAATAGCAGGGACTGACCGCAGGGGCCGACCCCTGCGCCCACTACCCACGCAGGGAGCCCCGGCTCCGTTGTCGTCGGGGAAAAGAGTGGGTTCCGGCAGGCTTAGCATCTCCAAAAAATCGCGGAGTCTGACTATACGATTCCGGACTTGCCGGTTAGCTCCTGCGGGCGTTCCGATGCTTTGCGCTGGCGGTAGCCGGAATCTCTGAACACGGCTACCGGGTCGATTGCTCCGCCCGCGCGCTTGCGCGCCATTTTGATCGCCGGCTCCACGTTCATCTCGGTCGCCGCGCGCAGTGTGCGGTTCGCCAGCAACGCGTCGTTGCAATCCTGGGCGGCGCGCAATGATTTGCGATCGACCATCAGCGCCTGCGCGTATGCGCGCTGCAGCGAGACCGCGCTTTCGAGCAGGCTCTCGATCGGATCGGTGACATTATGACTCTGGTCGAGCATATAGGCCGGCGCGAATCCCGGCGCGGCGCGCAACTCCGCATCCACCAACTCGTTGAAGACCAGAAAAATCTGGAACGGATTCACCGAGCCGGTGTCGAGATCATCGTCGCCGTATTTGGAATCGTTGAAGTGGAAGCCGGCGAGCCGCCGGAACTGGATCAGGCGCGCGACGATCTGCTCGATGTTGGTGGTCGGCGCATGATGCCCCAGGTCGACCAGGCACTGCACGTTCGCGCCGAGTTCGGTCGCGCAGATGAAGCTGGTGCCCCAGTCCGCGATCACGGTCGAGTAGAGCGCCGGCTCGTAGAGCTTGTGCTCGATGAACGCGCGCCATCCGTCCGGAAGCGCCGCGACGATCACGCGCATGCTCTCGAGGTAGCGCTCGAGCGCTTTGGTCATGTCGAGCTGGCCGGGGAAATTCGAGCCGTCGCCGATCCACACGGTCAGCGCGTGCGAGCCGAGCTGCTTGCCGATTTCGATACACTCCAGGTTGTGCGCGATGGCCTGCTCGCGGACCGCCTTGTTGGTATGGGTGAGGCTGCCGAACTTGTAGGAGAGCTGACCGGGGAGATCCTCGAAGGTATTCGAATTGACCGCGTCGAAAACGATCCCGTAGTTTTGCGCGCACTCGCGCAGCGCGCCTATATCGCCGACGCGATCCCACGGAATGTGCGGCGACACCGTCGGCGTCGCGCGGCCCAACTGCTGAATCACCGCGCAGTCCTCGAGCTTCTCGAAAATGTTGCGCGGCTCACCGGCCATCGGAAAGCGCGCGAACCGCGTTCCGCCGGTGCCGACTCCCCACGACGGCAGCGCCACCGCGAAGCGCTGGATGCGCGCGGTGATCGCCTCGAGGTCGGCTCCGCGCCGCGCCAGCACGGCGCCCAGGTGCTCATAGTCGGCGGCGAGATCCTTCTCGAGGGCGGCGTTGTGCTTCGCGATCAATTCCTGATCGATCGGGGTGGGTCGATACATGGCGCGCCTCCGTTAACCTTCAGCGGGCGAATGCGGCCGCATTGCCGGCGTCGACATTCAAAATGTTGCCCGTGGACTTGGCCGATCGATCCGACGCGAAAAAGTGCACCGCCTCGGCGACATCTTCGGGCGTGACGTTGCGTTTCAGCAGACTCCGCTCGCGATAATAAGTCTCAAGCGCCGATGGATCGATCCCATACGCCGCCGCGCGTTCGGCGCGCCAGCTACTCGACCAGATTCGCGACCCCTGCAGCACCGCGTCGGGATTGACCGTGTTCACGCGAATTCCGTCGGGCGCGAGCTCCAGCGCCATGCATCGCGCCAGGTGAAGCTCGGCCGCCTTGGCCGCGCTATACGCGGCGGTCCCCGCCGAGGCAGCCAGCGCGTTCTTGCTGCCGACGAACACGATCGACCCGCCGGTGCCTTGCGCCTGGAGCATCCGCGCCGCCTCGCGGCCGATCAGGAAATAGCCGGTCGCCAGCACGTCGAGACTTCGCTTCCACATCTGCGTGGTGGTGTCCGCAAAGCGGGCCGCGGAAGCAATCCCGGCGTTCGACACTACTATGTCGACGCCACCAAACTCGCGCGCCGTCGTCGCGTATGCGCGCGTCACCTGCGCTTCGTCGGTGACGTCGCATCGCACGGCGCGTATCCGATCGTTGCCAAAGCGCTCGGCCATCTCGATTCGCGTCTGTTCCAGCGCGTCTCCGTCGAGATCGAGGATCGCCACCGCGGCATCATCGACGAGCAGCCGATTCGCGACCGCTCGCCCGATGCCACCGGCGCCTCCCGTCACGATCGCAACGCGTCCCTTGAGCGGTTTCGGCGCCGGCTGACGCCGCAGCTTCAAGTCCTCCAGCTTCCAATACTCGATGTCGAAAGCTTCCTGTTCGGGCAGGCCGATGTATTCATCCGCCGCGGACGCGCCGCGCATCACGCGGATCGCGTTGCAGTAG
>DATDGX010000119.1:0-11103 GCA_036521875.1 Binataceae bacterium (SeqCode)
AACCGAGGAAGGTCTGGTCTGGGAGCTCGGCCGCTAGGGATAAGGATGATCCATTCCAGTCGAGCTTTCCTACAATTGTCCGCCGCGGGACACCCAAGCCTGGACGCAAGGCGTCGAAGTGAAGGCATTTCAGATCGTGCCCCCAGAAATGGATGAAAAAGCCGTTGACTAGCCGTATCGACTCGATCAGCTCAATCCATCCGGGCCTCAGCATCTCGCCTTCCAGTAGAACCCATGCTTTCAGTGAGCGCTCCGATTTGGCAGCCAAATAAGTTCCCACTTCGGTGAGGCTGTAGCTGCCGTCCGCGGCTTCCGTGCAGATCGCTAGTGCGACCAACCCGCGCATCAAGCGGAGCAGCGAACGCGGGTGGGTGTCCGTCATGCGCGACAATTCCGCGGCGGTCTTCGGACCTTCGAAGAGGAGATCGGCGATGCCCAGCTTGGCAGCCACGTGGATGACGGCTGTAACACGATGGCCTGCGATCAAATCGAGAAGCGTGCTTGCCGATGGATCGGAACTTTGGGTGGCCATAGCCGACCTCCTGGGTTTGCGCGGAATTTTGACTGAGCACCGCGCCAGGCGCCAGCGTCCGCGATACTTATAAGCGGGTTGGTGCCCCGGCCGGGAATCGAACCCGGACTTGAGGTTCCGGAGACCTCCGTGATGTCCTTTTCACTACCGGGGCGGGCGTAGCAGGAGAAACGCTATACCAGCGATCAGGCGCGGACAACCTCGGGCGTCTCGAGGGCGGCGGCGGCGGCGTCCTCGCGCAGCATGTCGTCGTGACGGCGCATCGCCTCCGGCCGCGTCTCCGCGATCACGCGCAGAACCTGCTCGTGCAGGTGCTCGTTGCTCGCGACTATCTGCGCGCCCGCGAGATCGAGCGGCGAGCCGTCCATGTCGGTGACGCGGCCGCCCGCTTCCTCGACCAGCAACGAGCCCGCCGCGACGTCCCATGGCCTGAGTCCGAATTCCCAGAACGCCTCGGTCCGGCCCGCCGCGACGTAGGCGAGGTCGAGCGCGGCCGACCCGGTGCGCCGCACGCCCTGGGTGCGCATCATGAACGCCTCCCAGAAGCACAGGTAGAAGCGGCGCCGCTCGCGGCGGTCGTATGGGAAGCCGGTCGAGAGCAGCGCCGATCCGAGCGTGCTGGTGCGGCTGGTGTGGAGCGGCTTGCCGTTGAGCCGCGCGCCGCGGCCCTTGTGCGCGACGAAGCATTCCTTCTTGAGCGCGTCGTATACCACCGCGGTCTGCATCCTGCCTTTACGCTCGTAGCCGATCGACACGCAGAATTGCGGAAAGCCGTGCGCGAAATTGGTGGTGCCGTCGAGCGGATCGATGATCCATCGATGGTCGCTTTCGTGCGCGCTCGCGCCGCTCTCCTCGGCGAGAATCGCGTGAGTAGGAAAAGTGCGATGGATCACTTCGATGATCGCGGCTTCGGATTCCCGGTCGGCCTCGGTCACCAGATCAATCGAGTTGGATTTGCGGTTGACGGTGATGCGGCTCAGCCGCTTCAGATGGATCCGGCCCGCGGCGCGCGCGGCGCGAAGCGCGACTTGTTCGATTTCGTTGGTCACTATGGCGGAACGATATTAGAGGGCGGAAGGGGCGTCCAGCGCGCGATGCTCGACAATCGACAGGCGGCGCGCGCGCGCTGGTCGAGACTCGGGCGCGCTATCGAATCGGCGACGCGCGACGGCGACGCCTACCAGCGCGGCATCTCGCCCAGGCCGATGCCGAGCGCGACCTTGCCGAGAAGCTCGCGGGCGCGCGCGTTGCTGAGGGGATGATTCACGCCGGCGCGGACGTCGCGGTAGTAACGCTCCATCGGGAACTTCTTCAGCATTCCGTGCGCGCCGACGACCTCCATGCAGTAGTCGACCGCGCGGATCGCGTTGTTGGTCGCGACGTATTTGGGCATCACCACGCGCGCCAATCCCGCTTCGCCCGCGAACGACGCGCGATCGCCGAGGTAGTCGCGCGCGGCGGCCAGGTAGAGCGCGCGCGATTGCGCGATCAGCGCCTCGGCCTCGGCGATCGCGAACTGGATGCCGGGCAGGTACTTGATCGGGCGGGGCAGGGCGAGCGGCTTGAGGCGGCCGGCAAATTCCTTGGCCCACTTCAGCGCCGCGATCGCGACGCCGGTGTAGGTCGCGGCGACCGAGAGGCCGAACCACGCGAACAGCGACACGGCGGCGCTGTCGATGGGACCGACCGGCCGCGATTCCGCCATCGCGATCGCCGGCACCCGCACGTCCTTGATGATGAGGTCGTGGCTCGCGGTCGCCCGCATCCCCATCGCATCCCAGGTCTCGACCAGTTGCAGGCCCGGACTGCCGCGCGGGATCAGGAAAGTCGAAGCGCGCGGCGGGTCGGTTTCCGCGATGGTCGCCATCACCATGAACAGATCGATTACCGGCGACAGGCTGGTAAACGTCTTGCGGCCATTGAGGATGTACACGTCGCCGTCGCGGCGCGCCTTGGTCGCGAAGTAACCCCAATCGCCGCCGGTCTCGGGCTCGCTGATCCCGCCGCCCATGATTTGTTTCGCGCGTCCGATCGCGTCGAAGAACAACGCCTCCTGGGGGCGGCCCTCAGAGCGCTCGACCATGCTGCCCAGTCCGAACAGATGCATGTTGATCGCGATGGCGGTCGCGGCGCATCCCTGCGCGAGCTGTTCCTGGCAAAGCACGAAGTCCTCGAGGTCGCCGCCGAGCCCGCCGTGCCGTTCAGGAATCAACAGCGCGGTGTAGCCGGCCGCCTTCAGCTGGTCGACGTTCTCGACTGGAAAGGTGTTGTTGCGATCGTGGTCTGCGGCGCGGGTCGCAAAATCCGCCGCCAACTCCGCCGCCAGTGCTGCGAGCATGTCGCGTTTGTCGGACATCAAAAGTCACTCCGCCAGGTTGAGCCAGCGCGGCGTCAGGGCCGCGAGCCCCGGATTAATCATGAGACAATGCCACGACGATCGTGCTGGAAGGAAATGCTACCGGGCGGCGGCCGACGCGATCGCCTGCGCCGCCATCAGGCGCTGCGCGTAGGGCATCAGCGTCGAGAACAGGTCGACGCGCGAGTCGAGCGTCTTGCCCAGCCCGCTCAGCAGGCCCATCACGCGGCCGATCAGCAGCACGTCGCCCGGCACCTCGACGACCGGATTGGCCTTCAGCGTTTTCGGCAGCTCCTCGGAAAACTGTTCGATCAGCTCCTTGTCCGCGTACGCCTTTTTTTGCTTGAGGGTGTTGCCGAGGAACAGGTCCGAGATGGCGAGCAGGGAATCCGGCGAGCCGTTGCGGGTGCGGAAGCCCAGGTCGCTGAACGCCTGGATGATCCCGTCGCGGTTCGAAGTAAGAATCGAAAACGTGAGCCGCACGATTCCGTCGCGGAACTTGGCCGGGAAATCCTTGGCGAGCCCGAAGTCCAGCAGGACCAGCCTTGGCCCGGGCTGCACGAGGATATTTCCCGGATGCGGGTCGGCGTTGAAGAAACCATCGCGCAGAATCTGATCGCAGTAAATTTCCATGAGCCGCTGCGCGACCGCATGCTTGTCGATCCCCGCGCGCTCCAATGCCGCGATGTCGCTGATCCTGATTCCGTCGCAGAGCTGCATCACCAGCACGCGCCGCGTCGAGTACTCGCGGTAAACCTCCGGCACTATCACGTCGCCGCTCGCCGCGAAGTTGCGGCGCACCGTCTCGCAGTTGTCGGCTTCGTGCACGAAGTCGAGCTCCATCGGGATGTACTTGAGCGCTTCGCGCGCGAGCACCCGGTAGTCGAACTCGCGCTCGAAAAACGCGAGCCAGCGGAGCACGATCATCATGTTGCGCAGATCGGCGCGCACGATCCCGTCGATACCGGGGTACTGCACCTTGACCGCGCATCGGCGGCCGTCGTGGAGCGTTGCCCGATGCACCTGCGCCAGCGACGCCGAGGCGAGCGGCACCGGGTCGACCTCGGCGAAGACCACCTCGAGCGGGCGGCCGAGCTCACGCTCGACGACCTCGCGAATCATCGTGAACGGACGCGGAGGCACGTGATCGTGCAGCCCGGAGAGCGTCGAAACCCATTCGTCGGGCAACACGTCGGCGCGCGTCGCGATGAATTGCGAGGCCTTGATGAGCAGGCCTTCCAGGCGCACCGCGGTTGCGTAAAGCGCGCGCGCGGAGCGCAGGTCCTGCGCCCGGAATAACGCGTCGCGATTGCGCGCGCTCACGTACTTCGTCCACAGCGAGATCGCCTTGTAACCGGCATAGACACGCGCCGCGAGCCACACGACGTTGCCGAAGCGCCACGCCCGCGTCGCGAGTCCCGGCTCCGCGGTGTTGGGAGCGAAGTCGAGCGCGAAATCGGGCGTCGAGCCGGGTGCGGCGTCGGGCACGGCAGCGGATAGATTGCGGTCGGCGGTGTCAGTCATCGGTTTGGTTGGGAATCTCGCAGCGCGGCGGTCGCGATCAGAATCTTATGTGATGCCGAATTCGGAGAGAACCGCGGCAGCATCCAATGTTCGACTATCAAATGGATGCGAAAAAATTCAGACAAACAGATCCAAAAGGCTTTTGATCGGACTGCTGCGGCGCGAAACTTGACTGCGTCGCGGCGCGCCGCTACTCTGCCGCTAATAAAGATGACCCGCATGCCGAGTACCCAACCACAACTTGTCCCCGACTCCGTAGTTATCCGGAATTGAGACGGACTCCGATACTCGGCTCGAAAAAGCCCCAGGCGCCCACGAGCCCTGGGGCTTTTTCTTTTTGGACGCGTGAAAGTGTGATGCGATGGCGCCAGAGCGCAGCAAATCTCTTCGTGCAATTACCCGCCGCTACTATTCCGTCTCGGCGGTCTATTCGTTCGCCGGCGGCTTCCTGTTCGGCGTCTACCCGATCTTTCTGCGCGCGCGCGGGCTGACCCAGTTCCAGGTCAACAGCGTTCTCGCGGTCTTCTTTGTCGTCCTGTTCCTGACCGACGTGCCGACCGGCGCGTTCGCCGACGCGATGGGCCGCCGCCGCTCGTTCCTGATGGGCTCGATGCTGCGGGTGTCCGCGTTCATCGTGTACTTCTTCGCGCATCACTACGCGATCTTTCTGATCGCCGAGAGCCTCGACGGAGTCGGCACGACCTTCTGCAACGGCGCGATCGACGCCTGGGGCGTCGATTCCCTCGACGATGCCGGTTTCGAGGGAATCAAGGACCGGCTGTTCTCGCGCATCGCGCAGCTTTCGAGTGCGGGCTTCATGATCTCGGCAATGATCGGCGCGTACGTCGCGGACATCAACATCGCGTATCCGTGGCTGCTGGGCGCGTCCGGATGGGCAGTGAGTGCGTTGGTAGGTGCCTACCTGATGCGCGGTGAGAAGCCGCGCGCCATACACGTCGCATGGTCGAGGATGCCCGCGGAAATCGTGCGTCAGGTCGGCGATGGAATGCGCAATGGCTTCGCGGCGCGGACGGTGATGATGCTGAGTGTGGCCGGCGCGATTCAGATCGCGGCGCTGGCGCCGTACTGGCTGGAGTGGCCGATAATGTTCAACGAGAACCTCCGCGTCGGCGTATGGATCATAGGATGGATTTACTGCGGCCTGACCGTGGCGCGGATGATCGGTGCGGAGCTGGCGGCGCGGATGGCCATGGATGAGTCAGCGCGCGCGGCGCGAATCTGCCTGTTCGTGGGCGCGGCGGCAGTGCTGTTGTTCGTCGCGGGCGTGTTCGGTTCGCGGCCGATGATCGTGCTCGGCGTCCTGTTCGTGATGAACCTGTTTACCGGCGCATTGCAGCCGCTTATCCAGAGCTGGTTCAACGAGCAAATCGAAGCGGGACAGCGGGCGACGCTGCTGTCGTTCAGCAGCACCTTCCAGACCATGGGCGGAGCAGTGGGGTTGCTGTTCGCCGGACGTATCGCCGACACCGCCGGGATTCCGTTCCAGTGGCAGACCGGCGGACTCATCCTGCTCTGCACGATCCCGTTTTATCTCGCCGCGCGTCCGCGCCTGGCGCCGGCCGCCGTCGCCGCGAGCACGAACTGAGCCCGTGACCGCGGCCGACTGAGTCGCTTACCCGGCGATCAGAATACGTCCGGCTCGCCGCGGCGCGCGTCGGCGTCAAATCGCCGCAAATAAATTTTACTTCTCCGTCGTTCGATCGTTCACACCTCCGCCGAACATCGCGGGCTATTGGTGCGGTGGAATCGCAGGGACATAACGCGCCGCCAGAGCAGAGCGGTTTCGCTCATGTGCGCGCCCACAACCACGCAGGAATGGCCAACATCGTGCTCGAGCGCGCTCCGTTCGACGTGCAGCAGGTGTTTGGCGCCGGCTCTCCGCAGGCGATGGAAACCATCGCGCAGCAAAACAATGATTTTATCGGCGAGTCGATCCATTGCGCTCAGGGCAGCTCGCTTTGTTCGACTGCAAATGGAGGCGTGACGGACGTGTTGCCGAGCGAACCCGGCGGCTACCAGGCGCTGTTCGGCTCCAAGTACGTGGCCCCGGCGCTCGGCGGCCTGACCGACATCAACGGCAATACGCTGAGCGGGTTCCCGGGTTTTGATCCGACCGCGGCGCAGACGCTCGGCGTGGTGGCCACGATGCTCGAGAAGAACGTGCCGGTCGTGTTCGCCTATATCGCGGATGTCCATGATAACCAGGAAGGAGCGAGCCTGTCCTCCGAGGCGACCTTCGGTCCGGGCGAAGCGCCTTATGTGAAACAACTCAAGGACTACGACGCGGCGTTCGCCAAGTTCCTCGCTCGCCTTACCAGCGACGGGTTCACGACGGCGAACACGCTCTTCGTCCTCACCCCGGATGAAGGTGATCACTTCGTCGGCAGCAAGCCGAGTCCCGCGAACTGCGATGGTGTGACGGTGCCGTGCACCTACACCAACGTCGGCGAGCTGGATATCAATCTGAACGCGATCGTCGCCGACGCGGGCGATTCAACTCAGTTCAGCCTTCACTTCGACGATGCTCCAACGGTCTATGTAGCCGGCAATCCCGGCCGCACCGATCCTGGCGTGCGGCATCTCGAGCAGTTGATTTCAGGCCTTTCGGCGCTCAATCCGATTACCGGGCAGTCCGAAAAGGTGACCTATCGGATGGCTGATCCGGTTACCGAGAAAATCCTGCACATGGTAACGGCAGCCGATCCTAATCGCACGCCAACATTTACGCTGTTCGGCGATGATAATTTTTTCTTTGAATCGGTCGGATTGCTGACCGCGGTCGAGGAAAGCGGCTTTGCCTGGAACCATGGCGATGATCAGCCCGAAATCGCCCGCACCTTCATCGCCATAGCCGGTCCCGGGGTCAAGAATCTCGGGGTGACGGAGACGGCCGACTTCTTTACCGATCATGTCGATGTGCGGCCGACCATAATGCTTTTGACCGGCCTCACCGACGACTACGCGCATGACGGCCGTTCAATCCTGGAGCTAATCAATCCTTCGGTACTGCCGGCGGCGCTAGGCAATCATCGCCCGACGGCTCTGCTGCTCGGTCAGGCGCTGAAAGAGGTCGATGCGCCTTTTGGCGCGCTGGACCAGGCCGCGCTGAACGTCTCCACCGTCGCGCTCGCGAATAGCAACAACGCGATCTACAACCTGCTCGAGGCACAAATCGCGTCGTGGAACTTGCGGCGCGATGCGATTGCCGGTCCGATCAAGAGCGCGCTCGAAGGCGCCGAGTTCCATGGCGATCCAATCAACGAGCCCCAGGCGGTTCAGCTGATCGTGCGTGCGCAGATCCTGGTCGCGGAAGCCGAGATTTGGGCGCTGATTTTCTGATCGAACCGTGACCCACTAATCGAGGGCGTCCGCAGCGATGCGGGCGCCCTTACCTTACTAACCTCATAAAGCCCCGGGGTATACCAAGCTCGGGCATGCCACGGCCGCGCTCGCGGGCGACTCCAAAGTAGGAGCCCGTTCGCATTCACTTGACGGCGCGCCGGGCCCTCGGCTCGTCCGGCCGGCGTGAATCTCAGCGGACCCTTACGACCTCGAGACTGGTAACCTCGCGAATCCAGCGCGCGTGCCGCTCATCGCCCGCAACAATCAGCCGCAGCGGACCTTCGCGACTGTCGAGCGGCTTGCCGTTGCGGCGATCGGCCAACAGAACGGCGCGGTCGTTGAAGGCGGCGTCGAACTCCGTCAGCGAGAAGAGAACGCGGTAGCCGTCAGGCGCGGTGGCGATTACGCCCAGGGCCATGTTTGGTCCTTTCAGCTCTTTGCCCAGCGGAGCACCTGCTTTCTGCAGAATCTCCACAACCGGCACCCCTGTGTACGCAACTCGAGTACCTTGGTCGTCAGCGACGGTGACTGTCTGTCTTCTGAATGCTGCGATGTCTGCGACGCTGAGATCGAGATGATTTGGCACCTCGCCACTGACGCGGAGGGCGACGGCGTGCGGCGCTTGCGCAGCGACGCGCGCGGGCGACCACAAAAGCACCACGAGCAGCGATGAGAGGATCGAGAGTGGCACCGGCCACGAATTCCCTCGCCCAATTCGTGACCGCGGTTTTCGATGGAGCACCGCCGCCCTAGTCTTTCTGAATCATGACTTCGAGGTGAGATTGTAACTAGACCTAACCGTGGCGCACTGCTACAAACAGTAGCATTCGGGAAAGAACCGGCTGCGAATCTCTTCGGAAGGGAGGATTTGAAGTCTCAAATAAAGTCTGCAAAGGAGGTTAGCCATGGTCAAGAGGATTCTGTTAACTATCGGATTCCTTGCGGTGGTTGCGGCGTTACCATGCGAGTCGGCCCGAGCCCAGTGCGCGGGAACTGGGGGACCGCCGGGACTGAACAAAGGCCTCTGCATCTATTCTGTAAAATTTGTGTGCGGTCTTCAGCAACCTGACCCAAGCCTCCAGCCGCCGCTCGAAACCCCCGTCAAACCAGGGAACTACGCGACCGCGGTCAACATCCACAACTTCCACAACAATCAGCCAGTCACGATCGCCAAAAAGGCTGTGATCGCGAATCCGGAAGGCCAGCCACCGGGTCAGATCAGCAGTTTCCAACGGTTCCCGCTGGGACCCGACGGGGCGTTCGAGATCGATTGCTGCGACATTGTGCGTCTCCTGTTGGGCGTTCCGTCGGATGTCCCTTGCCAGCAACTCCCTACAAAACTCCCGCCGTTCATCAAGGGCTTCGTCGAGGTAATCAGCCCTGTAACCCTGAGCGTGACGGGCGTCTACACCGCAGAGTTTTGCGCGCCCTCGCCGACACAGGCCTGCGCGCCGGGACCGGTCAGCATCGATGTCGTTCCAGAGGAGCCGTTTGCCGGACCATGATCCGCGGCCGATACGACTTCGGAAAAAGCGTATTTCAGGAGGAACGAAGATGCCCCCATAAACTCTCCTGAGCAGCATAACGTCTCCGGGTAGCGAACCCTTGCACAAGGATCCGGATCGGATAAGGAAATAGACGACTTCGGTTCCAAGGTCGGTTACCCAACACTCGGTGAATACGATTTCGTTGCCATACTCGATGCGGCTGACAACGAAACTGTGGCGCACCTGTCAGTTGATCAGCCATTACATCGATTTTTCTCGCGGGCACTAGCCCCGCGCCATCGCGTCCGTTAAACATATTCCTCACGCGCCTGTCGGCGCGCCGCCGAGGAAAGCGAGCAATGGATTTCCCCCGTATCAAGCGGCTGCCACCGTATGTCTTCAACACTATCGGCGAGCTGTGCCTGAAGGCGCGCCGCGCCGGCGAGGACGTCATCGACTTCGGCATGGGAAATCCCGATGAGCCGACCCCGCCGCATATCGTCGCCAAGCTGATCGAGGCGTCCTCCAAGCCGCCCAACCATCGCTACTCGGTCTCGCGCGGAATCTACAAGTTGCGTCTGGCGATCACCGACTGGTACCGGCGCCGCCACGGCGTCGAGCTCGATCCCGACAGCGAGGCAATCGTCACGATCGGCTCCAAGGAAGGAATCGCGCACATGACGCTGGCGATTCTCGACCAGGGCGACGTGGTGCTCGCGCCGACGCCGACCTACCCGATTCATCAGTACGGATGCATCATCGCGGGCGCGCAAGTGCAAGGCGTTCCGCTGCTGCGCGGCGGCGAGGAATTTTTCGACTCGATGACGGCGATCGTAAGCCGCACCTGGCCGCGTCCCAAGTTCCTCATCATGAACTTCCCGCACAACCCGACCACCGCGACCGTCGACCTGCGCTTCATGAAACGCGTCGTGGAGTTCGCGCGCGAGAACGAAATAATGGTCGCGCACGATTTCGCGTATGCCGACCTGTGCTTCGACGGGTACCAGGCGCCGTCGATGATGCAGGTGGCGGGCGCCAAGGAAATCGGCGTCGAGTTCTTCACCTTGTCGAAGAGTTACAACATGCCGGGATGGCGCGTCGGCTTCGCGGTCGGCAACCCGGAGATGATCGCGGCGCTCGGACGGCTCAAGTCATATTTCGACTACGGGATGTTCACGCCCGTGCAGGTTGCGGCGATAGCCGCGCTCAACGGCCCGCAAGACTGCGTCGGCGAGATTGTCGCGACCTACAAGCGCCGCCGCGACGTGCTCTGCGACGGGCTCAATCGAGCCGGGTGGCCGGTGGAGAAGCCGCGCGCGACCATGTTCGTATGGGCGCCGATTCCAGAGCCGTTTCGCGCGATGGGCTCGCTCGAGTTTTCCAAGTTCCTGCTCGCCGAAGCGAAGGTCGCGGTCTCGCCGGGCGTCGGCTTTGGCGCCGACGGCGACGGCTTCGTGCGCTTCGCACTGATCGAGAATGAGCATCGCACGCGCCAGGCAATCCGTGGCATCCGCCACGCGCTCGCCCGCGGTGCGGCCGAAATTCCGCGGCGCGCGGCAGGCGCCTCCTGAAGCACAGCGCTCGCATCGATCGAGATCGAATCCGAATGAAGCCGGTACGGATAGCCCTGCTCGGATGCGGGACGGTGGGAGCGGGCGTCGTCAAGCTGCTGCGCCGCCACGCCGCCACTTATGCGTGCAAGCTCGGCGCGCCGCTCGAGCTGGTCGGCGTCGCCGACCGCAGTCTGAAGCCGGACCGCTCGCTCGGTCTCACCGCCAAATTGATCACGCGCGACAGCGCGGCCTTGGTCGCGCGTCCCGACGTCGATATCGTGGTCGAGC
>DATDGX010000120.1:0-2232 GCA_036521875.1 Binataceae bacterium (SeqCode)
AACCACCAAGTCTCCCCTCTCGGTTTGCACGAAGTTGAGGCTCACCTCGGCGGGAAATTCGCTGCCGTCCTTGCGCCGCGCGATGACCTCGAGCCCCTGCCCCATCCGGCGCGAGCGTGGATTTGCGAAGAACGACGCGCGGTGCACCAGGTGGCGCTCGCGGATTCGATTCGGCATCAGCACTTCGATCGGATGCCCCACCAACTCGATGTCGCTATAGCCGAACATCTCGAGCGCGCGCGGATTCGCCTGGCGGATGATCCCCTGTTGATCGATGCTCACGATCCCTTCGACCGAGGACTCGAAGTAGCCGCGCGAGCGCGCCGCGATTTCGCGCTCGGCCGTCACGCGCAGTTGAATCCGGGCCGCGTAGCGGCTTGCGACGACATACAGGATGACCGCGTTGACGGCGACGAACACCAGCCGGTTCAGATCCACCGAATGCGCAGGGAGGATTCCGAGGACCCAATCGGAAACCCCGACCCACGCCAGCCCGCAGATCATGTAGATGAACGCGATTCGGATCGGCCGGTTGCGGCCTCTGAAAATCAGATTGGTGTGCCTTCGTTCCATGGGCGCGCCCGGGTCTGGCGTGATGCCTCGCAACGGTTAACGCAGTCACCCGCTCATGTCCAAGTTAAAGACTTAACTCGATGGCGGTCCAGTGGATATCGCGTCGCGTATTCAATTGCGGCTGATGCCGCGCTCGTGGAGCCAGCGCGGATGCCTGCGCCGCGGCTCATTTTTGATACGTCCGACACACTTTTGTTACGGCGATGTTACCGCTACGCATCACCGCAATGTCGTACATTGCAGAGATGCCATTGCAGAGATGCGCGCCCGATGTGCGCAGCGTCCCAACTCTTGAGCAGCGAGGACACCCGCGGCATCGAACCGCAGCGCCGTCTGAACGCGCGTGTGCCAATTGCGCAGTCGGATGCTGCCCGCGTGCGCGTCATCGTCGCAGCGTCATTGCCGCAAATCGCAATGCCGCTGTTGCTGGTCGCCGCCGCAAGCCCGGATTCTGTGCAGTCCATGCGGCCGGATGCCCAGGCGTCAAGCAATGTTAATCATTCGCTCACCTTGGCATGGTCGATGCTGCTCATTGCCCCAGTCATTCTCGCAGACTTGAGGAGGAAGGTGTCGATGATGAGCCGGGTACCGAACTACTCGCACCACATCGGGAGCAAATTCCAAACCGGATCGGACACGGGAGCCACGACATGAGTGCCGCGGCGCTTCGGGAGGGATCTATCGAGGACACCATGAAATCGGCGCCGGTGGTGGAAGCGTGCCAGCAGCCGGACCCATGGCTGCGCGGCGGTTTCGAGCCTGATCTGCTGGTGCCGGTGCAATACTACGATCTGGTTCGCCGGCGCGGCTCGCTCGACGGTGAGACGCGGCTGGTTTTCGCGGTGCTGGAGGACGCGGTGCGGACCTACGTCAAGTGCATGAATTCGGAGCGGCGCCCGGAGCGCGAGCAATTCGACGAGGTCGCGCGATGGTTCGAGAGCGACGGCGCGACCGGGCCGTTCTCGTTCATGTACGTATGCGACGTGCTGGGATTCGAGCCGAAGTCGATGCGCGCGCAGCTGCCGCGCCTGCGGCTCCACGATCTGCCGACCAAGCAGATGCGCTCGGTGGGGCGCCGGCAAGTGGTTCGCGCCGGCCGCTCGCAGAAAAAGCGCGCGCGCCGCGGCGCCGCGATACCATATCTGCGTAGCTCGGAAACGCCGGCGACGCCGGGCCTCGGGGCGAACGGCTAGCTCTACGACGATCAAAATAGCACGAGTCCTGGCCGACGCGGTCGCCATGACTTCTTCGCGCGCGCGAGCCAAAGCGCCGCGTCAGGGTATGCGTCAGCATTAGTCCGCGCTATAAGTGAGGTGTGGCAGAGATACAACCGAGGTACGAGTTTCGGGTCTGGGCAAAAACCCTCGACGAGGCGCGCAAGCGTCTTGAGGCCGTCCCCGGAGGCAAACCGCAGGAAAGCACCGAGACCTACATACTGTCCGCCGCGACCAGCACGACCAATGTGAAGATTCGCGCGGCGCTGATGGACATCAAAGAACTGGTTCGGGAACAGGACGGCCTCGAGCAGTGGAATCCAACGCTCAAGGAAGAGTTCCCGGTCGCAGCCGCAATAGTCAGTAGCAAGATCCTCCCCGGCCTGCGCGCGGAAGTGCCCAAGCTCTCGCGCGAGCGCTACACGCTGGACGAGTTCCTGCGCGA
>DATDGX010000121.1:0-16915 GCA_036521875.1 Binataceae bacterium (SeqCode)
TGTTTATGGCATGGCCGGCATCGAGGTCGACCCGACCGGGCTGTACCACGCAAATGCCCGCTACTACAACCCGGCGCTGACGCGCTTCCTGTCCGAAGACCCGCAGCGCGGCAAGGCGAATATGTTCACTTACGCAGGCAATGGGCCCATCGGCGGCAGTGACATCTCGGGCATGGACAACAACGGCCCCGGAGAGGGGCTACCCATTGGTCCACCACAAGGTGGCTTTCCCGGAATCGGGGCGTTCATCGGTTTGATCTTTGACTCCCAGGCACCACGCGAATTCGTGGGCTGGCAAGACAAGCATCAGCTCGGCCTGACATACGTAATGGGGGGCATCCGGGATTCCGTAGTGGTTACGTCACAGAAGGGAGGGAAGGCCGAGGGCACTCCTATGAACAATCCGCCTAACCCAGCGCCCGTCGATCCTAATCCGCCACTGACTAATTCTCCCCCGAGTGCATGCTCGCAATATGACACGGAATGTGCTGCGTCTAAACGTGCTGACACATACGCTTGTGGAGCTGGGAATTGCTGCAGGAGCTTTGGTGATAACACTGTGGCGAATTGTGCACGGGGTTGTCTGCTAAACTTCGAGGGTACGTGCTTCGGAAGTGAGACGAGCGGCGCATGCAGGCAGGAAGCTCATATTTTCTGTTACTATGAGTGTGGAGTGCTAAGTCATCCCCGCACCTTTCACCCGGCCCTGGAAGGCGCCTGTAGTGACCTGTATTAGCTTCAAGGCGAGGCCGCGATGCACGAACCGTTGACTTTCAAAATACTGGCTTTTTTGGTGCCGATGGGGGGCTCTGTGATCGCCTACCGTTTGGCGAGGCATAGATCTTTGTATTTGGCCGGCTCGCTTCTTATACCGGTTCTGGTTGGCGAGGTCGTTGCGGTATGGGCATACGCCAAATTCGGATCCTTGGCGTTTTGGCGAGCCGTCATCTACGCATATCCATTTGCGCTGGTGCCCTTGGGGTTCTGGTCACCTTTCGCCGGACTGCTCGCTTGGCTCATACTCGAGCGGACCGTTCTGGGTAAACGAATAAGCCTGGTCACGTCGGTTAGCCTCGGTATAGTCATTGGTGCGACGGTCGGCGCCCTACTTCTCGCTGGATACTTCGTCGTTGTGGGGGCGATTTTACAAGGCGGCGCCGATGAGCCTGGTCCGTGGGCAGTCGTGGGCGCTGCAGCCGGAGCGGTAGGAGGTGTGATACTAGCGTTGTTCCTGGCACACCAGAGTAGGTTGATCCAAGGGGGCCAGGATCAACCGATCCGACAGACCTGAATGTAGCTGGGGTTGAGAACGAAGAGACTGGTTTTGTGATTCAGACGCGCGTGCTGTGGGCAAAAAATGGCCTCATCTGATCGGCTGTGCGTTGTCACCGGAGCGTTCGGATATACCGGGCGTCATATCGCGCGATTGCTTCTTGATCACGGGCTTCGGGTGCGCACGTTGACCAACCATCCGCGCATCGACGATCCATTCGGAGGAGCGGTCGAGGTTCGCCCTCTCAATTTCCTGAATTCCGAAGAATTGCGCGAGAGCCTCCGCGGTGCCGATACGCTGATCAACACCTATTGGGTGCGCTTCGCCTGGGGAGGGGAGACGCACGAGAGTGCCGTCGATCACACCAAGGCCCTGATTGATGCGGCCAAACAAGCGGGTGTGCGCCGCCTCGTCCACGTGAGTATCACCAACCCCTCGGCTGATTCCGACCTCTCGTACTTCTGCGGCAAGGGCAAGCTCGAGGAGTTCATCCGGGGCGCTGGAATCTCCTATGCCATCCTGCGGCCGACGGTATTGTTCGGTCCCGGTGACATCCTGATCAACAACATCGCCTGGATTCTGCGCCACTTTCCCGTGTTCGGGATACCAGGGCGCGGCGACTATCGGTTGCAGCCGGTATTCATCGGAGATTTCGCGGCGAAGGCGGTCGAATCGATCGAGGGCGGCGCGAACGTTACCGCCGATGTGGTCGGTCCCGAAGTTTATACGTTCGCGGAGCTGGTCAAGACGATGAAGGGCATTCTCCGCAGCCGCTGCGCAATCGTGCCGGTCCCACCGCTAATGACCTTAGCAGCGGCAAAGGCGATCGGCATGTTGCTTGGGGACGTTGTCCTGACCCCAGACGAGGTGAAAGGGCTGATGCGAAATCTTTTGGTCTCGAACCAGCCTCCATTGTGCAACGCGCGTCTCAGCGACTGGCTGCGACAAAATGCCAGTTCGGTCGGCGCGCACTACGCCTCCGAGCTGGGCCGTCGCCGCGCTAGACCGAGAGATGTTCACCAGTTCCAGTCGCGCCGAGCCGTTCGGAGCGAAATCGAAGACGTCTCAGATCGAAAGCGCGAACTTAACTGCTTACTTCGCGGAGGCCGCTAGTCGCTCGGTCGGAGACTAGCGTCCAGCCGAGAAAACTCGCGACCAGCGTATGCGCGGCCTCAACCCGCGTGATACGGCGCTCGGCCAGCTCGAGAGGCTGCTCGCGAGCGCCCGCTTCCATTTCCATTTCTATTTTTTCACTGTCCCGATTGTTTAGTCGAAGCCCTGGCGCGACGAAAGTGTAGCGTCGCGCGGCGCGCAGCGCGTATCTATGCGGGGGGAGATGTCGCGAGCGAAGCGCCGCTGAATCGACTTCGCGGAGTAATTCACCGAAACCTCACCGGGGTTTCGGACTTCCCGCTCGGCTAAGATGCGCGCTTCGCGCGGTTAGAACTACAGAGGCACAGCCTTTATCAGGCTGCCCCGCGGCCGCCTGATAGGGTGTGGATAGCCGGGCGGAGCTTGCCGATCCGCTCGTGATAATTGAAGATCGCGCGGCGATACAGGTCCTCGCGCGCGGCCGCGATTTGATCCGCGCCGAGCGTTTCAGCGGCAACCCGCGCACGCCTGCCGGCGTTCTCCGCCTGGTGCGCATCTTTGAGAAAGGGACGCAGCGCTTCAGCGAGCGCGGCGGGATCGTCTGGCGGTACGACCGCGCCGGCTGAATTCGCCCGCACCAGTTCAGCGATGCCGGTCGTCGAAGTAACGACCACCGGCCGCGACGCCGCCATCGCTTCGAGCGCGGCCATTGAAAAGCTCTCGAACCGGCTTGGAACTGCCAGGACGCGAGCGGTTGCCACCAGGTTTGGAAGCTGATCGCGAGCAACCTGACCCACGAACTCGCAACCCGACAGGTCGAGGCCGCCGCTGACCCAGTCGAACTCCGGGACGCCATCACGGGTCAGGGCACTGCGTCCCGCAAAGATCGCCCGAAGCTCGGGCAGCTCTTTGCGCAGAATCGCGACCGCCCGGATCAGAGTCTCGGGAGCCTTGAGAGGTTCGAGACGTCCGCAGAACAGCACTACGGAGCTGGTTTGCGAAATCGGCGCCGCTTCCGCCCACTTATCGAGATCAATCGGGTTAGGAAGTATCTCTGGCTCGACGCGTGTGAACCATCCGGCCGCTCGTAACTCGCGCACCAGCAGCTCGGACGAACTGACCACCAAATCGCTCCGCCGGATGGAAAATCTTTCTGCCGCCGAGGCGAGGCGCGCGTCCCACGCCGTAGTAAACCGATTGTGGCGCTGAATCAGGTCCGTTCCCACGTGAAGCTGCGCTACCGTTGGAACTGAACGGATTAGCGCAAACAACCATCCTTCCGCACCCCATTCCGGGTATTCAATCAGATCGAAGTTCACCCGCAGCTTGCGGTATTGAAAGAAGGTTGAAAGACCCGCGATTAGCGCAGCAGCCGATCGGCGAAAACCCGTGATCGTCCCCACGCGTCCCAGACCGGGCAGCCGAACAGACGGCCTGCGATGCACAAAAACGCCCTCATCGACTGTGTCTGACGGCGCCTGCCCGGCGAAACAAGAGAGAACGTGCACCTCGTGACGCCTTCGCGTGAGCGCCTTGGCGAGACAGGCCACATAGAAGGCAATCCCGCCCCAATCGCTCTCCGGTGGATACTCGGCCGACACGAACAGGATTCTCATGAACTCTTATTGCCCGACAGTCGAACCGAGTTCCGTGAGGGACGCGAGCCGCGCTACGAGCTGGATCGCATTGTTCCGGTAGATGCGCTCGCGATCTTTCTTACTGAAAAACTCGCTCGCTTCGAGCTGCTGATTGGTACTCAGTACGACCGAATCAGGGGCCCACGGCGAATCGCTCCCATAGAGGATATGCGAAGAGTCGGAAATCTGCAGCAACGACGAGAGCGTGTGCTTCGAGGCGGCGATAGCTGTGTCGTAATACAGCCTGCGCAGGTAAGACATCGCGTCTACCCTGGTAGCAGGCTCCAGCGCGAGCGCGGCGCCAGCTCTGGTGATTCTTTCGGCGAGCATCGGCAGCGTTCCACCGTTATGGGGAACGATAATTCGAATGCCGGGGCATCGCTCGAGCGTTCCGCTGAAAATCAGATTCGTCACCGCGCGGGTGGTATCGAATGGAAACTCGATCATCGGCCGCGGGTAGCCCATCGCACAGTCCTTCCAGCAGCGCGGCGAGGTTGGATGGATGAAGACCACCGTTTTACGGTGATTCAATTTATCAAAGATCGGAGCGAACTTCGGATCGCCTAGATAGATACCGCCCGCATTGGTCTTGAGGGCAATTCCGTCCGCGTGAAGCACATCGAGCGCATAGGCGAGCTCTTCAAGCGATCCCTCAACGTCCGGCATCGGAAGCTCGGCGAAGAGTCCGAAACGGGTCGGGAATTTTGCAACGGTGTCAGCCCCCGCCTCATTGACTCTTCGCGCAAGCCGCCTGGCGGCTGCGTCGTCTCCATAGTGTACGCCAGGCGACGAGATCGAGAGCATTCCGGTAGCGATGCCAAGTTTGTCATAGGTCTCCAATGCCCTCTCGGGACTCCATTCCGGATAACCGCGCATACCGTCAGGAAAGACTAGTCCCGCTCCGCGCAGCTCATCCGCATAGCCGGGAGGCAAGTAGTGTGCATGTACGTCAATCTTGCAATTGGCGTCTGATTTCATAGCCATCAGTCCACATCGCTACTCGGCAATCCGCTTAAGGGGAAGGCGCCGTCTCAGAATCGTGGGATAACCTAACTCCGAAAGCGTACGAAGCGTCAGCTGGCGCTAACGGCTCGGCTGTGTCATCTCGCGAGGACATCGTTTCAAAGCGCTTCCACTTCGAGCCTATGACCCCGCTCACAGCGGTATATTGATTTCGCGCGAACTCCTCAAGTCTCGAAAATGGCAGGGCATGAAGGCGAGAGCACAGCGGCGGCATATCGTACGATCTTTCGTCTAATGGCAGCGTGGCTGATATCATTAGCAATAGGCAGCCAAGAGCCGCTATACTCGCGCGCAATGTCGTCAGTTCGCGACTCGCGCAGGGCCGGGAGGATCGGGGCCGCCGCGCTCTTCAGCTCCCTGATCGCGCTCTGCCAGAGAGGGCGCGCGGCAAACTACCCATCATTTTCGAGGGCCGAACCGAAGCCTCAGCTATGAGCTCACGCCGATTTACGGTTGGACGCGCTACGACTTGCGATATCCCTATCGCGGACGATTCGGTCAGCCGGGTTCACGCGGAAATTCTGATTCTCGGCAGCGATCGGATGCTGGTGCGCGATCTCGACAGCCAGAATGGCACCGTGCTGCTCCGCCAGGGCCGCGAGTTTCGGCTTGGCGAGGAAACGATCTTCCTGACCGACACGCTGCGCTTCGGCGAAGTGACGCTGCCGGCGCGGGAAGTCTTCGAGGCATTGTCAAAATCGGTTGAAGAACCGGCGCCCGCACCCGCCGCCGCACGGAAGGCTCCTCCGCAGAAGCCGCCCAGCGGAGGGGCGGCGCTGGTGCGATGCGATTGCGGAGCGATCAAACCGCGCGGCCAGCGCTGCCCGGTCTGCGGTGAATGACGCAACCTGAGGGAGGGAATTACCTTCGATGAGTCAGCCACAGCAAGCAGCGCCGCCGCGTCCGGTTGTGCCGCCAGCGCCGATGGGGCCGGGAACGCCGGCGGCCTCGCCGGCAGGCAGCCAGCTCACGCAACTCTGGGCAACGCCCGATCGGCGCACGGTGATGCTCCTGTCGCTGGGTTCGGCGATTGTGTTCATCATCCTGCTCACGATCATCTTTCCCAAAAATAGCCACGGCGCCGAAATCCTGACCGACTACAGCAAGTACTCGCACTTCCCCTACCCGTTCACGATCCAGAACCTCGAGCACCTGCTGTTTTTCGTCGGGCTCGGCGAATTGTTCGTGCGCTGGCGCAGCGCGAAAACCGAACACGCCTTCGCGGACATGCATCTATTGCCCGAGGATCAGGAAACGGTGCTGCAGCAGGCCGACCTGGGTCCGATCCGGCGTCGCGTCGCGCATATGTTCGGCCACGAGCACGGCTTCCTGCCGTACCTTATCGACGTGTCGATCCTGCAATTCCAGTCGGGCCGCTCGGTCGAGCAGGTGGTGGGCGTGATGAATTCGAGCCTCGAGCTGATCGAGCATCGCGTCGATCTTCGCTACGGGCTGATTCGTTACATCGCGTGGCTCATCCCGACGGTGGGATTTATCGGAACCGTAGTCGGCCTCGGTGGATCGCTCGCGCTGGTGCCGGAAAACGGCAACATCTCGATCTATGAAATCGCGCAGGCGTTGTCGCTCGGATTCAACTGTACGATGGTCGCGCTGATGGAAAGCGCAATCCTGGTCTTCGTGCTCTACCTCGCGCAGGAGAAGGAAGAGACGGCGATCAATCTCGCGGGCACTTACACGCTGCGCAACCTGATCAATCGGCTGTACGAGGGACCGCGGTGAAGCCGCGCAATCGCGAGGTCAATATTTTCAACATGTCGGTGCTCGACTTGTTGACCGGCGCGCTCGGCGCGTTCTGCTTTCTGACCCTCGCGCTGTTTCCCTCCTACTTCAAAGTCACCGCCGCCTCTGCCGCGGGCAAAGCCGTTGAAACCAAGGCCGCAGAAGCGCTCAAGGCGATGCACGTCAAACTCCAGAGCGAACTGGCGAGCGCCCAAGCCAACCAGCATGGGATGCCGCCGTTTGCGATGGCGTTCGTGACGATGTCGGGCCCGGAGAACACATTCTGCGGCGCCTTCCAGGTCACTGACGCGATCGGCCCTGGCGGCAAAGCAGCGGTCAAACTGCTGCCCAATGGCGTTAAAAACGGCTATGACGTTAACCTGAATATGTTTCTGCTGGCGCCGGGCACCTACCAACTGTCGCTCCAGGCTTATGCGCAGAGCATGCCGTGCACGTTCATCCTGGACGAGTTCGGCGCGAGCGGTACTGAAGAGGTGAAGGCGGACTTCCAGACCGGGACCGCGTCTTACACTTTGAAGTTCGACGTGCAGGCCGCTGACCTGCAGTTCGCGCAAATTCTTAAACAATGATTAAGCGCGTGGCATGACGAGTCGAGCGAAAGCGTACGTCCTTTTTCAGCGGAGCGCGCGATGAAGCCGCGCAATCGCGAGGTCAACATCTTCAACATGTCGGTGCTCGACCTGCTGACCGGCGCACTCGGCGCGTTCTGTTTTCTTACGCTCGCGCTGTTCCCATACTACTTCAAGGCCCAGAACGCCTCGGCGGCAGGCTCGAGCGCCGGCGCCGCAAACGCCGGCCTGAAGGCCAAAAACGAAAGCCTCAAAGCGCAGATCGCCGCTGAGAAAGCCGCCGGCAATCAGATGCCGCCTTTTGCGCTGCTGTCGCTCAATTCGATCAACGCCCAGAACTCGGCAAGCTGTGCCACTTTACTCCTCAAGTCAGCCACCCAGCCGCCCGGAGCTCCGCCGGTCGGCTACCGTCTCACGAGCGCGCAGCCCGACGGAAGCGCCTACGGCATCTACCTCTTTGCCATCCGCACCGGGCCATATCGCTTCGTGGCGAGCGTGACTCTGATCGCATCGGGTCCCTGCACCATTTCCATTTCAACGGTGAACGCCATCCAGCGCTCACAACAGCTCGTCATCACGCAAGCGCAAGATGTTCAATTCGATTTCAACGTCGAGGGCGGCGACTTCGCCGCCAGTCTGTTCGATTGAAGGTGATTCCACGATGGCGATGACGAGATGCAGTCACGGTCACTTCTACGACGCCGCCAAACACACCTCGTGTCCGTATTGCGGGGTGGGCGCCGAGGTCGTCGAAGGCAAAACGCGGCGGGTACCGGACCATGCGGGCGCAGGCGCGCCCGCGCCGGCCGCAGCGGCTCCCGCGGCGGTAGCGGCGGCGTCCGCGGATCCCGGCGTGACCCGCGCGGCGCATCGCGATGCATCGTCGGGGATAAGTCCGGTGGTTGGATGGCTGGTGTGCGTCGAGGGTCCCGACAAGGGCCGCGATTTCAGAATCCACGGTGAGAAGAATTTCATCGGCCGCAGCCCGTCGATGGACATCGCGCTCACCGGTGACGAGAGCGTCTCGCGCGACAAGCACGCCTCGGTCGCTTACGATCCCAAGCAGCGCGCTTTCTGGATCCTGCCGGGCGAGGCTTCGGGCCTGGTTTATCTCAACGAGCAAATGGTCAACACGCCGATGAAATTGACTTCGCGGGATATCGTCGAAGTCGGCAAAAGCAAGCTGATGTTCTGGCCGCTCTGTGACGACAAATTTCATTGGGACTGACGGATTGGTCTACGCGCCTGGCAACGCCCAGGACGTAGGCAAGCGCGACGATCAGCAGGACTCGTTCGGGTTCTCCGATCCTCGCGACACCACGTTCATGGCGCACGGCGGGATGCTCGCGATCGTGGCCGATGGCATGGGCGGGATGGCACACGGCGCCGAAGCGAGCCGACTCGCGGTGCGCGCGTTTCTGCAACAGTACGCGAGCAAGCAGCTCGGTGAACCGATCACTCAGGCACTGGGCCGCGCGGTCGAAGCCGCCGATCGCTCGGTATTCGAATTCGCGACGTCGGTCGGCCTTGCGCGCGACGTCGGCTCGACGCTGGTGGCCGCGGCGTTCACCCCCTCCGGATTGTACTGGATGTCGGTTGGCGATAGCGCGCTCTACCTATGCCGCGACGGAAGCCTGACGCAGCTCAACCATCCGCATACCCTAAGCGCGCGCCTGGCCGTGCTGGTTAAACGCGGCGACATGTCGCCCGAAGACGCGGCGATCGATCCCGATCGCGACGCGCTCACCAGTTATGTCGGCGCCGGCGCAATCGCCGAGATTGATTCGCCCCGCGAAGGGGTCGCCGTCACGCCTGGCGACACCGTGATTCTGTGCAGCGACGGTCTTTATCGCGCGCTCAGCCACGAGGAAATTTCACGCATCGCGGCCGGCGCCGCCGACGCGCAAGAGGCCGCCGACGCGCTGATCGCCAGCGCGGTTGCACGCGAACTTCCCCATCAGGATAACGTAACCGTTCTCTGCGTGAGGGTTACGGAGAAGGAAGCGAAGTAGGATGCCCCCGGACGAAACCGCGCGGCTGTGCATGGGATGCATGAACGATCGTGGCGCCGCCGCGATCTGCCCCACCTGCGGCTACGACGAAATCGGCCCGCCTTCCGTGCCGTTCCAACTCGCTCCGCGCTCGCTGCTCAACGATCAGTACCTGGTGGGGCGCGCACTGGGAGCCGGCGGGTTCGCGATCACTTACCTCGGCTGGGATATCCGCCTCGCCCGCCGCATCGCGATCAAGGAGTACATGCCGAGCGGGATGGCCAGCCGCTCGGTTGATACCAGCGAGGTGGTGCCTCACGGCGGCCCCACCAAGGACGACTTCTATTACGGCCTCGAACATTTTCTCGACGAGGCGCGGATGGTCGCGCAGTTCGAAGGCCATCCCGGCATAATCGCCGTCACCAATTTCTTCCCGGCCCACGGCACCGCGTACCTGGTGATGGAATATCTCGAGGGCACAACCTTAAAGGATTATCTGACAGATCATGGCGGGCGCCTCGCCTTCAACGAAGCGCTCGACATCATGACGCCGGCGATGGACGCGCTGCGCGAGGTGCATCGCGTCAACGTCCTGCATCGCGATATCAGCCCCGACAATATCTACGTCACCAGTGCAGGGCAGGTTAAGCTGCTCGACTTCGGCGCGGCGCGCCAGGCCCTGCGCGATCGAAGTCAGCGGCTGTCGGTCATTCTGAAGGTGGGCTACGCACCGGAGGAGCAGTACCGCAGCACGGGCAACCAGGGACCGTGGACCGACGTCTACGCGGTCGGCGCGACCTTCTATCATCTTCTCACCGGCTCGATTCCACCGCCGTCGATCGACCGCCTTGCCGAAGACACGATTCAATTGCCGAGCGCGGTCGGGTCCGACATTCCGCCCGCCGCTGAGCAGGCCCTGATGACGGCGCTTTCGGTCAAGGCCGCTCATCGCTATCCAACCATCCAGGATTTTCAGGCCGCGATCGGCGTCGCGCAGACCGGTCTGCCCGCGCCCCCGCAACCGCATCCGACGCCAGGGCCTGATCCGCAAGGATTGGTTAGGACGCTACCGCCGTGGGCGATGCCCGCGGCAGGCGCCGGGGTCATCGTACTCGCGATCCTGGGTGGGTTCCTGATCTTTCATCGCACGCCCGGTCAGCCGTACACCTACGGTCAACCTAACGCACAACCGAGCGTGGCTGCGGCTCAACCGAGCGCGGCTGCGGCTCAACCGAGCCTGGCTGCGGCTCAACCGAGCGCGGCTGCCGCTCAACCGAGCGTGGCTGCGGCTCAACCGACCGCTCAGCCCTCCAATCCTTTGGCCAACTCCAATCCTTACAATCCATATGCAGCGCCTGGTCCCGCCGGCGTTCCCGGGTTGGTGGATAGTCGATTGATCGGGACTTGGGTCGCGACGGTGCCAACGCCGAACGGCCCGCTCCATGTGCGCTTTAGTCCGAACAACGCTGGCACGTATCGGACGGCTCTGAGGTTGGGGGCGTCACGGATGCCCGATGACATCGGCGCTATCCAGGCGGTGAATGGCTTATGGTCCCGCCTCGGGCAGAATGGCGTGCCCGACCATGGCACATATACTTTCAACGGCCCCGACCAGGTGATCTTCACTACGACGTTCGGTGCGCCGGTAGTTTATCATCGCGAGTAGAGCGGGGAGTAATAGCGATACCAGAACGAAAATCGTGAGCGAAGTGATAGACGCGATACGAACAACGCACAACAACTTCCCGAAAACCGGATCGCCAACGATCAGCAAGAGGAAGCTCCGCCTTCCGCCGCTGAGTCGGTGCCCGCAGGCCGCGATGCCGATTTGCGTCGGGCTTGAGTTTGGCGCACCGGCTGCGCGATAAGAAGATCGAATCGCGCGCGCGGCGCGCGGAGCGGAGGCATCATGTTCAACGGTATCCGGGTAATCGACGCCGACGGGCATGTGATGGAGCCCAATGAGCTCTATGACCGCTACCTGGAAAGCAAGTTCAAGGCCGAACTCGAAGAACTGAAGAAGATCGCCGCAACGCGGCCGTCGAAATATTTCTTCGGCTTCTTTCATCAGCTCAACACCGGGCGGCCGCTCGGCGTGGCCCAAATCGACAAGCCGCTGTTCCGCAGCGGCCGCAAGCCGGAGGGCGAGACGCCGGATCCGCGCGGCGGATGGGACCCTCAGCTCCGCATCAAGGACATGGATCGCGAGGGAATCGACGTCGCGGTCTGCTTCGCGACGATCGTGTCGAGCTTCTGCGCGCTAAAGTCGGTGGACTTCGAAGCCGCGATGGTCCGCGCGTACCATCGCTGGCTCGCGGATTACTGCTCCGCGTATCCGAAGCGGATAAAGGGCGTCGCGGTGGTTCCGATGCGCGCTCCGGAGCGCGCCGCCGAGGAGATTCATCGCGTCGCCAAGGAGCCATGGTGTGTCGGCGTGTATCTGTCGAGTCACATGGAGGACAAGCTGCTCGACCATCCGGCGTTCCATCCGATCTGGCGCGCATGCGTCGAGGAGGACTTGCCGGCGTGCTTCCACGGCGGCACCGCGCGGCCGCCCTACGGGCTTGGCACCTTCGAGATGGGCAACAATCTTTTCATTCAGCATTCTGCGACCAATCCCTTCGAGGTGATGCGTGGGATCGCGTCATTCATCGGCGGCGGCGTGATGGATTTGTTCCCGACGCTGCGCGCCGCGTTCCTCGAAGCCGGCGTGGGATGGCTGCCGTACTGGATGGAGCGGCTCGACGAGCATTACGAGCTGATGCCCGAGTACGTGCCGTACCTGAAGCGCAAGCCGTCGGAGGTAATCCGCTCGGAGAACTTTTTCATCTCGTGCGATCCGGATGAGGAGACGCTGCCATTCGTGGTGAATTTCGTCGGCGCGGATCACATCCTATATGCGTCGGACTATCCGCATTTCGACGGCCGCTTCCCGCATTCGGTGAAGCTGACGGCGCGCGCGGAGGTCTTCCCGCCCGAGGTGCAGCGCAAGATCCTCGCGGACAATCCGGTCCGGCTGTACACGCGCCTCAAGTAGGCAGGGGCTGACCCCTGCACCCAGAAGCACGCAATAAGCCAGCTCCGTTGTCGCCGGCGAAGAAAAGTGTAGACGTCACCGCCATTTGTGAATCGCCGGACGGCGCAGCCAACGCGCGATGCTGACGATTGCGGCCGGTTTGCGTTTAAACTTTTCCGTTGTGCTTGTATCCTTGCCCTCATTTGAGTATCGCTTAAAACTCGATACGTACCTGAACAATTTGCGTGTGCTGCTGCCGCGGCAAGGGAGTTTGCCACATGAGTGACGACGACAAGGGTTTGTCTGCCGGCGATGGGAGTCAGGAGATCGAACTCGAACTCGATGCCTTGCGCGCCAAGTACCGCGAGGAGCGGGACAAGCGCCTGCGAGCCGATGGCAATCAACAGTACGTCGAAGTGAAAGGCGACTTCAGCCGTTACGTGGACGATCCCTATGTCGACCCCGGCTTTACCCGGGAACCGCTGACCGACGAGATGGAGGTCGTGATCATCGGCGGCGGCTTCGGCGGCCTGTTGGCAGGCGCGCGTTTGCGCGAGTCGGGTATACAGAACATCCGCATTATCGAGAAGGGCGGCGACTTCGGCGGCACCTGGTACTGGAACCGTTATCCCGGTGCGCAATGCGATATCGAGTCGTACATCTATTTGCCGCTGCTCGAGGAGACCGGCTACATCCCAAAGGAAAAGTACTCCTTCGCGCCGGAGATTCTGGCCCACGCGCGGCGAATTGGCGAAAAATTCGATCTATATCGCGACGCCTGCTTTCAGACTCAAATCAAAGCGATAACCTGGCGCGACGCCGAGTGCCGCTGGATCATCACCACCAACCGTGACGACCAGATGAGGGCCCGCTTCGTCGTGATGTCCAATGGGCCGCTGAACCGGCCGAAGCTTCCCGGAGTTCCGGGCATCGACAGCTTCAAGGGGCACACCTTCCACACCAGTCGCTGGGACTACGCATACACCGGCGGCGATACCAACGGAAATTTGCACAAGCTCGCCGACAAGCGGGTGGCGATCATTGGCACCGGCGCGACGGCCGTCCAATGCGTGCCGCACGTCGCGAGGGACGCGCAGCATCTGTACGTATTCCAGCGCACGCCGTCCTCGATCGATGAGCGTGGGAACCGTCCGACCGATCCGGAATGGGTGAAGACGCTGACCCCGGGCTGGCAGATGCGGCGCATGGAAAATTTCAACGTCCTGGTCACCGGTGGCAACCAGGAGGTGGACCTCGTCAATGACGGATGGACGGACATCATCCGCAATCTGGGCGCCCTTCTGGTGGGGAAGAAGACTGATTCCGACACGTCGCCGCAAGAGTTGGGGCGCATGATGGAGCTGGCGGATTTCAAGAAGATGAACCAGATCCGCGCGCGCGTGGACGCAGTGGTGAAGGACAAGCGGACCGCGGAGGCGCTGAAGCCATGGTACCGCCAGTTCTGCAAACGCCCCACCTTCAACGACGAATACCTGCCGGCGTTCAACCGTCCGAACGTGACGCTCGTGGACACCATGGGCCGCGGCGTCGATCGCATCACCGACAAAGGCCTGGTTTTCGACGGAGTGGAGTACGAGGTCGACTGCATCATCTTCGCCACCGGATTCGAAGTGGGCACCGCGTACACGCGGCGCGCGGGCTTCGAGGTCTACGGCCGCGGCGGCAGGTCACTTACCGAGAACTGGGCTGATGGGGTCAAAACACTGCACGGCTTTTGCAGCTTCGGTTTCCCGAACTGCTTCCACATGGGCATCACGCAGAACGCATTGACCGCGAACTTTCCACACATGCTCGAGGAGCAAGCACGCCACATCAGCGAGCTCATTCAGCACGCGAAATTGCACGAGGCGCGATGCATCGAACCTGCCGCCGAGGCGGAAGCTGAGTGGGTGGCGACGATCCGGCAGAAGGCGCTGAACAATCGAGAGTTTCTGGAGGCGTGCACGCCGGGATACTACAACAATGAAGGTAAACCAGCCGAAGGCGCGGGGCTCGCGGGCGAGCTATACGGCGGGGGACCGGTTGAGTTCCACGAACTCATCCGCAAATGGCGCGCCGACGGGCATATGAAGGGGCTGCAATTCACCTGAGCAGGGCTGACCCCTGCACCCAGTGGCACGCAAGAAGGTAGGGGCCGGCCCGCACCGGGGGGCACGCAAGAGGCCGGCTCCGTTGTCGCCGGCATTCGCTGCCCGCAAAACCTCTCTCGCCGTTTCCGGCCGCTAACTTGACTGCGATTCGAGCGAGTCCTTATAGTTGCCTTGAACAGTCCGGTAATCGCGACGGGCGGCCGCGCGCCCGCCGTAAAACCCAATCCCGACAATGGATTCCGCGCTCAGCCTGATATGAAACGACGCGAAGAAATGACCCTCTCGGAACGGCTCTACCTGCCGGAAATCCTGAAGGGGATGCTGATAACCAATTACCACTTTCTCCGCAATTTGTCGGTGCATGCCGCGCACGCATTCGGTTTCGCCAAGGGCCGCCGCGCGTCCGCTACCACCCAATATCCCGAGGAGCGCAAGCACTATCCCGACAACTTCCGCGGCAGCCATCGCCTGACCCTTCGTGAGGATGCGAGCGTCCGCTGCACCGCGTGCTTCCTATGCGCGACCGCGTGCCCCGCGCAATGCATCTATATCGAGGCCGGCGAGGCGCCCGATCCGCATATCGAAAAATATCCGGTGCGCTACGAGATCGACACGCTGCGCTGCATCTACTGCGGGCTGTGCGTCGAGGCGTGCCCGTGCGACGCGATCAGGATGGACACTTACGTGCATCCGCGCATCTGGGGATTCGATCGCAAGGATTTCGTCGAGACCAAGGAGCAACTCATGCATCGCTCGCGCGTGCTCGCCGAGAAAGGACGCGACGGCAACATGCAGGAGATGCTCAAGTGGTACGAAGAACAGGCCGCGCAGGTCTACAATCCCCAACGCCCGGAGCTTAAAACCTACAGCGACCGGCAGCGGCCGCACCATTGGGAAGCCGCGCCGGAGCCGGTCGAACTCGTTGCGATCGACCGGCATCAGCCGCGCAGCGGCAAGTAAGCGATGACGCGAGTCACGATCGCGCTGACCCTGATCGGTCTCGGAATTCTTTTCATCGCTTACGCGAAGGGCGTCGGCGCAATCCACGGCGGCGATGCGCTCGGGCACATGTACTGGGCCACCGCGGCGATGCTCGCGGTCGCGCTCGCGAATTTCATCGCGATAGCCCATCTCGCACGCTCGGAGCGGATGATCCGGGAGCTGCGCGCGCTGTGCGAGAAGAACGGAATCGCGTACGGCGAAGACTAGGATTTGGGCTATACTGTTGATGAAACCGATCGGTCATGAACAGAAACAACCGGACGCCGAGGCGTCCGTCGAGGTGACGAAATGACTCAGCTCGAAGCGGCCCGCAAGGGCCTTGTCACCGAACCGATGAACGAAGTCGCCGAGGACGAAGGGCTTGCGGCGGAAGAGATCCGCGCGCTGGTGGCCACCGGCGAGGTGGTGATCCCGCGCAATGAGCATCACAATTTCCGCGCGATCGGCGTGGGCAGGAAGCTGCGCACCAAGGTCAACGCGAATATCGGCGCGTCGAACTTCCATCAGTTCGTCGAAGAAGAAGTGGAAAAGCTCTACACCGCGGTGCGCTACGGCGCCGACTCGGTGATGGACCTCTCGACCGGCACCGACCTCGACCAGATTCGCGTCGAGCTGCTGTCGCGATGCTCGGTGATGCTCGGCACGGTGCCGATTTATCAGCTCGGCAGCGAGCGCTCGATCATGGACCTCGACGGCGACGCGTTCCTCGACGTGATTGAGCGCCAGGCGCGCCAGGGCGTCGACTTCATGACCCTGCATTGCGGCGTCACGCGCGAGAGCGTGAGCCGGCTGCGCGGGCATCAGCGTATCGAGGGTATCGTGTCGCGCGGCGGCGCGATCCTGGCCTCGTGGATCGAGCGCAACGGCAGAGAGAATCCGCTCTACGAGCATTACGATGAAGTGTGCGCGATCATGCGCGAGCACGACGTCACGATGTCGCTCGGCGACGGGCTCCGTCCCGGCGCGACCGGCGATGCGACCGATCGCGGCCAGATAGCCGAGCTGCTGGTGCTCGGCGAGTTGACCGATCGCGCCCGCGCGCTCGGCGTGCAGGTGATGATCGAAGGTCCCGGCCACGTGCCGCTCGATCAGATCGAGGCCAACGTGAAGCTGCAGAAGCGGATCTGCTCGGGCGCGCCGTTCTACGTGCTGGGGCCGCTGACCTGCGACGTCGCGCCGGGCTACGACCATATTACCGGCGCGATCGGCGGTGCGATCGCCGCGGCCGCCGGCACCGATTTCCTGTGCTACGTGACGCCCGCGGAGCATCTGCGCCTGCCCGATATCGACGACGTGCGGGAGGGCGTAATCGCGACGCGGATCGCGGCGCATTCGGGCGATCTGGTCAAAGGCGTGCGTGCGGCGAAAGTCTGGAACGACCAGATGTCGCGTTATCGCAAGTCGCTCAACTGGGAAGGCATGTACGCAATGGCGATGGAC
>DATDGX010000122.1:0-2002 GCA_036521875.1 Binataceae bacterium (SeqCode)
CCCGCCGGACAGCCGCGCGAAAGACAGCCCTGGCTAGCGAGCGTCTGGCGTCGGAGCGATCACAACTTTTGAGCGATGGGCTTGATCGGAGGCGCAAGTTGAAAGAGCGTCTTCGACAGCTCGATGTTGTCGATCTTGCCGATCTCAAGCACTACGCGCTGGAACAGTCATGACGGCACAAACCGAGGCAGTCGATTTCTTTGCATTCGACAACAGCTACGCCCGCCTGCCGGACCGATTCTTCGCGCGGCTTCGGCCCACTCCCGTTGCCGCGCCCCGCCTAGTTCGGCTGAACAAGAAACTCGCCTGGCATCTCGAGCTCGATCCGGGAAAGCTTACCGAACCAGACGGTGTGGAGATCCTCGCGGGCAACCGGGTGCCCAAGGGAAGCGAGCCGCTCGCCATGGCTTATGCGGGCCACCAGTTCGGGGGTTTCGTACCTCAACTTGGTGACGGACGTGCCATTCTTCTCGGCGAGGTGATCGATCGCGATGGCGCGCGCCGCGACATCCAGCTCAAGGGGTCTGGCCAGACGCCGTTTTCCCGACTGGGCGACGGACGAGCGGCGCTCGGGCCTGTCCTGCGCGAATACATCGTAAGCGAGGCGGTGGCGGCGCTCGGGATTCCGACGACTCGAGCGCTCGCCGCTGTGGCGACCGGCGAGCCGGTTTGGCGCGAGGTGCCTTTGCCCGGCGCGGTACTGACCCGCGTCGCGTCGAGCCACATCCGCGTCGGCACCTTCCAGTTCTTCGCGGCGCAGGGGGATTTGGATGCGATCCGGCGTCTCGCTGATCACGTCATCGCGCGGCACTACCCAGAGGCAGTTGACGCCCCGAACCGGTACCGCACGCTCCTCGACTTGGTGATCTCGCGTCAGGCAGCGCTGATAGCGAGGTGGATGCTGGTCGGCTTCATTCATGGCGTCATGAACACCGACAACATGTCGATAGCGGGCGAGACCATCGACTACGGCCCCTGCGCCTTCATGGACGTCTATCACCCAGGGACGGTCTACAGCTCCATCGATAACATGGGGCGCTACGCTTACGGTAACCAGCCACGCGTTGCCCATTGGAACCTCACCCATCTCGCGGAGACGCTCTTGCCGCTGCTTGCAGAGGACAAGGACACTGCCGTCAAAGAGGCGCAAGAGGCAATTGACGCATTCACCATCGGTTTCGAAACGGCCTACGCCGCGGGCCTCAGCCGCAAGCTCGGTCTGTTCCAATCGCGGCCGGACGATCTGTCCCTAGCGCAAGACCTGCTTGAGCGCATGGCCCGCAACGGCGTCGATTTCACCTTGATCTTCCGCCGGCTGTGCGACGCGGCTACCGGCCCCGACGGCGACGCGGCTGTGCGCAACCTGTTTTCCGATCCGAGCTCCTTCGACGATTGGGCGGTGAGATGGCGACATCGGCTTGCAGAGGAGGGTGGAGATGCGAACGAGCGCCGGACGGCGATGCGTGCGGCTAATCCTGCTTTCATCCCGCGCAACCATCTGGTGGAGGAGGCGATCTCTGCAGCCGTGAACGATGGGAATTTTGCGCCTTTCGAGACTCTGCTGACGGTGCTCTCCATGCCCTACGAGGATCAACCGGTGTTCGGCTGCTACGTCGATCCGCCGCGGCCCGATCAAGTCGTGCACCAAACGTTTTGCGGCACTTGACCAAGGAAGGACGCACTTCGGAGCCGTACCATGATGAGGCGAGAAAAATTTGCGATCGCGAACATCTACGTGCCGATAAAACGCCGCGCAACGCTCAAACCAGAGACCGTCCAAGAGATCGCGCAGAGTATTCTGGAAGTCGGACAGCAAGCACCCATCCTGGTGCGGCGCGATGGTGATCGCTTCGTCCTCGTACACGGTTTGCATCGCCTCGAAGCATGCGGGGCATTGGGCGAAGAGACGATCTATGGATACCTCGTCCAGGCCAGAAGCACTAAGACCACGGTCCGCGGAGTCAAGGTTGCGCAGGATCCGCAGGGCTTGACTTTCACGGTG
>DATDGX010000123.1:0-14573 GCA_036521875.1 Binataceae bacterium (SeqCode)
TTGTCGAGCACGCGGCGGGTTTCATGCTCGACGCCGCCTTCGACCAGCGCGCCGGTTGCGGGATCGAGACCGATCTGCCCGGAGCAAAACACCATCCCGCGCTCCTCGACCGCTTGTGAGTAGGGACCGATCGCAGCCGGCGCGTGATGGGTCGCGAGTGCTTTTTTCATCGTCGCTGTTTCCTTGCGGCCGCGGAGCGGCGTCAGAAGCGGTGCCCGTTTTGCTGGCCGAGGCGCGACACGCGCATCACCCCGTCGATCGAGCCGATCGAGTTCATCAGCGTGTTGAGTTGCCGCGCGTTGGTTACCAGCACCTCGAAGACGCATAGCGCGCGCCCGTCAGTGCCGCGGATTTTCACTTCCGCGGTGGTGATATTGACCCCAGCCGCCGCGATCGCCCGGGTCATCGCGGCCAGCAGTCCCGGCTGATCGACGCATAGCACTTCGAGCCGAATCGGCCGCGGCGCTTCGTCGCCATCTTTCCACGCCACCGGCACGCGGCGCTGCGGATCGGTGGTGAGCGCGTGCGGGCATCCGGCGAGATGCACGGTGACGCCGCGGCCGCGCGTGATGAAGCCGGTGATCGCCTCGCCGGGCAGCGGATTGCAGCATCGCGCGAAGCGGACCAGCACGTCGCCGACCCCGGAGACCATCACCGCGTTGCCGGCCGATTTGCGCGCCTCCTTGAGCGCGCGTTCCTTGGACGCGGGACTCGGCGGCGCAGGCGCCTTCTCCGCGCGGTAGGCCTTGAGCTCCTCGGGCGTCAGCACCTTGTTCAGCAGTTGCGAGGGCGTGATGATTCCGTAACCCACCGCGGCCAGCAGGCTCTCGGCGTCGCGCTGCGAAAAGTCCCCGAGGACCGCGTCGAGCCGCTTGCTGGAACGGAGCTGCGAGACGCTGAGCTTCAGCGGCTCGAGCTCGCGATCGAGGAGCGACACTCCGAGCTCGAACGAGCGATCGGACTGCTGCTGGCGGAGCCATTGGCGGATGCGCGATTTCGCGCGCGCGGTGGCGACGAAGTTCGGCCAATCCTTGCCGGGCGTCTGCTTCTCGGAAGTGATTACCTCGACGGTGTCGCCGGAGCGGAGCTGATAGCGCAGCGGCACCATCCGGCCGTTGACGCGCGAGCCCGCGAGATGGTTCCCGACCTGGGAATGGATCCGATACGCGAAATCGATGACCGTGGAGCCGCGCGGAAAGTCGAGCACGTCACCTTTGGGCGTGAAGACGAAAACCTCCTCGGGAAACAGGTCGTCCTTGACAGTCGAGAGGAACTCCTCGGGGTCCTTCAGGTTCTGCTGCCATTCGATGAGGCGGCGCAGCCACGCGAAGCGCTCGGTCTCCTTGCCCTCTTTGGAGTTGCCCTCTTTGTAGGTCCAGTGCGCGGCGATTCCTTCCTCGGCGACCTTGTGCATTTCGCGGGTGCGAATCTGCACCTCCATCCGCTGCGCGCGCGGACCGATCACGGTGGTGTGCAGCGACTGGTACATGTTGACCTTGGGCAGCGCGATGTAATCCTTGAAGCGGCCGGGGACCGGCTTCCAGTTCGCGTGCACCACGCCGAGCGCCTCGTAACATTCGCGCACCGAGTCGACGATGATGCGGAACGCGACCAGGTCGTAGATCTGATCGAAGTCGAGCGCCAGCTCCTGCATCTTGGTGTGAATCGAGAAGAAGTGCTTGGGACGCCCGGTGATCTCGGCCTTGACGCCCGACTCGCCAAGCCGGCGGGTCAGGATCTCGATCACGTCGTGGATATAACCCTCGCGCTCCGGGCGGCTTTCGGCGACGTGCGTCTTGAGGGTGTCGTAGGCGGAAGCGTTGATGTAGCGGAAGGCGTGATCCTCGAGCTCCGACTTGAGCCAGTAAATTCCGAGCCGATGCGCGATGGGCGCGTAAATCTCGAGCGTCTCGCGCGCAATCTCGACCTGCTTGTCGGGCGCGAGATGGTCGAGCGTGCGCATGTTGTGGAGGCGGTCGGCGAGCTTGATGAGCACCACGCGGATGTCGCGCGACATCGCGATGATCATCTTGCGGAAATTTTCCGCCTGCTTCTCCTCGCGGCTCTGGAAGGTGATCTTCGAGACCTTGGTGACGCCGTCAACCAGCTCCGCGACCTCGGCGCCGAATTGCGCCTGCAGCTCGGCGAGCGAGGCGGGAGTGTCCTCGACCACGTCGTGCAGCAGCGCGGTCACGATCGAGGGGACGTCGAGCTTGAGCTCGGTCGCGATCATCGCGACGTTGAGCGGATGAATGACGTAGGGCTCGCCGGACTTGCGCTTCTGCTCGGAGTGCATCCGCGCGGAGAATTCGTACGCGCGGCGGATGAGCGCGTCGTCGGCCTGCGGATTGTACGCGTGCAGCCGGTGGATCAAACCCTCCAACTGGTCGGGATAGGAGCTTTGCGCTAACTCTTCCACGGCGCGAAATTCTCGCGCAGGCGGCCGACCTTGAGGCGCTCGGCATTCACCACCGCCTCAAGCTGCGCGAGTGATTCGTGAATCTCCTCGTTGATGATCAGGTAGTCGTATTCGGGGTAGGCGCGCGCCTCTTCGCGGGCGCGCTGAAGGCGATGCTGAATCGCGGGCTCGGGTTCGGTGCCGCGCCGGCGCAGGCGCTCCTCGAGCTCGGCGAAGCTCGGCGGCAAGACGAAGATCGTCACCGCGTCGCCGGAATACTTCGCGCGGATTTGCCTCGCGCCCTGGATGTCGATATCGAGCAGGATGTCGCGGCCCGCGGCGACTGCCCGCTCCAGCGGCGCGCGCGGGGTGCCGTAGCGATGGTCGAAGACCTGGGCCCATTCGGCGAGATCGCCGTGGTCGGCCTTGCGTTTGAAGTCCTCTTCGCTCACGAAGTGGTATTCGATTCCGTCGGTTTCTTCGCCTTCTCGCGGGGCGCGCGTGGTGAGAGAAATGGACGGTTCGAGCCCCGCGATCGCCTTCAGCGCCGCGCGCCAAATCGTGGTTTTGCCGGCGCCCGAGGGCGCCGACAATATAAAGATTATACCGCGTTTCGGCGGCAAGAAGTCACTCGAGTGGGACATTATCCAAGCCGCCGAGTCATTGCAAACTTCGTTTTATCCGCCATTGGGGTAGCGCGCGAGGCCGCCTAGCGCGCGTCATTCGACGTTCTGCGCCTGCTCGCGCATACGCTCCGCCTCCGCCTTGACCTCGACTGTCACCTGCGACATCGCGGCGTTCTGCGATTTCGATCCCATCGTGTTCACCTCGCGATTGATCTCCTGCAACAGGAACTCGATCGACTTGCCGACCGCGCCCTTGCGCTGCAGCAGCGCGCTCAGTCCATCGAGATGAGTCTTGAGCCGCGTGATTTCCTCGCTGATATCGCCATGCTGCGAAGCCACCGACGCCTCTTCGTAGAGCCGCTTCTCGTTGAGCGGCAATTCCACCAGCAGGCCGCGCATCCGGCTTTGGAAATTTGCCATGATCTCGGCGCGAGTCTCCTCGGCGAGTTTTTCGATCCGCGGGATCGCCGCGGCAATCTTGCGGACCCGCTCGATGAAATCGCGCTGCATGCCTTTGCCCTCGCGAGTGCGCTCCGCGTCGAGGGCCTTCAGAGCCTTCTTCAACGCCTCGGAGCCCAGGCGCATGCCATCGCGATTGTCATTCTCATCTTCCACCACGTGAAAAATCTCGGGCCGGTTGAGAATCGAATCGATGCCAGGCTCGCCGCCGAGGCGCAGACGTTTTCCGAGCCGGCGCACCTCGGAGATATAAAGATTCGCGAGCCGATCGTTGACCTCGAGCCTGACCGGCGGGGGCTTGAGCATAACGCACTTGAGATACACTTCGACCCGGCCGCGCGTGACTACGCCCTGCACCATCTTGCGGATTGCCGCTTCATGCTCTCCCCAGGTGCGCGGGAGGTTGAGCTTGAGCTCGAAGAAGCGCTGGTTGAGCGCGCGCACCTCCGCCACCACGCGAGTGCCGGCGCGTTCGACGACGGCGCGGCCGAAGCCGGTCATACTTTGCATCAGGTCCTCCCAGAGTGGCTGCCCGCGCCGCGGTTAGCGGCCAGGCACGAGCGATAAAGTTCGAGCGTCCGGCGCGCCATCGCGGCCATCGAGAAATTTTCCGCAACCGATGTCCGCGCCGCGGCGCCAAGTGCGGCGCGCGCGGCGCCGTCCTCCGCGAGCCGTCCCAGAGCGGACGCGAGCGCTCCGGCGTCTCCGGGCGCGACCAGCAACCCGGTGCGTCCGTCGTCGACGACGTCGCCAATTCCACCGGTCCGCGACGCGACCACTGCCAGCCCGCACGCCATCGCCTCGAGCATCGCGACGCCGAGTCCCTCCTTCAACGAGGGAAACGCGAAAACGTCGAGCGCCCACAGCAGCGCGCGCGAATCGTCGATTCGTCCCAGCATCCGCAGCCGTTCCGCGATCCCGAGCCGCGACGCGTCGCGAGCTAGTTCGTCGCGCAGCGAGCCGTCGCCCGCGATCATGCAGACCAATGAGGGCGCGGGCGCGGCGGGCTCGCGCGCGGTCAGCGCGGCGAGCGCCGCGAGCAGATCACGATGACCCTTGCGCGCCTCGAGCGCGCCGAGCGTACCCACCGCGATCTCGCCGTCGCACACGCCGAGCGCCGCGCGCGCCGCGGCGCGCTCGGACGGCGACGGCGGCCGAAAATGCGCGCAGTCGACGCCGCTTGGAATGATCGTCACGCGCGAGCGCGCAACCCCGGCCGAGCCGAGCGCGTCGGCGACGCCCCGCGAGATCGCGGCGACGCCGTCGACGGCGCGGCCGAACAGATAGGGCGCGAAGAGCCGGTTGGGGCGGTAGTCCATCCGGCGCGTGACGACCAGAGCACGAGCGTAGGAGTCCGCGAACGGCGCCATCGAATGCGCACGCGAGGTGTGAAAGTGCACCACGTCGTAGCGTTCGCGGGCCAGCATCGCACGCAGCCGCATCGCGGCTGCGACGTCGAGGGCGTTTCGGATCCGGAGCGCGTGGCAGACGATACCAAGCACGCGGGCTCGCTCCCAGAGCCGTCCCGCAGGATCGCAGATGAGCTCGGCGCGATGCCCGTCCGCAGTGAGCTCGCGGGTCAGGCCGAGCACCTGGGTCTCGCCGCCGCCGAAGCCCAGCTCAGGATCGACGCCCGCGACCCTCAGCTGAGAGCCGGGCGCGACGGTGGCGCCTGCGCCGGGATTGGTGCCGAGGCGTGCGCCGGGATGCGCCGCTTCGGCTCTGTTATGGGTTCGCTGGCTCGTCATCGGGCGCTGGCAATCTCAATCAAAGAACCGGTAGTAGACAATCGCAAAGATCGCGATGACCGCGTCACGCCATCCGATCTTTTTGCCCTCTTCATAAGTGCGCCCGGAATAGGAAACCGGCACCTCGTAGATGCGCCAGCGAGCGCGCGCCGCCTTGGCCGTGATTTCCGGCTCGAAGGTGAACCGGTCGCCGGAAAGCTTGAGCTCCATCAGCTTCTCGCGCACGAACGCTTTCATCCCCGTCTCCATGTCGCTCAGGTTCAAGTCGCTGATCGCGTTGGAGAGCAGCGTGACCAGGCGATTGCCGAGGTAGTGCCAAAAGAACAGCACGCGATGGGTGCCGCCCAGGAAGCGCGAGCCGTAGACCATGTCGGCGCGGCCGTCGAGCAGCGGCTCGATCATCAGGCCGTAGTCGCGCGGATTGTATTCGAGGTCGGCGTCCTGCACGAAGACATATGGATTGCGCGCCGCCGCGAAGCCGAGGCGGAGCGCCGCGCCCTTGCCGCGATTCCCGGAATGATAGAAGCAGCGCAGCCGTGGATGCTCGAAACGCTGCAGGAACTCGCGAGTACCGTCGGTCGATCCGTCGTCGACCACGATTATTTCGGCGTCGAAGCCGCAGTTGAGTACGCGATCGATCACCACGCCGACGGTCGCGGCCTCGTTGTAGACGGGGATTACGACTGAGATTTTCGCCGGCTCAGCCATGATGCCTTTTCACTTCGCGCGTGCTCACTTCACGACTGCGACAGTGGCCGCCTTGATTCGTTCGGCACTCGCGTAGTCGCGCTCCATTCGCGAGGCGAGCAAGCGCGCCACGCGCCGGCGCAACGCGCGAAGCTTACGCGCTCTCATCGCACCGGCGTAGCCATGCAGCACGCGCATCCGGTCGGTCCTCGAGAGCCCACGCAATTCGAAACGTCCAAGCTGAACCAGGTTGCGCATCCGCGGCCGCTCGAGATGGCTCAAGAAGGTGCGCCGGGTGCGTTCGTGATCGATGAAAATGAAATGCGGATCGGCGTCGTTGGCGACGAACACGTTGTAGGGCGTGAGGTCGCCGTGGATATAGCCCACGCGATGCATCCGCGCGACGGTCGCGCCGAGCTCGCGGAGCATCGCGCGTTTGCGCGCGAGCATCTCGGGGCGCACCGCGAAATTTCGCGGTAGCAGGGTTCCGCGCGCGCGCACCGTCGCGATTATCTCGCGCCGGGTGGCGGCCTCGCGACCGAAGAGCAGAATCGGTGGCGTTTCGAAGCCGTCGCGATTGAGCGCCGCGGTTATCGCAACCAGATGCGCGACGTGCGAGGGCCGAAACCATCGCTTGAGGGCGCCTGCGCCGTGCGGCGGGTCGAGCACCTTGATAAAAACGTCGGTCTCCGGCGAGCCTCCGGCGGAAAGCTCCGCGCGGTAACTCGCCGCGTGACGCGAGCGCCGGATGGGACCGACACCGCTGCCAGCCGCGGCGCCATAGGCGATTTCGATCAGACGGCGGCGTTGCTCGGAGGAAAATCGCGACGCTTCCGGGGTGAGCAGGAAGCGCCATCCTCCGGCCTCGACCTGCTCGCTAGCGGCGGTGCTCATCCTGATCTCCGCCGCGGCCTCCGCGCGCGAACGAATCGGACCGGGACGAATCGGATGGCGACGAATCTGATGCCGACGGCGCCTGCGCCACGAACGCCTCGCGCGGATGAGCGGCGATGGCGCGCCGAATCATCGTGATCACATCCTGAGGAGAAATCCGCCGCATACACTCGCGCCCGATCGGGCACTCTCGAAGATAGCAGGGATGACACGGGATCGCTCCGCTCATCGCGTAGTCGGCGAACCCCCACGGGGCAGAGCGCTCCGGTGCCGTCGAGCCCCATAGCGATACGATCGGGCATCCGACGGCGGCGGCGATATGCATTGGACCAGAGTCGGGTCCGAATGCGGCGGCACATTCCGGAAGAATCGTTAGCAAGTCGCGCAGTGTGGTGCGGCCGGCGAGGTTGAGCGCGGGCACGCCGTCGAGATGACGCATCAGATCAGCGGCCAAGGGAGTCTCGTCGGGTCCGCCGAGGAGGACCGGAAAGAGCGGAGCTGCGCCGTCGGCTTCGACCCCGCGTCGAAGCGCGGCGACGGCGAGACCGCGAATCACGGCAGCCGTCGATTCGGGAAAGTAAACGCGGCTCGGCCACGAGGAACCGAGGATGACGCCGAGGAGTGGACGCGGCGCCGCCGCGAGGAGCGCCAGCGCGCGGGCGCGCTCGTCGGGGGACGCGCTGAGGCCGAACTCAACGGGCGCCGGCGGGATTCCGAGCGCATCGCCGAACGCCTGATACTGAAGCAGCTTGAGGCGCATCGGCGGCTGCGCGTCGATCTGATGATTCGAAAACAGATGGTTGAATTCCTTGGTGTTGGGCGCGGCGAACCCGTAGCGATTCCGCGCACCCGAGACAATCGAGGTGAATCCGCTCTTCAGATGACGCTGGAGGTCGAGCACGAGATCGAAATCGCCTGCGCGCACGCGGCGCAGGTAGGGAAGAAAACCCCACGGCGCGTGGGTGCGATCGTACAGGATGATTTGATCGAGCCAGGGATGATGCTCGAGAATCGGCGCCGACTTGGGCTCGACCGCCCATGCGATGTGCGCGTCGGGCCATGCGCGCCGGATTCGCCCGAGCAGCGGCAGCGCGCGGACCACGTCACCAATCGAGCCGAGCAGTACGATCAAAATCCGGCGCGGTTGGTCGGCGAGTGCGATAGCTTCGGCTGAGGACATCGTGCGGACTCGGAAAGGCCGCGGGCGTTTAAATCATAACGGCGCGTGAGGGCGCGGCAAAGCGGTCGTGACTGGCTCTTTCGCCCGCACTTTCTGCCCTCGCTTTTGCCTCACGCCGGCTTGCTCTAACAGGGGATGCGCATGTAGAAGCGGCAGACCGTGGGAAGCGAGCATCGCGTGAGCGACGATCCAGCCGAGCCGGCATCGATCTCCGGACCGATCGCGCTCATCATAATTGTACTCGTCGCAGCGTATGCGGTAGTGAGCATTGCGCCCCCTGCCGCTCAGCCCATCACGGCGCCGGAGACGAAATTTTCTGCGGCGCGCGCGATGCGTGATGTCCGCGCGATCGCCGTACGGCCGCATCCGCTGGGTTCCGCCGACAACGCACGCGTCCGCGACTATTTGCTGAGACGGCTCGACGGGCTCGGCGCGAAATCGGAACAGCAGACCGTGACCGCCGCCAGCGCCAGAAGGCGTCCTCATCTGTTCGCGACCGCGCACAATATCATCGGGCAGATCGGCGGCACCGATAGCACCGGGACGGTGATGCTCGCGGGCCACTACGACTCGGTACCGAGCGGCCCCGGCGCCGGCGACGATGCGTCGGCGGTCGCGGCGATCCTGGAAACCGTCCGCGCGATCGAGGCGGGGCCGCCGCTGCGCAACGACCTGCTGATCCTGTTCACTGACGGCGAAGAGCTGGGACTCGTCGGAGCGAAGGGCTTCGTCGAGAATTTTCCGGCGCTGCCCAAGATCAAGGTAGTGCTCAACTTCGAGATGCGCGGCGACGAGGGGCCGTCGCTGATGTTCCAGACCAGCGACCCGAACGCGTGGCTCATCGATCAATTCGCGCACGCCGCGGATTATCCGAGGGCGGGCTCGTTCTCGAGCGCAATCTACAAACGGCTCTCCAACGACACTGATCTGACGGAGTTCATGGCGGGCGGCCTTGCCGGCATGAACTTCGCGGCCTCGGGCGGTCTGCCGAGGTATCACACCGCGCTCGACAACGCGGCTTTGCTCGACCAGCGCTCGCTGCAGCATCAGGGGTCTTACGCGCTGGAGCTCGCGCAACGGTTCGGCAACATCCGCTTCGATCAACCGGACCGGAGTCAGAACGACGCGAGAAACGAAGTCTATTTCAGCGTCGGCAATCACCTGATCCACTACGGCGAACGAGCCGCGCTGGTGCTCGCGATCATGCTAACGGCGCTGGTCGCGATTGTGATCGCGTTCGGCATCCGCGACGGACGGCTCAGTGCACCCGGCATCGTGGCGGGATTCTTCGTCTTCATCGGCGCGATCGCGATCGCAGTCACGGAAGGGTTCGCGATGTGGCATGTGATGGCGATTTTGGTTGGCTGGCGGAGGTTGCCCAGCATGACAAGCTATGGCGCGCGATGGTTCGGCGCCGCCTCGACGATGGTAGCCCTAGCGACGCTGCTTACACTCTACGCATGGCTAGTACGCTTTACGCGCGCTCAAAACATGGGCGCGGGAGCCCTCACGATGTGGACGCTGCTGATGCTGCTGTCAACCTCGCAGCTTGCCGGCGCCAGCTATTTGCTGATGTGGCCGCTGATTTTCGCCGCGCTCGCGATGTACTTTGTCCCACGCGAGGTGCGTGGAGATTCGGTCCAAGCATCGACGGCCGCGCTATGCGCAATACTGGCGCTGGCGCCCGCCGCGATCATCCTGGTCCCGCTGGTGACGGTCGGCGCCGAGGCGACGCCGATGTTTCTGATGCTCGCGGCGTTCGGCGTCGCGCTGATAATCGGAGTCGCGATTCCGTACCTGGAGGTCCTGAGCGCCGGCTATCGATGGCACCCATCGATTTCGATAGCTCTGGGAGCGCTCGCGATCGTTTTCCTCGCAGTGGGCACTTCGGCCAGCGGTTTCAACGCGCACCATCCGCGCCCCGACAGCATCTTCTATGTGCTCGACGCGGAGAGCGCCGCCGCGCGCTGGGTCAGCGTCGATCCGCGGCCCGATCATTTCACCGCGCAGTTCTTCCAGCATCGGGTGCGCGGCGGCAAGCTCGCCGCCATCACCGGCTCGGCGGCGCCATTCACGCGGCTCAACAACGGCCGCACGATCGAGGGCGACGCGCCGGCGGTCAAGCTGCCGCCGCCGGAGCTGAAGGTCCTCGACGATGTGGTGCACGACGGCGTACGCATCGTGAAGGTGCACATCGGCTCCGCGCGTCATGCGCCGACTATCTGGATGACGCTGCCAGACACGGTACGGGTGATCGATGCCGCCGTCGACGGGAAGTCGCCCGGCGGTTTTCCGAGCGACGGATGGGCGGCGTGGTACTGGTCGGTTCCCGAGCGCGGCTTCGACCTGCAGCTCAAGGTCAAGGGCGGCGGCGAGTTGACGCTGACTCTAATCGATCAGAGCGACGGGCTGCCGGCGACTCCCGGCGAGGTATTCACGGCGCGCCCCGACGATGTGATGCCGACGCCGTTTTTATTCTTCGATTCGGCGACGCTGGTCAGGAATACCTACACGCTGGGCGCGGCCGATCTGAGCCGGCGCTGAGCGCGATGACCATCAACATCAACGGTCGCACTCGCCACCGATCATGTTGATCATCCCGAACGTCGTGATGATGTCCGCGATCATGCGGCCGATAAGCATCTTGTTGAGCGCGCCCATCCCAAGGAAGCACGGCGGCCTGACCCGCACCCGGTACGGACGCCCGCTGCCGTCGCTCACTACGTAGAACCCGAGCTCGCCGTTTGCGCCCTCGACCGCGTGATAGACCTCGCCGGCGGGCACCTTGATGCCTTCCATGATGAGCTTGAAGTGGTTCATCAGCCCTTCGATGGAGTCGTAGACCTGCTGCTTGGGCGGCAGCACGATGCGATGGTCGTCGAGCGCGATGGGACCCGCGGGCAGGCTCGCCATCGCCTGCTCGATAATCCGCTTGGATTGGTACATCTCCTGGAAGCGCACGTTGAAGCGGTCGTAGTTGTCGCCGCGCTCTCCGATCGGCACCTCGAAGTCGAACCGGTTGTAGACCAGGTACGGGTCGGCTTTGCGCACGTCGTAGCTGACGCCGGCCGCGCGCAGCAGCGGGCCGGTCAAGCCGTATGAGATCGCGTCTTCGCGCGACATGATGCCAATGCCCGACATCCGATCGATGAAGACGCGGTTGCGCTCGAGGAGCTTGTCGCAATCGCTGAGAACTTCGTCGAGGCGGCGGAACGCGAGCTTGATGCGATCGGCGAAATCGGCGGGCAGGTCGGTCACTACGCCGCCGACCCGGCACCAGGTCACCGTCAGCCGCGCGCCGGTAACAGACTCGACGAGATCGTAGAGGAGCTCGCGCGCCTCGAGCAGGTAGAACGCCGCGGTGGTCGCGCCGACTTCCTGCCCCGCCATCCCCAGGCAGGTCAGATGATCCGTGATGCGCGAGACCTCGCTCATGATCACGCGCAGGTACTGGCATCGCTCCGGCACCTCGACGTCGAGCAGCTTCTCCACCGCCAGCGCGAAGCCGACGTTGTTAATGCATGGCGAGGCGTAGTTGAGCCGGTCGGTGTACGGAAAGACCTGCGTCCAGGTCCCCTGCTCGCACATCTTTTCGAAGGCGCGATGCAGATAGCCGACCTCGACATCGCAATCGACGATCTGCTCGCCGTCGAGCTTGAGGTTGAACTTGATGGTGCCGTGCGAGGCGGGATGCGACGGCCCCATCTGCAGTTCCATGATTTCGTCGGCGGGATCCGACGCTGCTACTTTTTCCTTCCAGCGCGCGGGTAGTGACATGGTGGATTCGTCAGGTTGTTAGCCGCGCCGCTAGCGCGACGATCTGCGCGGGTTAGTCACCGGGTCGATCTCCGGAACGATCGGCTGGCGCTTAGTCGCGGGATAATCTTTGCGCAGCGGATGCCCCTCGAAAGTATCGTAGAGCAGGATGCGGCGCAGGTCCGGATGCCCGGTGAAGATAATTCCGAACATGTCGAAGCACTCGCGCTCGAGCCAGTCGGCCGCCTTCCATAGTTCAACCACGCTCGCCACCGACGGGTCGCTCGCCTCGACGCCGACCTTGACGCGCAGGCGATGCCCGAGGGTGAGCGAGTTGAGATGGTAAACCACGTCGAAGCGCGGCTTGCGGTCGTCCCAATCCACGGCGCTCAAGTCGGTGAGAAAGTTGAACGCGAACGCGGGCTCGTCGCGGAGCGCGCGGAGGATTTGCGGGGCGCGATCGCGCGCGATCGAGATCGACTCTTCGCCGTGCGCGGTCTCGACGCTGGCCAGATCAGCGCCGAAGCGTTCTTTTAGTTTATCGGCGAGCATCGCGGATTTGATTTATCGATCAGCGTAACAAACCGGATCGCGAATTTCCTGATGCGCGCGAATCTGCCGATGCGTGTGGAGTTTCGCGCCTACTGTCCGTATTCAGGTGTGGCCGCGGCAATTAGGTCCAGTCCAGCGCTCCACGCTGCCAGGCGTAAACCAGCCCGACGGTCAGAATGCCGACGAAAACCAGCGCCTCGACGAAGCCGAACATCCCCAGGCGTCTCAGTTCCACCGCCCACGGATAAAGAAAGATGATCTCGACGTCGAAAACCAGGAACAGCAGCGCGGTCAGGTAGAAGTGCACCGAGAAGCGGCCGAACGCGCTGCCGCTGGGCGGATTGCCGCATTCGAACGCCTCGCCCTTGATCTCCGACGGACGCGAGGGGCCGAGGATCGTATTGATCTTGACCATCACGCCGACGATCAGGCCGGCGACGACAAAAGTGACCGCGATTGGGAACCAGCTAACCATCAGCCTCCGCCGCGCGAGTGCGATTCATCAGATTATGAATACCCTATGAGTGTCACGTATTCCAACGGCGGATGATCGGGCGAACGCGCGAGCGCCGGAGGCGGCGCGAGCGAAGACTCTAATGCGTGATGCGCTGCCAAGGCGCAAGCAGACCAACGAATTCGCGCGAAACTTCCTCGTGAGAGGCGCCGCGCTGTTCGCTTCTTTGAGCGTTGCACAAAAATTGTTGACATCATTTGACAACGAGGCTAATCACGAAACAGGCAGGAGGAAAGCAATACAAGCAATTCTATAGATTCGGCAACCCAGGATTCGGCGCCCGTGCCGAAGAGGAGATGGATGTGAATCGCAATTCTGTTGGTCGGTTCGTAAGCGCCCTCGCCTCGTTGGTTTTGCTAATCGGGGGCCTCGCGCTCCCGGCCGCTGCCCAGGTCAGACCGGGGGACTTCATTTCCTCGGAAAACGCGTACAAGTCCAAGGACTACGTCTCGCCGGGCGTCTATACCAGGATCGAGCACGGCATGACCATCAAGGTGGTGCCAACCGAGCGGATCGATTGGCCGCCTCCGTACAAGGACGCGACCGAGAAATATTCCGCGCAGGTCCGCCTCGCGCCCAATCATCGTTCGCTGCTCGGCTACGTGGCGGGTCAGCCGTTCCCGTTGCTGGATCCGAACGATCCTGAAGTAGCGACCAAGATCATGTGGAACTACTTCTTCAAGCCGGTCGCGACCGACGATTTCGATCTCCGCTACTTCGATTGCGAAAGCGTGTATTGGGGAAAAAACAAGCCCTACTCGGTGCTATGGTACTACGAGGTAGGCCACTATGCGGTCTACAACGAGATCGGCCGCACCGAAGTCGAGCCGTTGCCGGTCGATCCGGACTACCTGAAAACCGATCGCTTGAATCTGTCGGCGCTGTATCCGCAGCTTGCGCCGCAGGACGGGCGCGGCGGTGGAGTCATCCGTTACCGCTATGCCTCTCCGACCAGGGGCGACGATAGCTGGACCTGGCAGCCGGCTACCCACCGGCTGCGGCGGGTCAGCGAGGTGCTCAACAGTACTTCGCAGGATTCCGGTCCCGAATCGTACAGCCCCGACGACTTCGAGTGTTTCAGCGGCAAGACCGAGAATTACAACTGGCGCTTCCTCGGGGAGAAGGAGATGCTCGGATGCATCAACGATCCCAAGGAGCCGCCCGCTACCTGCATGACCGACGGCGGCGCCAGCCATTGCCCGGCCAACTGGGAAATGCGGCATATGTATATCGTGGAAGGCATCGCGCGCCGGGAACGGCTCCCCGGCGACCTCTACTCCAAGCACGTCCTGTACATCGACTCCGAGGCCGACTTCGGAATGTACCAGGATCAGTACGATCGCAAGGGACAGTTGTTCATCAATTACACGTCCTGGTTGAAGTATGCCGACCGGGTGACGCCTTCATCGCGAGTCGCGATCTATCCGTTCAAGCGCGTGTTCCAGAGCGGCTCGTCGTCAACCGACGTGCAGTCCGGCCTCTCGACCGTCTGCTACCATCCGGGTTACGACGTGCCCGAGAAGGAGTGCTGGTACATCAACATGGGCGCGGTCGATCGCTCGTTCTTCGATACTGATGCGATGGTGCGGGCGGCGATTCGCTAGACTTCCGAATTCGTACTCTCGAGCAAGCGGCGCGGGACTGAACTCCCGCGCCGTTTTCTTTTCCCCGGTAGCGCGACCCAGCCGGCGCCGTTTGCTCGAATGGTCATCGCGAAATCGCCCAGGTTGAGCTCGCTGCCACCGCGATGGCTCCGTCC